>NZ_JAJGZS010000053.1:0-4687 GCF_020806285.1 Shewanella sp. 10N.7
ATCTTAAGGGGAGTTTACCCCATATCGGTGTATAGATTCATTAAGCCACAATACCCCTTCGAAATGACTCTTTCAAAGCGAGCAAGCTTCATGTTTATTTGAAAAACCCTAACGCTTACGAAGGGAACTCTTTGAGTCAGTAACTTCATATGAACTATCGGGCTCAATGGTCTCCGTGAGAAGTGCCCGAGACGATTAAGTGAATTCGCGTGAGGTTGGCATGGATGCCAACATAGCTTCAGTTAAGCCATGGATGACGCATCTGAAGCGTTAGCTAATTCACTTTTATCGTCGAGGAAACAGCACTTATTCGGAGCGGGTGGGAGATCCAAGAGGGAGTAACCGTTCACTCCCTTTTGGCCAGTGCAGGGTGGAACCCTGCGATTGTATCTTTAAATAATCGACATGAAATCAACAGTATAAAAGTGAGTCAAACTAGCGCCATTTATAACGCTGCTAATATCGCTTCTGCTGTACTCACTTCAAACGACTTTGGTGCTTCTACATTCAAAGTGGTCACCACACCGTTATCTACAACCATGGCATAGCGTTGTGAACGTACGCCGCCAAATCCTGCGGTATCCATGTCTAAGCCTAATGCTTTGGTAAAGCTTGCATCGCCATCAGCTAGCATGGTGAGCTCAGATGCATTTTGTGCTGCGCCCCATGCTTTCATGACAAAGGCATCGTTAACTGACACACAGGCAATTAAATCCACGCCTTTGGCTTTAAGTTGGTCAGCGAATACTACAAAGCCCGGTAAATGCGCTTCTGAACAAGTTGGTGTAAACGCGCCCGGTACAGCAAACAGCACGATTTTTTTAGCGGCGAAAAATTCACTTACATTATGGTTTAGCATGCCATCATCAGTCAGTTCGCTTAATGTACCAGCGGGTAAAGCTTGTCCTTGTTCTATCATGGGGAATCCTTATCTTTCGATTTACGTTTAAAAGTAATATTAAAATGAACTGTTAATTAGTTAAGCGCTAGCATAAAGCGAAATGGCCATCACAAACACCGAGGGTTTGTATGGTTAATGACAGTCACAATCAAAATAACAATGAAAATAACAATTAAAATAACAATCATAATGACCGGATTAAAAGTCATTGAATGGGTTAGTCCTGCTCAGATTTAAGGGCTGATTGCCCTTTCGGTTTTAGGGCTCGATAAGCATGTTTACAACCTTTGCCACAACCCACTAAACATAGTTCACAGATTAACGACAGTAGAAAACCCAATACTAATCCAATAGCAATTGCCCGCGTATCTAGCATGATTGTATGGCTAAAGTTATTCCATACTTCTTGCCTAATATCTTCCATTGGCTCAAAAGCCACTTGTTCAAAGCGACTGTAAGCCGTTTGATTAAACTGATTCAGTGCGCCATTGAGCAATTGATAGCGTTGATAAATCGCTTCAATACTGTCGCCACCGGCATTAATCACTTGATCTGGGTTTTGCTGATAGTGGCTAATTAACTTTTGGATATCGCCAGCAAAAAATCGGTCGGCATCACGCTGAAATTCATCCAGGCTGAGCTTGGCTTCTTGGGTATGGGCTTGAAGTCGCTGACCATATTGATCGACAAATGCAGGCACTTGCACTCCAAGCAGTACACCACTGACAAATAATATCAGCCGTAGATACTCCATGATTGATTTCATCAATGTTTCCCGTTATTCAAGACAAAGTGTTAATTGGCTATTTACTCTTACTTAATCGATAGTTCAATCGCTGGTTCAATCGCTGGTTCAATCAACAAATGAATGCTGCTATCTTTAAATGATGATGCAAGTTCTACTAAGATGAATCAGTGACTGACTTTATCTTAGGTTTCATTTCTTACCATCAATATGGACATTACATTAAAGGATTAATACATGAAAGCCGCGATTATTTTACCCCTATTACTATTGTCGTTATCAATAGCGCCCTCGAGCAATGCTGCCACTATCAGCCCTGAACAAATGAATCTCATGATTGATATGTCGGTCAATCAAATGAAAGCAGAAGGTGAATTTGCCAATATGGCCAGTTGTACCAATCAGTCAGAAGCCAAGGTTGAATCGGTGTTTCGCTCAGTGATGCGAACTTGCGTAGAAAAACATATGCAAGATGAAGATGATGAGAAAACCACAGCCTGTTTAGTCGAAAACTTTTCCGGAGAATTGGGCGTTTCAGCCGAGACGTTTACCGCTTGCTCAGAGCAAAGCGAATAAACAAGACATTAAAAAAAAGAGCAAAAAAGAGTAAAGCACTCAACACGGCGATTAACCTGTGTTGAGTGCTTTATCATAAAATGAGCTTAAAAAATAAACTGATACAACAAGCCTGCACCAATCGCCATCGCTATAATGACCACTAAAAACGCGGCAATCATTTGATTTTTAAATATTGATTTAAGCAAGATGACTTCAGTTAAGCTGGCACCTGCACTGCCAATAATCAGCGCCATTACCGCACCTAGTCCCATCCCTTTTGCCGCTAATGCAGCGCTTAATGGAATTACCGCTTCAGCTCGGATGTATAAAGGAATACCAATGACCGCAGCTACAGGAATGGCAAATGGGTTATCTTCGCTAGCAAAACTGGCCACAAACTCGGTTGGCATAAAACCATAGATTAATGAGCCAATCGCAATACCGCCTAATAAGTACGGTAAAACGGTTTTAAAATCTGCCCATGTGCTGTTCCATACTTTGCGCCATTTACTGACTTCTTTAGCTTTACCACCACATCCACTCCCACAGCCTTTTGACTCAGGGGCGATATAAGCTTCAGGTTTCACATATTTCTCAAAGCCAAGTTTTTCAAGGGTATAACCAGCAATAACTGATACGCCCATTGCCATCACAAAGTAGAACAGAGTCACTTTAAGACCAAATGTCACCGCAAATAAACCAATGATAATTGGGTTTAGCAAAGGACTTGCAAACAAGAACACCATCATGGTGCCAAACCCTGCTTTTGCTCTTAATAGTCCTTTTAAAAAAGGGATGGTCGAGCAGGAACAGAACGGGGTTATTGCCCCCAGAAAACCAGCGACAATGTACCCACGACCGCCTTTACTACTCAAAATACGTTGAATTTTTGTCGGTGGAATGTATAGCTGCAATACGCCGACAAAATAGCTGATCGCCAAAAATAAAATGGTTAGCTCAACGGCTAAGAACATAAACATGTCGAGGGTTTCCATGAGCATATCCATATTGATGAAGTTAGAATCAAACATCATTTACACCTAACTAACTATACTTCTAGAATAATCGAAATATATTTCTTTAAACTGGATAGATCAAGATATTTCTAGTATTATCGAAATATAATTTACAAAAGGTATGGTTATGGAAATTGAGACTATCGCTAAAGCATTGAAAGAACTGGGTCATCCAACACGGCTTACCATTTATAATAAAGTGGTTCGCGCGGGTTATCAGGGCATTGCTGTCGGTGGATTACAGGAGTCTTTAGCTATTCCTGGTTCGACGTTATCTCACCACATCTCTAGTTTGGCCTCTGCAGGCTTGATTTCGCAGCGACGTGAAGGCCGTACTTTATTTTGCGTGGCCGAATTTGAGCAGCTCGAATCTGTGATTGGCTTTTTACAAAACGAATGTTGCGCAGACGAGGCTTGTACGCCAAAGGTTAACGCATGAAAGGCTGGGTGATCCCGCCGAAAAATGACATTGTCTCGCATTTTGTTGAATGCTATTGGTTTATTAAAACCCATAAAGATGATGACGGCATCGATCACCCAAAGCTTAACCCCGATACCTGTGGCCACTTAATTATCACGCCTAAATCGCAAGCTTATGACTATCGTTCAGAAGTGTAGTGGATTAGCAAAATTGGCCATATAGTTAGAGTGCTAGTCATTAAGAAAAGTAAGTCTAATTACGGAAGTAGAAATCAAATTCAATTTGGCACTGGCTCATAATGGGGCATAAACGAGTTACCAGCACCAACTTTATACTTCATTTACATTGACTCAATTTCAGTAGTCCATGACTGCAATTTAATCCATTGCCTGCCGCAGGGATGAACAGAATGTCGCGATCACATGGTCAATGATGTTCCCTACATCATAATGACATTTCCCATATCCCTATGGGTCAGATGTGAAAGAGTGACCTTTTGTGCAGATACATCCAAGACACGCCTACTCTTGATTTCAACATAAGCATCCATGTTAAACGGCCAGTTCGGCATCCATGCCTCACGCTCAAAGCGTTTCGCACTGTGAAACTTCGCCATGTTTTGGTCATATTTGTTCCCGACAAATAATGACATTCCCGCCATCCTTGGCAGTCAGAAGCTCGCTGCTGCATCTACACTGGGTTTATTGTCTCTTCGATTTGACAACATTGGTGATAATTTAAAGAGCTAAAGCTAGTAGATCTTACATTTAAAAGATTCCATTTGAATTGAGGCAAGTAAGAAAATCGCGTGAGTCCAGACAAGGATGTCTGGCTAGCTTTCGAGGGGAAGGGACGCCCCATCGTAAGCGTTAGTGATTTTCGAATAAGGCCGAAGCAGTAATCAAACGAAGTCTAAAGCTGGCTCAATCCCCGTTGAAAACATGCGTTTTTCAGCATTTTTCGTTGGGGCAGCAAGGTGTTCCAAGAGGGTATTGCTGTTGATACCCTTTTGGTCTGGTGTGGGCGAAGCGCCACGACTTTGATTT
>NZ_JAJGZS010000054.1:0-3693 GCF_020806285.1 Shewanella sp. 10N.7
TTGTGGGAAGCGCCAAAAGCTTAAAATTAACTATTGACGCCATAGTCTCTTGTTAAGCGGTTCCTAGCACTTTACGAACAGCGTTATCCAGTTCTTCTCCTGATGGTAAATTTGCCCCTGAAATAAAGCGTCGAGAAAACTCTTCTAGTTCAAAGCGCAATTCTCGCTCAATCAAAATACTTCTTTGAGCACCGTGCTCAACATTATCAGATAATTTATAGGTATGAACCGTAAGTACATCGGCTGCTTTATGATCAACTAGTGGAATATCATTCCCAATTACATCTTCAAACTTTTTGTACACAATATCGGGTAAAACAAAATATAATCCGCTGGATACTAGATCCGACTTGGCATATATCAAGCCTTTTCGAATTAATTGAGGTATAAGTCTTTTGTGTACATTAGCCCAATTAAGTCCATGCTCAGATCTTGGAATGATAGTGGTATTTTCATTTAGATTTTTATAAGCATACCAGTTGTCTCGGTAGTTATTTGTTATATCAATACTTTGAACTTCAATACCAACATACTCAATAAGCTCACCATTCTTTACCTTTGCTAACACCCAATCCATAGATAGCTTATTTCCAAGCTTTACTTCTTTTCCGGAGTTTTGTCCAAGCGCAACAATACATTCATCGACTGAAAACCGCCTAGGGATGAATTCTTCAAATGTTAAAAACTCAATATCACTTCCAAAAGCATCAATCGCAACTTTTTTTAGAGATTGGTACTTGTTTTCATAAATTCTGTTTGGGCAAATAATACAATCACCAAAAGTAGTAGTTACGCTACAAGTACCGTAGACAACAGTTTGTTCGCTATTAGACTTTGTACATGATTTATTTATAAAAGGGCAAGCTCCTAAGTTCCAAAGAGTTCTTGCTTGTTTAGTTAAATCATCTGGGGCATACCCAAAGATTTCAACAATGTCATTCTTAGGTCTATCTATCATTTTTCATCCAATTATCTTTATTATTTCTTCACCAATTTTTTTCGCTAAAAAAGGCGGTACAGCGTTCCCTACTTGTTCGTACTGTTGCGGGATTGTTCCAGTAAAATGATAGCTATCAGGAAAAGATTGGATTCTTGCAGCCTCTCTGACTGATAGAACTCTATCCTGTTCAGGGTGAATAAACGCTCCCCAGTGTGGATCACATTTGGTTAATATTGTTGAGCACATACCTTCTGGGTGAAGCCGGCCATACCTTTTGGTATGGTCGCTTCTTCGCGCTCTTTGCATTCCTTTAGGTAACATTTCGTGTGGGATATTAGTCCAATTTCCTCCTTGAGGAATATGTTTCAAACGATCTAGATTTATTTTACCTAAACCATTACAAGAATGGTTATGTATCAAATTAGAGCCATTACGTAGAAAGCTTTGGTAACTGCCCTTTGCTTCATTAAGATATTTCATTGGAGGGTTTTTTGAGCCACTTTGTATTTCAGGTAAATCTGAAATAGCATCGCTAACTGTTGTTTGTGGTAATAAATCTTGAGAAAAAAGAGGTGATAAATGAATACACAGTTCTCTTGCACCCGCAAAGTTTGCAACAGCCTTTGAGTCATATTCTGGCTCTGGGAATGAAATACCAATGTTACCTTTTACAGCAATTATTATTGTTCTAAACCTTGTTTGCGGAACCCCATAATGCCCTGCGAATAAAATTTTATGTTGAACAGAATACCCTAAACTTTCGAGCTCCTTGTATATCTGTTTAACAACAGTTCCTTTACCTAAAGAAACTATTCCGGGAACGTTTTCAATTAATATAGCTTTAGGCAATAATTCATTAGCTACTCTCAAAAAATCTTTAAACAAATGATTACGCTCATCATCTAAATCTCTTATAGGCGCGTTGACAGAAAAACCTTGGCAAGGAGGGCCTCCCGCTAGTAAATCAAGCTCCCCCTTTTTCAAGCCTAGTTTGCTTTTTAAATTAGTTTCACAAACTTGCCTTACATCACCCACAATTACAGAAGTATTTTCGTTATTAATTTGATAAGTATTCGCATGGGCTGCTATTAGCTCATTAGCAAGAATTGGTGTAAACCCTGCCATTCCTAAACCACATGACAAACCACCTGCGCCAGAAAATAAATCTATTGATTTCACTAAATTTGAACTCTATTTAAAATTTTTGATATTTTACCCGAACTTTATGAACGTAGATATTCAAATTACTCACAAAATTTGATTAACCGCTTAACGATCATAGTTCATGAGCCGTAGGTCTCATGTAACGGGTTGTTCTTTACTTCGGAGAGAGGAGGTTGTCGCTACTCAATCCGTGAGTTCATATTCCATGCCCTTGGGGCTTAATTGAAGCCCCCCTGCGGCGTGAGGGAAGCATCGCTTCTTTACTTGAAGTCAATTGCAGGTCTCTTTAAAAGCTACGCTTTACGAGCCTTAGCAAGTGCCTTCAAGCTACCATAAAATAGGCGTTTCTTCCATCGCGTTTGGTTCTATCTACTCCCTCGGCTAGACTAAAATATCACTTCTTTTTACTAAAAAATCGTCTACCGCAGGTCAAGAACAGCTTATTAGCGAGAATTCCGATAAACACCCTAGGCCACTTACCAAAACTCAACCACTTTTTAGCTTAATTTATTAATAATTTTAATAACTTAACAGCCAGCATAATTTAAATCAATCGACTAAATAGTGGATAAAACCGAGAATTGAGATAACCGAGAATTAACTTGGGTCGTTATGTAAACTTCCTCTGTGATAAAATAGTTATTTTTCAATGGTATATATTTGTTCGGATGGTAAATCCGAGAATTTTTGCTTTTACATAGCGAGAAGCAAGTGCTGTCAATTGCTGCTTTTTAATTATAACTGTATATCCATACAGTCATATAAAGCTAACAAACTTTGGGCAAAAACGTTTTACCAGCACCAACTTTATACTTAATTTTTCAGTAGTCCATTACTACAATTTAACCCATTGCCTGCCGCTGGGATGTTCAGGATGAGCGGAATGTCGCGATCACATGGATGTGAAAAAGCGGCCTTTTGTGCAGATACATCCAAGACACGTCGTAAACACATCCCTGTGGGCTCTGCGAAAACATCCATATTTTCGAAGGTCTTGAACGCATCTACACTGGGTTTATTGTCTCTTCGATTTGACAGCATTGGTGATAATTTAAAGAACTCAAGCTAGTAGAACTTACATTTAAAAGACTCCATTTGAATTGAGGAAAGTAAGAAAATCGCGTGAGTCCAGACAAGGATGTCTGGCTAGCTTTCGAGGGGAAGGGACGCCCCATCGTAAGCGTTAGTGATTTTGTAGCTTGCAGAAGCGGACTCAAAATGAAGTTTAAAGCTGGATCATTCTCCGTTGGAAATTTTGCTGTTTAAATTTCGCCGGAGCTGCGGGGTGTTCTAAGAGGGAGTCGCAGTTCACTCCCTTTTAGTCTGGTGTGGGCGAAGCGCCACGACTTTGATTTAGATTCTATTCAAATCTAGAAATCATTAACTAACTAAAGCTGCTAACAAGTTTTGGGGCCAAAACGTTTTACCAGCACCAACTTTATACTTAATTTATATTGGCTCTTTTTCAGTAGTCCATTACTACAGTTTAACCCATTGCCTGCCGCAGGGATGTTCAGGATGAACGGAATGTCGTGATCACATGGTCAATGATGTTCCCTACATCATAATGACATTTCCCATATCCCTAT
>NZ_JAJGZS010000055.1:0-2629 GCF_020806285.1 Shewanella sp. 10N.7
TTTTCGCAGAGCCCACAGGGATGTGTTTACGGCGTGTCTTGGATGTATCTGCACAAAAGCCTGCGGCAGGCAATGGATTAGATTGAAGTGATGGTCTTAAGTCATTGAGCCAATATAGATGAAGTGCAACACATAAACGGGTAACTCGTTTATGCCCCTTTCTGCGTCAACGTAATTACTCAGTGGCAGATCTTGCCACTGGAATCATCGTACTTTTTCTCATGATTACCCGCTGAGAGAACGTGACAGAAAACTCCCAAAAGCTGTCACTTCTTAACATTTCTAGCCAAAAGTCATGCTTGCATAATCATGCAAGCTTACTTGAGACGATAAATCGTAATTGGATATTTGTTATTTACTACCTCTTCGGCCTTATTCTTGCGTTACCGATAACCTCTGGTATCGCAAAATGCCCAAAATGCCACCGTTGTCATCAATGGCCGATCATCACGAAACAGAACTATTTAGAAGGCGTTTGTCAAAAAAGCATATACAAACGACAAACTATGAATTCTAACCATTAAACCTAGTATCTATATGAAAATTAAAGGATATATCAAACGGTTTGATTCAATCTCCAAACTGAACTAATAATTATGGAGAGTAATCAAGTCGTTCATCATAAGGTCGTATGGTATGAGTAAAATTATTAAGAGTGATGTTGTTAGTTCATATTTTGACTGCCCGCTCAAGTTCTATAAAATAACACATGAAAATTGTAAAGTAGATCTTGATATTCATCAGAGCTCTCTAACTCAAGATTCCAGAACTAAATTTGAACACAAGAATAATATAAAATCCAAGTTCGATATTGATTCAAATTATAATGATACAGAAATACTTATAGGTGGAACCTTCATAGCAAAAGGCATTAAATTAAAAATAGACTATATAAAAAACCTAGTAAAAAATGGAAAGCGCTCTATATACCCAATTGTTGTAATAAACTCAACAAAATTACCAAAGCACATTATTAATAACGCAAACTTAATAAGTAGCTTATTCGGTTGTCTTTGTGATGGTAATATTGAGGGGATATTGGTGCTAAAAAGCAACTTGAGATTAAGTAAAGTACCTTTAATAAAGACAAGTAAGGACATTGAAGCCATTTTACTCAATATAGAGAATATAACATCAAAACCACCTATTAAAATAAATACACATTGTAAAATTTGTCAATTTCAAGATTCATGTAAACGTACAGCGATAAAAGACGATAACTTAAGTATTCTCCCAGAGATTAATGACAAGATAATTAAGAACTACAATAAAAGAGGTATATTTACGGTTAATCAGTTATCTTACAAGTTTCGCGCTAGAAAAGATCATCAAAGAAAAGACTCTATTGCCTACATTCTCCCTATGAGAGCCTATGCTATTAGAGAGAAAAAAGTAATAGTCAATGAGGTAGTAGAATTTCCGGATTCTCTAGTAGAGATTTTCTTAGATATTGAAGGGCTTCCTAAGGAAAACTCTAATTATCTCATAGGTTGCATTATAAAAAAGGGGGATAGAACTTATACAAAACACTTTTGGGCAAACTCACTTGATGATGAGATTCTTATGATCAAGAGGTTTTTGGACTACATATTTAGATTTAATTTTATTACCATTTATCACTATGGAAACTATGAGATAAATTACTTCAAGAAAATTATTAAACTTCTGGATGAGAATTATAAAGAAAAATTAAATAAAATAATTGCTTCATCTTTTAATCTACTTAGTATATTTAGGAACAAAATAATTTTCCCTTGTTATACAAATAGTTTAAAAGATATTGCAAGGCACCTTAACTACGAATGGACAAGTAAAGTAAAGAATGGAAAAGATAGTATATCTTCAAGAGTTCTCTGGGAGTTAAATAATTCAAATAGACTTAAGTCTGACCTTGTACTTTACAATAACAACGATTGCCATGCACTGATGGTTGTTTATTTTTATATAAAATCAATCATTAATAACATTAATAGCGGAAATAGAAAATTTGATGAAGAGTATATAACAAATGATGACATATCTAAGCAAATAGACTTCGGTTATACTAAATACATTCGTAATGGGTATGCAAATAGTGAAATTAAAGAAGTAATGAACTATGCATATTTTGACTATTTAAAAGAAAGGTTTTCCTTAAGGGAAAGGGAGTACAACAAAATTAAACATGGAACTAAAACCATAGATAGTAAGGTTGATTTTTATGACTTTGTAGACCATGTGAAATACTCTAGAAAAAGTAAATGCCCTTCCTGTCATAGTAAGCGCGTGTTCAAAAAAGCCAATGGATTAAGCAAAACCATATTGGACTTAAAGATTGAGAATGGTGTTGTCCGGCGCTGGGTTACTCAATTCAAAACCAAAAAATATAAATGCCAAGATTGCCAACTCGTATTTATACCCCAAAGTTACCCAGCATCACGAGCTAGAATAGGCAATACTATAAAAATTTGGATGGTATATCAATATATCTGCAATAGGCTAAGTCTAAGTCAAATAAATAATAACCTGAGAGATTTCTATGACATACACTTAAGTAGTGCCACGATATTTACATTTAAACGGCATGTTGCAGATTGTAGTGGCATAGTTAATTTGGCCACCTAGTTAGAGGTGATATTATCACCTCATA
>NZ_JAJGZS010000056.1:0-1411 GCF_020806285.1 Shewanella sp. 10N.7
TCGGGCTTGTTCAACACTTGGGATAAGGACGCGGCTACGCGCGGCCTATCCTTATTTGTTAGCAGTTACTTATACAAACTTTCAACGTATTAGCAGTTACTTATACAAACTTTCAACGTATTTATGGGTTGGTTCTTCAAGTAGATCCTGAGGATGATCTCCGCCAAAAGTTAACCACTTGCTTTTGCCTGTGTACGTTGTATTCCCGATCTCTTTTTTACTCTTTGAATCGTAAGTAATAATTTGAATTTCTACTTTGTCCGATTTTCCAGACCATTCTGTAGCTCTATCTTCCCAATGCAGGATAATAGGTTGAACAAAGTAACCATATGTATTCGGATCAATAGACTCTAAACACTCCTGACCTTTACAATCGGTAGTAATAGTTACTTTTGAAGCACTCTTAGAAAAGGCACTTCTAACTGCATTTGCTGTCATTCGACCAGAATTTCTATATTCCGTTTGGTCATACCAACCATTTTCTGGTGTTGATATTAAAACAGCTACGCTTCGATCTAATTTCACTTCTGGCGATTGGAATTCATTATGCTTGTAGGATGAGCTACAGCCTGAAAGAAATATTAATGCAGTTCCAAACATTACCAAATTACGATTCATATATTTACTCCTGTGATACTGCTAACGATCATAGTTCATGAGCCGTAGGTCTCATGTAACGGGTTGTTCTTTACTTCGGAGAGAGGAGGTTGTCGCTACTCAATCCGTGAGTTCATATTCCATGCCCTTGGGGCTTAATTGAAGCCCCCCTGCGGCGTGAGGGAAGCATCGCTTCTTTACTTGAAGTCAATTGCAGGTCTCTTTAAAAGATACGCTTTACGAGCCTTAGCAAGTGCCTTCAAGCTACCATAAAATAGGCGTTTCTTCCATCGCGTTTGGTTCTATCTACTCCCTCGGCTAGACTAAAATATCACTTCTTTTTGCTAAAAAATCGTCTACCGCAGGTCAAGAACGCCCTAATAATGGGCAAAAAATTGTTGGCTAAAATGTTGAGGAACGAAAACAGCCAACTGTTTTTTGTCCTTATTTATTAGCTTGTTATGTTTCATTGGTAAAAAACTTCTTTTATTATATTTGGTGTACAGCTTTCACCAAAGCCAACCACAACAAAATGCTTTCGGACTAGCCCTGCATCGATGTTGTACCAAGCTACCAGCTGCTCACCTTCATGAAACACTTTCAAAGGTGCTGTGAATGTTGGCTTTTCAAGACTATCAGCAACCAGCCAAACCGAATTTAAATATTGATTTTCAATACTATCTGGAAGATTGATAGTTACGGAATAATCAGAGCTATTTAAAGATGTTTCTATGGTGACTTTATTGCCGTGTAGTTCGGGTGTAGTGGCATAGTTAATTTGGCCACCTAGTTAGAGGTGATATTATCACCTCAT
>NZ_JAJGZS010000057.1:0-1206 GCF_020806285.1 Shewanella sp. 10N.7
TAAGAGCAAACCCATAGCTTCGGTGTATTGCTTAGCCCCGTTAAATCTTCCGCGCAGGCCGACTCGACTAGTGAGCTATTACGCTTTCTTTAAATGATGGCTGCTTCTAAGCCAACATCCTAGCTGTCTAAGCCTTCCCACATCGTTTCCCACTTAGCAATAACTTTGGGACCTTAGCTGATGGTCTGGGTTGTTTCCCTTTTGACGACGGACGTTAGCACCCGCCGTCTGTCTCCCGAGTAGTACTCACTGGTATTCGGAGTTTGCAAAGGGTTGGTAAGTCGGGATGACCCCCTAGCCTTAACAGTGCTCTACCCCCAGTGGTATTCGCTCGAGGCGCTACCTAAATAGCTTTCGAGGAGAACCAGATATCTCCGAGTTTGATTGGCCTTTCACCCCCAGCCACAAGTCATCCGCTAATTTTTCAACATTAGTCGGTTCGGTCCTCCAGTTGATGTTACTCAACCTTCAACCTGCCCATGGCTAGATCACTCGGTTTCGGGTCTACACCTTGCAACTAAACGCGCAGTTAACACTCGGTTTCCCTACGGCTCCGCTATTCGCTTAACCTCGCTACAAAATGTAAGTCGCTGACCCATTATACAAAAGGTACGCAGTCACGGTCTCAAGAACCGCTCCCACTGCTTGTACGTACACGGTTTCAGGTTCTATTTCACTCCCCTCACAGGGGTTCTTTTCGCCTTTCCCTCACGGTACTGGTTCACTATCGGTCAGTCAGGAGTATTTAGCCTTGGAGGATGGTCCCCCCATATTCAAACAGGATGTCACGTGTCCCGCCTTACTCGATTTCATCTATGGTTAGTTTTCATGTACGGGGCTATCACCCTGTGCCGCTGTGCTTTCCAACACATTCCACTAACACCCCATAGACTTAAGGGCTAATCCCCGTTCGCTCGCCGCTACTAGGGGAATCTCGGTTGATTTCTTTTCCTCTGGGTACTTAGATGTTTCAGTTCCCCAGGTTCGCCTCATAACGCTATGTATTCACGTTATGATGACCACTTATGTGGCCGGGTTTCCCCATTCGGACATCGTTAGCTCAAATGCTTGTTACTAGCTCGCCAACGCTTTTCGCAAGTTACTACGTCCTTCATCGCCTCTGACTGCCAAGGCATCCACCGTATACGCTTAGTCACTTAACCATACAACCCAAATAAGTTTCTAAAAGAAACAGACTGTTGTTAA
>NZ_JAJGZS010000058.1:0-1175 GCF_020806285.1 Shewanella sp. 10N.7
TTGTGGGAAGCGCCAAAAGCTTAAAATTAACTATTGACGCCATAGTCTCTTGTTATGTACTTGCTTGCGAAAAAGCATCATTTAGAACTTTGACATAAGCTTCGAATGCTCTAATTGTAAATTCAAGACAGCCAACCTCGAAAAGAACATGAATACCAGTCCTTAAAGGATCACCATTTGAGTAAGTTTTAGGTGTCCCATCCTCTTCAGTGCCTATAACACCATCATGGTGAAATAACTCTGGATTGGCATTAATAAGTTCAAAAATCTCAATAACAACTCTTTTATTTGCTTTGTACGCCCTTCCATCGTCATGGACACAGTGATTACGTAATATTCTTAGTCTATTTATTTGCTCCCATTCAGGAGAATCTTTTAATGCAGGGAAACGGTGGTTTACAAAATTATTTACTTTTAATATACCGATCCCATCATAATTCTTAAACTTTTTGCCTCCAAGTTTTTCTCGATACCTTACACATAGAGACTGCAATTCTACTTCGTATGTACTATATATGGTTTGAAACGCAGAACGACGGTTTAAACTTGGGAAATACTCGGTAAATATTTCATCTAACATCACTTCATCACTTGTTAAGCCACAGTAATATTCAAAATGATGATAAATACCTTCCTCGGGACAAATTTCAATTACTTCGTTTTCTGCACCTTCAGTATTAAACTTATCAATTTCTGCTCTAATGACTGATTCTGTTTGAAGAGCAAAAGAGTTCATTAATATGTCTGTAAATTGTAGTGGGGACATATATGGTATTTCAATCCCAAGCACTTCACCTATAGTTGCCATAAATACCTTTTAACCTGTGAAAATTTCAAATGTACATAACATTTGTATAGTGCGCATGCGCGTTTATTTGGCAAAGTGCGTATGCACATTTAACAAACCTATTATTTATGCCTTACTAAAGTAAAGCTATTGATTTATAAGCACTCTACCAGAGTGGAATTGGATAAACGAGCACAAATATTTGCAAAGCTGAGCATTGAAATTGATGCCTTATCAGAAGTAATCAGCAGCAGTCACTTATCGATTAGCAAAAGTAGGTCAACGGGCTTGTTGCTTATCTGTACTGCTTATCGGATGTAACTCTCAACGGGACAAAAACGTTTAAGACCACCAATTCTATACTTCATTTATATTGGCTCAGTTACAG
>NZ_JAJGZS010000059.1:0-1044 GCF_020806285.1 Shewanella sp. 10N.7
AAACGCAATCGCGCCGATGATAGTGTGGGGTCTCCCCATGTGAAAGTAGGTCATTCCCAGACGCTAATTTTCTCTTTATGAGAGCAGATAGCCCGTTACTTATGTAACGGGCTTTTTTGTATTTAAAATTTAAGCTTATTCAAACGGCCACTTAGTTAATAGATAGTGTGGAATACATGCTAAGGGAAACAAAGTAGGCCATTACCAAGCGTTATAACCATCCATCATATCGATCATATATTAATAGAGCGGGTGGCCCATTACCCACTTATAGAGCTTATTTTTACAATTATGAGTTGGATTTCGCCAAAGCTTTATCATGATACTAGAAATATTTTTGGTTAGGAGCCCAACAACTACCGCTCACTAAGATTTACTTGAGTTCCTTTTTAAATATAGCTCTATCTTCCTCAAGCAGAGGCGCTGCAACTAAACGATAGAAAGTTGCTATTCATTTCAGTACAGGTGTTTATTGTTTGTTCTACTGTTCTACTGTTCTACTGTTCTACTGTTCTACTGTTCTACTGTTCTACTGCTTAGTCGTAAGTGGCACTTTGGCATAACCTCTTATCCATCCTATCCATCTTATCCATTATATATTGTCTAGATAAAATTAACTGAGTATGGAGTTTATAGCGTAGGCATGTTGTCTTTATATTATGCTGTTAAAAATGATCAGACTTCTTTAATTAGTGCTAAATGTTCAATTAGATTTAAACGCTGTGCCTGTAGTTTTAGCTTCTATGGCCATAATTAAGAAACAATAAGATTAATTACCAATAGAAATGTGGATAGTTTCTATACATATTATCTAGTGGACTTGAACAATTTCGAATTTTTAAAGTTAAGCATCGAGGTGAAGGCTTTATATACCTAAGTTTCATACAATTTAAACGGGCTTTAATACGCCTGTAATTATCGATTGTATAGCCATTATGTGGATAAGTTTGGGGGTAACTCGTGTGTATCCTGTACTTAAGCAAGGAATGCAAAATAACTTCATTTTTATGTAAAAAAGCCCTTGCGCGAAAATCTGATTTGCCT
>NZ_JAJGZS010000005.1:0-125837 GCF_020806285.1 Shewanella sp. 10N.7
TATGAGGTGATAATATCACCTCTAACTAGGTGGCCAAATTAACTATGCCACTACAGAGCAAGCAGCAATAAGCTTTGGGTTATTCGCAATGCCTATAAGGTGTTAAAGAAGCAAATAATGGAGTTTCAAATGAATCAGAATATAAACAAGTGGAGGGGGGGGCGAAGCCTCACTGATCAAATCAATCCAGCTGAATATATAATAAAGTGATGGGTTAATTTTATTTCAAAACAATATTTGATACCATCATCAATTTGAATAGTTGTTTTTAAGAGAGCTAATCAATAATGAGTTATGAATCCTATCCTGAAGGTTACCACTATGCATTTGATGGTATGTATTGCAATGTGGATGCTATTTTATCTCAAGATGAAGAAGATGCTAAAGAAGCAGATAAGAGTCGGTTAAGGTTGAAGCTCACTAAGCCTCTTTTCAGATTTGAAGATCATGAACGAATCTTACTACAAGCCAGTAAGTTTCTTTTAAGGGAACATAAATTTAAGCTTATAAAAAATTACATAAGAATTGAAAAGCTACCAACATCTTATGCTAACGTAGTGGCACAAAAAGACGCTCTTCAGCTATTAGTTAGCGAGTATTTTAGACATAGTATAGGTTTCGCTCTAGACATTTTTGAGCACAGCTTTTTAGATAGCTTTGTAATCAAACTTCTAGAGAATGCTAATAAAGAGACTGCATACTCTCGGGTAGCGGACCTACGACGACTAGTTTTTTATATTCTTGACAATAAGAACAATTGTAAACAGCCTAACTTTAACCTATCAGTCAACACTGAGGATACTCGACAGTTACTATCTAGTTGTCGTTTGGCAATATTGATTAATGATTGCACAAATAAAAGCGATTCCTATCAGCTCGAAGTTCGTGAAAATACCAAGCGGGAATTTGCTTATGAAATGTCAATGCCTCTTGAAAATTCAACTATGCCTAACGGAAAAAAGTATATTCCTCGCTGGAAAGCAAGACACTTACATTCACTCGATTACTATGCAAATGAAAATGTAGGCAAGGGGTTGAAAAGACTAGAATCAATTGATAGAGGCAAAGATACGGCTGACTATGTCAATGACTTAATTGAAGTTTGCTTAGAGTTTGCTTGAGTATTATTAAATAAACACTATTAATACTATAATTTCATTCGTTAAAATACATGTATATAAAAGAGGGCTGGCACGTTAGCCCATTGACATTTGTCTTTTGACAAAATAATTATAAGCACGTAGTGCTGCTGTTCGCGCGAAGCACTATTCGGTAGCAAACCAAGTCGGTTACGTGCCTGCTACTCTAGAAGTCTAAATGAAATCAAGTGGCATTTAAAGTTAATGTGCGCTTTTTAGTAAGCGTTTTATAATACTAGTATTGCTTAACAGTGCAACTATACAAGTCATTGATTAATTCAAATGTTTTAGTTTTAGTTCTAAGCGAGCTCAAAATTTCTTTTTGCTCAATGCTCAACATGTTTTTGAGCGTTGATATGTGCTCAAAGTCAAATCGTTCATAGTTTTGAGATCCTTCTATTTCTTCATCCAACAATTTTTTTTTAAAGGAAAAAGAATTTTCTATACTAGAGTAATATGGTTTGCAGAAATCAAATGCATTACTTTTGAATCTAACCATTTTTTTATTTTGTTTTATAAATGGATTAGTATTACCGGGTGGATTAAATCCAGTATTAGCAAATTGTTCAACTGAATGGTCTTTTACCAACCAATATCGCCCCACATCCAGCCAATACCCTTTATCCGCAATGCATTGAACTTTTAAGTCGCCCATTTTTTCAGATATAAATGACTCCATATATTCAAAAAAATATCTTTCTCGAATTCGAGGTATTGAAATATGTACTGAGTCTATATTTACATAACAAACTTCGAGGCCTTTAAAGTTATTAAGCATCTCTAGTGTTTTGGTCATTTTTAAACGAGCATTAGCTAAAACTTTTGCAGACAAACTAAATAGATTGCCCGGGTCCTTAAAGTTACGATATTTTAACTCAATTTTACCACCTGACAACTTGACTGAAAAATAATTACTATAATTTAGGAACTCCAAAAAATCTTTATTTGAAAAGTTACTTAAACTTGAAATAAAGAACTCATCTTCTAAGAAATTTTTAAGTTCATTGTAACTTTCAAATATACGTTTTTTCGATTTAGTTGTGTTTGTAGTGCCATGCAACATAGCAATCTTAGCTTTGAGCAGTGAAGCTAGAGTAAGATTTTTGTTTTTTGAAGCTCTTAAACGCTTTGTATACAGCTTTGATGCGTAGTGAAAAAGCGGGTGTTTGATTGTTTTTTCAGATACAATTCCATCTAAAATATATATTTTTTCAAAGTGCTGCTGGTAATAGTCAATTTCATCGTTGAACAGTAATAGTTCAACTTTATCTTGGTGATTCAACTTGAATGAACATGCTCGTTGAGCACAAGTATACTTAAAAGAATGAAATTTAGTTATGTGTTCCGTAAGAGGTTTTGATAACAACACACGATAGAACCCTTTAGGAAGAAATATTTTACTTAGATCTTGGTTAAACTCCCTATACTTTAAACCCTTAGGCTCCAAAAAATCCCCGTCCATGCAACTTGCGTACATTGAGTTATAGTCCAATGCTATTATCATTCTATCTTGACGTTCTTCTTTTAGTTTGAAGACCTCTTGGTAACCATTTAAATTGGCAAAGAAAAAATTGGAGTCGAGAGCATTTTTGTAACGAACTTTCCTCTCCGTTCTATACATTCCTTCGCTAACAGTTTGCTGACCAATAGAAAAGCCTTGAACGTTAAGTTGACGAACCTTTTTTAAACACTGCTTTAACTTATCTTCGCTCTTGATAAGGTTCGGACTGTACTTGATGTTTGAAAAGAATGGAAAGTTTGATTCCAGCACATGTATATCAAAAGCTTCATTAAAGCCATGTTCCAATAACAACTGCTTCTCTTTATTCGTGAGGACGATTAAGTTACTGATATTCTGTTTCTTTAGGATGATAGAAAATTCTTCTATCGAAAAAAATTTTTCTTCAAAACATATTCTTTCACCATCAGATGATATCGGCGTGAAGGATTCGAGTATCAAGGACTTAGGATGTTTAGACCACAAACGCATTTTGTTAGAGTTTTTATCAAACTTAAAGTTAGTGAGGTTATCAAAACGTCCAACAGATATTTTTGTCACTGATCGCTTACCCTAGGTCGTAAAATTGAGTTTTTAAATAGAATTAAATGTAAACATACTAATATCTCTACTCTTTTTATACTAATTTTATAAGGCTAGATAGTAGCACTGTTAATTTGGTCACTGATTTGTGGTTGTTCGTGCTCTTGGCTTATATGATAACGGGTGTAGTAGCTGAGTGAATTTGGCAACTTAACTAGAGGTTTTGCAATACCCGAAGTAATCCCTTAGGTGCTAATTTAGCAAAATTACCAACTCATTTCTGTCCAGAAACGGGTTAGGGCTGATGACTCATTTATGCTCCATTGTGTTTTGAATTAGTTTTCGATAATACATTCATACCTCAGAAATCCCCAATGAAACAGCCATTAAGCAGAATATTGTTAATTTTATAACGCTCCATGCTTTTAAAGGGAATATAGGTTTATTAATGTAGCGAAATAAGTAAGCTAATGCGATTGCGGTCAAGCCTGATATGGGGGGAAAATAAATACTAACTTCGCTTATTCCGATGCTAAACACCAGAAATACATAAAGTAATTGAAAATAGTGAAAACGACTCTTCAGTTGACGGATTTTCACTGGATCAGGGGAAATATCTTCTAAATTTAGCATATTACATCCTTGTAATGATTAACTAATTACATTTTAGTTTAAAATTATTTTATTGCCACCCAATTAAACTTCCACTTCTATTTAGGTTTTAACAAAATCCTTTAAACATTACCGTCATCATGAACAATTGGATACAAGAAGGCCAGGAAATGAACCTAGTAATAGAAAGTTCCCCAAGCGTAAAGATAGTTAAGTATATAGATGGGTAAATCAGTAATTAAATTTTGGTAAATGAATATTCTATTTTTATACAACAGACGTCATAAGGGCACGTAAAACTTTTAGCAAATTCTCAAAATTCTCGTTTAGACCGGAAATCTCGATTTATAGGGATATAGCCAGGTCAAAAAAATCTATGAACTAAAATAGATATTCTTGGTATTTAACATAATATACATTGTACGTAGTTGTGTGTAATCGTATTAATCGTGCTGTTTTAACAAGCATCCGCCACTTTTTACAGGCAAAACAGCATATTATTTATGGCTCGCTACGTGAAATCTGAAGCTAATACCCTTGATACACATTCAGATTTCACATACAAGCGCCTAAGTTTTAGGCTAAATGATCCAGTGGTTTGTTAGCAGCACTTTGATGACGTTCTGTTTGTGTGGTGTGCAAGTATTGTGACGTTGTATCAATGCTTTCGTGACCGGCATCAGCTTGAACATGCGATAACGGCCTTTTATTAATATTGATGTCATGAGTAATACCTGTATGCCTGATATTGTGTGCTGATAGTTTCCTCATCAATTCACTGTCATGATCAAAGCCATCTTCTAATGCTTTATCTGCTGCAAGATTGATGAGCGTATCTATTTCTTCTCTTATTTGCCTGATACCTAAATTTGCATTTAACTCACCAGAGTCACGGCCATGAGAAGCTGCTTTGTGTCTAATAAAAATTGGATGTTGCTCATTAATATTAGGTAAATCACTAAGCCCAAGAAAATGACGATATGTTTGAAGACCGTCTAACAGTGACGCAGATATTGCAATACTTCTAGCTTTGCCGCTTTTTGAAAATGGTACGTAGAAATACCAAATGCCATTGTGAGCATCTTTTCTAAACTGACTCATCATTGGTGAGAAACCAGCACGGGCGCTAATCTCAGAAATACGTAAGTAACAGCTATATAATATGTTGATTAAAAACAAACTTCGTTGATGTTTTTCTGGTTCTTTTTCTGCTAACTCAGTTACTGTACTGACGACATATGACCATTGTAATTTAGTAAATGCATGATGGTTGTCATCGTCATTTTTTACGTATTTACGATTAACAGCAAAACGACTGTGTTTTAACCATAATTGTGCAGGGTTTCGCTCAGTATATTCTTCACTATTTAAATAGCCGTAAAATGATGAAACGATTGCAATTTTAGTCTTTAATGCATTCTCACTTAGGCTATATGGTAATTGTTTACCAAGCTTTTTCTTACCGATAAACGGTCTCCATGCAGAATTTGGATACCTTATTCCTGTAGGTTTATCTGTCTTAAATTGTGCCACATTAAAATAGCCAACAAGATCAATTGGCGGGTTTTCACAGTAGTTTATATAACGGGCAATATCCTTACGCGTTACTTGAATCGGTGAAAGTGACGCGACATCAAAACACCAATGCAAGAACGTTGTTAGCTCGCTACGATACGCTTTGTAATTATTCTCAGATTGTTTTTGTTCAAATAACCAATCGGAACAATGCTCAATAATTAAGCCAGCATCTGGCACTTTATGAAGCGTTATCGTGGTGATATGTTGATTAACAAAGCTATTACCCGCAAGGATAAAGTCAGCGGAATCAAATAGAGGGTAAACTGGAGGTTTCTCGTTTAGCATAATCTTATCTTGCTGAAATAATTGATTAATTATACCAGATTTACTTAATGCCGATAACGTTATTTATCGGCACGAAAATAGCCGTTTATATTGAATTTATTACCTTTAAGTTAAATTACCGCAAGTATTTTTTTCAGTAGTGTTTCTGCATTTGTAGGTTTTACAATGTAATCAATAGCACCCAATTCACGGCATTCGATAAAGCTTTCTTTGTCTGTGTTACTTGTTAGCATAATGATTGGAACCTGGCTTAATTCTTTAATTTCTTTTATGGCTTTTAGTGTTTGAATTCCATCCATTACTGGCATATCAATATCCAATAACACAAGTTCTGGCTGACAGTTTTTTAGTTTGTTTAGTGCTTCAGCCCCATTAGTTGCGACTTCAACATCAAAGCCTTTGGGTTTTAAAATTGTGGTGATAATTTTAAGCATTACATTTTGATCATCAACCACAAGTACTAAAGGCATTTTTTTCTTAAAGCTAGGCTTAGCTGCCCTTACCTTGCTGCCTATTTCGTTAAAGTATTTCTGATTATGGGCCTTAAAATTTTCAACTCTAGGTTTAATCTTTTCTACTTGCACTTTGACTTCGGCACTCTCAGTCATATCTCCTTTACATAACTGATCGACTTCAGAAATAAGCTCGGTTAGTAAATTATGCTGTATGCCCTTTTCGTCTGTTAAAGATGTTTCAACCTCATGCAGCTGCTGTGAAACAGATTGTAATTTTTTAATCACTGCCTTTTTATCTTGTTGGTAAGAGTTAACTTTATCTTGGCTGGTTAATAAGTCACCCATTTGCGTTATTGAAAGCCTAATCCTATTCATATCATATACGGGTCTAAAGGTTTCATAGCTATAGAAGCGCCCTTTCGAACACTCAAAATAGGCAGCTTCACGATGTTCTCTGCAACAGATTAATAAAGATAAATATTTATCACTATGGATTTTCTTGTTTTTATTGAGTTCTACAAAAATATCATTAAATTCAATTGCTTCTTCAGTTTTTTCAAAAGCATAAATAAATAACACCGGCTGAGATTTATCCGTCATAAAAGCAATAAACTGTTCTTGGTTAGTATTAACATCGCAGTACAAAATACTTTGATATTTATTTCTAAGGATTTCTTGAATCACTTTTTTTATTTCAATTGAATGATAAAAAACCACCACACTCATTAAATTGTCCATAAACCGCCCTGTTGCTTATCAATGTATTAGAGTACTGATCTGGTTTCTAAAACACGTTTAATTAATATTAATTCTGCTTCAATGTCATTGATATGAGTTACTATCCCCTCAAAGTTATCGTTGTTTTTCTCGATCCACTTAAATAACTCACCTAATGATATTGCGCCACTTGATACGGAAGCGCCTTTTGCTGCATGGCCTCTACTTCGTATTGTTTCTGGGTCTCTATTTTCAAGCCCTTGCTTAATTAACTCAAAATCATCTACTACACTTGACCAAAACATAGCTAAAATCTCATCAGTAATGTCTTTATCGTTGGTACCAATCACAGCTTCTAATTGACTGAAATCAATCACGGACTGTTCAAACTCTTGAGTTGGTAAGTTTGAATCTGCCGTTAATGTTGATTCTTGACTGTTAATGTCTAAATACTTTGCTAGCTTTTCCTTTAAAGTACTTATTTCTATTGGTTTAGCGATATAATCATTCATACCTGCATCAAAACAATTGTCAGACTCGCCGACCATGGCATTAGCTGTAACTGCGATAATGATAGTAGGAGTCTTATTCTCGAGGTTTTCTATATCTCTAATGGTTCTAGTTAATTCTAATCCATCCATATTTGGCATATGCCAATCAGTTAGTAATAAGCTAAACCGACCTGTTTTCCACAGTTCGAGGGCTATAACACCATCTTCAGACATTTCATAAGCATATCCAAGGCTATCTAGCTGTTTACCTAAGACTAAACGGTTGGTAGGTTGATCTTCTGCCACCAAAATTAGCGTATTATTTAACTCAGCTTCTGCAATAGTTTGAGGCACAACAGCTTTATTTGATTGATTATCTTCAGTGGACCAATCAAGTATCGGACTTTCTAAACCGCATAACACTGCAAGACCGAATATCAATTCTGTCGGTTTAAGTGGGTGGGTGCCTACTACATAAGTGTAAGGATCAATATGCCCTTTTCTTTCAATAGGATCTGAGTTTAATTGTAAGGTTTTAACTTGTTTACATTCATCAGAACATTTAAATTGCGCTGTATCAGTAAGTAATACAGCAGGCATTGATGATTGTGTAACAAGATAACAGTCGTCAATAGATATAACGTGGATATTGTGATGTTTAAGTTGCGCTAAAATTGTATGGCAAGAATTAGCAAGGTCATCATTAGAGCATGCAATAAATACTGCATACATAGAAAAATCGAATTGCTCAAATTCCACTTCTTTAGATGATTCTGCTTGTACAGGAAGAACAACTTTAAATGAGCTTCCTTCACCAAGCTCACTTTTAATTTGTATGTCGCCTTTCATTAGTTCAGTAAACGATTTGGTTATACTTAGTCCTAAACCTGTACCACCAAACTTCCTCGTTGTTGATGAATCGGCCTGTGAAAAAGGAACAAATAATTTTTGTTGCTGCTCTGTTGAAATCCCCACACCATTATCAATCACTTCTAATGACAATAAATTTTCTTCAAACTGTGTTTTAACCGTTACCTTTCCTTTGTCCTCTTTGCCACCTGAAAATTTAATCGCGTTTCCTAATAAATTAAGCAGAATTTGTCTTACCCTAACAGTATCCAGCATTAACTCTTTAGGCATTGATAAGTCAGGGTCGATGTACAGTTCAACATTTTTGTTTGATGCATTAATCCATAGACTATCCATGGTTTTTTCGACTATCGAAAGTACATTACATGGTGTTAAGTCAATTTCAATTTGACCCGACTCTATCTTTGAAAAATCTAAAATATCATTAATAATATCTAACAATGAAAACGACGAGTCACGAATGGTCGTTACCATTCTTTTTTGGTCTGAGTTAAGAGGTGTGTTTTTAAGAAGGTCAATCATCCCTATTACACCATTCATCGGCGTTCTAATTTCATGACTCATCGTAGCTAAAAATCTAGACTTAGATTTACTTGCCTGCTTGGCCGCCTGGCTTTCTTTTTCTAGCGCCAATAGAATGTTTTTTTCATGTGTAAGATCAATATTAATACCATACATGGTGACTGGTTTTTGATTTTCATCCAACAATAAGTCAGCTGAACACTGAACCCATCGAATGGACTTATCTACTTTATTGATGACTCTAAATTCAGTTTTAATTGAACAAATATTTTCTATAGCATTAGCGACTTCTTGTTCTGCTATTTCAACATCATCGGGATGAACCCCATTTCGCCAATCTTTATAAACTATAGCTTGATTCTCATCAACACCATATAATTGGCACATACGCGAATCCCAATTTAGTTCTCCAGTTTGAAGGTCATAAGACCAATTACATACGCCTGCGGCTTCTGAAGCTAAATTGATACCACTGAGTAATTTATCCCTTTCGTCATTTGCTAGGAGTAATGCATCTGCCGATGCTATTCGTTCTGAAATATCTTCAACAACAGCGATAAAAAATAAAGGTTGTTGAGTGACATCTTCTCTGACTAATGAAACAGATAAATTAGCCCAAAATACAATTCCATCAGCCCTAATATAACGCTTATCTGTAGTAAAAAATGACTTCTTGTTTTCAAGTAGATCTTTTATATATTGAAATGATTGAGGAATATCTTCCTCATAAGTGACATCTTTGATTTTTTTAGTCAATAAGGCGCTTTCTTCGTAGCCTAAAATCTCACACATCATTGTATTAACTTCTAAAAAATTAGAATCGGTTCCAACACGTGCAATGCCAACAGCTGCCTGATCAAATGCTGTTCGATAAATAAGTTCCTGATCATGTAATTGTTTCTGTAATTCAAGTTCTCGCCGTTTAGTCTGCTCCTGTACAGAAATATCCCTTAGAATTGCTACATACATTGTTTCTGCTTCAAGAATTGTTTCACCTACGGAAAACTCAAGTGGCACTTGATGCCCTGATTTATGTAAACCATAAATTTTCTGAGTTTGTCCGATGTAATTTCTAAGCCAATCTTTAAACGGTGATTTATGCAATTGATCTTGTTGATTATATTGTAAACTGACTAGTAATATACTGATGTTATAATCAATTAACTCTGTACGTGTCCGACCAAAGATTAACTCTAAAGATCGATTTACATCTTTGATATTACCTCGTTCATCTAAAACAATTGTGCCGTCAAAAGTGGTATCAAAAACAGCTCTTAATCTGTTGGCAGAGTCTTTAGATTCTTTCGTTCGCTCTTCTAATATCAATGCCATTTCTACCATCGATGCTTCTTCTTTTTGCTTTTCTTCGGTTATGTCATTTTGAACACCGATGTAATGAGTTAACTGGTTATTTTTATTAAACACTGGCCCTAAAGATAAGTTATTAATAAACTCATGACCTGCTTTGTTGTAATTAGTAATGACAACGTCACAAGGTTTTCCTTTAGTAATAGCATGTGACATCTGCTTTATTAATGCTTTTTCAGTATTGGGACCTTGCAAGAAACGGCAGTTTTTACCTAAAACCTCTTCTGCGCTGTATCCAGAGATATCACTAAAAGCTTTATTGATAAAAATAATAGGTTGATCTGGCAGTCTGATGTCAGTAACAACAATTCCCGTTTTGGTTGAATCAATTGCACTTCTTTGCAAATCTAATATTTCTTGTTGTATTTTGTTTTTATCAACCAGCTTTTGGTTATCGATAAATTTTTGCTTTAAATCGTCAATTATAATATGTGTCTCGTGATCAACATTTGTTAATCGATGCTTACTAATTGGTTTTGTTGATAAATTTTTTATAGAGTGAGTTAAGTTATTAAGTGGTATAAGTAGTTGTTTATATATCAAATAACCTAAAGTGAGCAAAAGTAAGAAGCTAATTATTAATGTTTGATATACATTTTTGTCGAATAACTGAGAAACAGAAAAAGCATCCTGTTGATCAATACGAATAATGGTTGACCAACCGATATTTGGGCGTTGTTTATGACCTGAAAAGTGGTTATAAATTATGATCTGTTCAACGTCTTTAGTTTCGTGGCTGGTTAATTCTACACCAGAAAAGCCAGCTATCGCGCGATCAGCCCCTTTAACCCCTGCGTCTATTAAATTAACTTGATTCAATATAGAAAAATCACGTTGATAACTGTTTTGGTGTTTACTAATGGGGTCAAAATCAATTAACAAATAACCCTGGTCGTCAATTAACGCCAACTCTAGATGATGTAAGTCGTTTAGCGCTAGTTGTTGATAGGTATTTTTAAAAATTTCTTCTATGAGGCTAAAATCGATAATGTTTATCCATATCGCGATCTTATCTCCGTTTTCAGCAAAAATTGGATGACCTATTAGTAAGTCATATCTATCAGGATAATTATCAATAAATTGTTGTTGCGGCCCAAACAAGTCAGCCTGTTGAATGCGATTAACCTGGTTGTTTCGAATTGCTTTAAACCATTCTGAATTAGCGATTGTTAATTGGTCTACGTTAAACTTAGGAACATTAGCAGACAATTTATTTTTAGTGGTTTCGACTAATACCTTACCTTGTAGATCTAATATCGCAATTTTGATGTATTTGTCTTTTTGTGTAGTTACCGTATTTAGTTTAGTTTTAAAACTCTCAGTACTAATAATATCGATCAAGTTATTTTCATTTACTGGCCCCATGATTAAAGGCTGTAATTGAGTATCGTTTAGCTGCTCATATAAACTCTTTTCGACTAACCCAGTTAGCATCTTTGATTGTTTTTCATAGAAAGATACCGTCTGTTCTTGAAGTAATTGATCGTTATTTTGTGCAAATATATAAATACTAGTTAACAAAACAACAGAAATAGCCAAAAAGCATACAGTCATTAATTTATTTTTGTTCAATTGGACTTACCTCTTCTTTTGCACCAAAACCTAAGCCTAACTGATTAACTTTATTCACGACTTCATTGGCTGGTAATGGTTTAGAAAAGAAAAACCCCTGGGCAATTGAACACCCAAGTTGCTGAATTAAACATTTAGTTTCATAGTCTTCAACACCTTCTGCTACTGCGAGTAAATCAAGGTCATTAGCTAATGAAATACTTCTTTTGAAGAGTGCTTGAGACTTTGTGTTATTTAAAATATCTGACACAAAGCATCGATCGATTTTAAGCTCATCAAAAGGCAACATATGTAATTGCTCTAATGAAGCAAACCCAGTACCAAAATCATCAATTGATAATTTAAATTTCATCATCCTTAACCTGAGTAAGGCAACAATCATGATCGAAGGATTCGATGGGATGGCAGTTTCTGTTAGCTCACAAGTGATGGCGCTATTTGCAATCGCGTTTGCAGATGCGGTGCTTTCAATCCATTGCGGTAGAGTGTCATCCACTAAAATCTTTCCGGACAAGTTAATTGATAAGTTGAGTGATGAGAATGTGTTATTTAATTTTGAAAAGTTTTCAAAGGCATCTGTGATCACCGCTTTCGTTAACGGTAAAATCAAGCCAGTATTTTCTGCTGCGTTAATGAATTGCGATGGCAAAATAACGTTATCGCCATCGACTATTCGGGCTAGTGCTTCAAATCCCGAGACTTGATTTGTATTTAGATTATATTGAGGTTGAAAATATGCTTTTACATTACCTTGCTTTAGATGAAACTGAAGTTGTTCTTGTGTGAGCTCTAGTAATGGTTCTTGTACTGTAAATGTTTTTAGAGAGCTCGCCTGCTTAATCAGAGATTTAAGCATCATTGAAGTTATTGGTTTGGAAACGATTGAAAGGATGTTTAAGTGGTAATGAGAGGCTAATACTTTCGCTGAGTTAAGCAGATTTTCATCTTCACCACTAAATAATACGATTGGGCTAGTGTATTTAATTTCGATTAATCGTTCTAGTAGATACAAACCGTCTTTGACTGGCATGTTTAAATCACAAAACACCATATCAAAATCACAAGTTTTAATAAGATTGAAAGCATCTAATCCATCAGCGGCTTCAGAAATATCAAATTCACCCAACAGCTGTAGGCTTTTGATAAAAATCTTTCTGATGATTGATTGGTCATCGACAATCAGTATAGAACGTATTTCCTTAGCCACTATACCTCCACTTATTCGAAATTCCTTTTCATAAAATAAGTATAGACATAAATAAGAGAAAACAAGGAAGAAACAGGATGTTGCCAGATAAGGTTTAATACATTGATCACATAAAGACAAAGCAGTTTGAAACTTATCACTTATTCAAAGCTTTTGACCGAAGCAATTAACCTAAACAATTAACCTAAGCAATAAAGATTGCTCAAATGCTGCTAAGCCTTATAAACCCTAAGCATACCTCGTTAACTTTTACTTATGGTAAACAAGGTGTGTTTAGGGTTTCGGTATTAGTTCAATAACCACTTAAGTGCTTTGTCTTTATCTTCAAAGAACTGTGATTCACCCTGTATAAACCATTTCGCAATTTTGCCAGCAAACTCTTGCCAGTCTTTATTGCCATAAATAGCTATTTTTTCAAATTCGTTGCCATGTTTAAGCCCTAGCTTTAAATCATCCCACGCAGCTCTCATTTCCCAACCGTCTAGCTCAGTACCATCAATGAAAACTTTAACCTTAGGATGGTCAACTTCTGCTAAAGCAGAATCGATAATCGGCGTTATTGTAAGGTAATCCTGATGAGTTAAAGTCCCTTTCGCTTTCAGTGATAAAAAAATATCACTGTTAATTCGCTCTATGCCTATAGAAAAGCCATGTGATTCCTGGGTCATAAATTTCTCCTTCTAACATTGATAGCGACGAACCGAATTACTAGAACACTACTAAGTTAGCATATTTGTAAATAAAAAAAGCTACCCAAAGGTAGCTTTTTATAAGTATTCAATTTAGAAATTCATACGTGTATTAAGGTGGAATTTTCAGCCTGTTTGGTACTGATAAACGCTACGTGAGTCCGTAGAATTAGATGACAGTGGACTTCCTTCATCTGACAATTCACCATAAACACAGAGGGACCTGCTAGTGTCATACTGACGTTCACATCCGTTATTCAAGTGCACTGCTTTAACTTAGGAAGAAAAACTCTTCATACCCTTTAGCCAAAATCATTGATTAAAGCCTGAAACTAAGAATTTAAGCTTGCTAATAAGTGATAAGCCGTTAGCGCAATGGTGAACTTTAAATGTTTAAATACATCACACCACAGTATTGTCGACGGCTGCTAAAACAGTTCACCGATACCTATCTCATACTTGGCTATAGTGACTATTAAGATTGTAATTTCAATTGATTCAAATGGTCGACCATGACGAAACATAATTCAATATATTGAATAGCTTCTACTTTCCCAACCTCATAACCTTTTGCATGAGCCACTTTGTTGCGTAATTGGCGAAGTTCACTAAACAATTTACCTTTCTTAGTATCAATTAAATCTTCAGTCACTAAAATCTCTTCAATGTCTTTGTATCGAGTGTCAGAATCGAAACTAACATTGGCTATTTTCGCTTTAATTAGCCCTTCAGCAGCGCTATCAACTTCAGCCCACGCTTGTATAATTGACGAGCTAGATAAATTTTCAACTGAAGCAATCAAAACTGATTTCTTGTCAATTTCAAGTTCAGGGAAAGCACCTTCAGCTTTTTTAGATACTGCCTTTAATTCTTGACCAAACTCAATTTCAAAGTCTTTAAATTTTAATTTCTTAGCTAATGGTATTAAGGCAGTAAGTGGTTTCTGAAGCGTTATGATGCTAAAAATAAACACCGCAGGCCAAATTAACTTATCTAACAGTTCAATAAAAAATTGCATTCCATTCATGTTGATTCACATATCCTTTGTTCTGTCTGTATAAGGTTAAAACAATTACGCAAGTAACTCAGTCAACTTATTGAAATTATTCATTAAACACAATAAACATTTGGACGGCAAACTACCCATAATATTTACAGAACGGCTTTGTGTTACATTATTGGTGTTTAACATTAAAGCTTTGACTTTAAGTGATAAATTTAGCTATTGCTTGAGAATTAAAATTGAAAGAAAACAACTAACAAGAGTAAAATCAAACGGGTAAATTACAGTTGTTGTCTTTCTTCAACACACTCATAAGAGCCCATTTCAAATTCACGGCAAACCCAAGGGCGGTTTTCATAGATAGTACACATAAGTGTTTCTCTATCTACAGCAACACACCAACCATCATCTAATCGCTTCATGACTTCCCCGCCCCATTGATCTTCACCAATATATTCTTCAGGCACGCCAGTATCCGAGATTAAAATCACTTCAAGTTTACAGCAGCAGGCCTTACAACCTGTGCAGGTGATATTGGGATCAATATCTGTGCTATCAACACTTAGGATTTCGGTGATTTCAATTTTCATTTAAACCATTTATTCTGGTAATAGCTAATAATAAAGCTAGTAGTTTAGCGATAGATGTAGCTAGGGAATCTATTCTGTAGCAGATAATAACCTAGAGGCGGCTTTCTACATAACATAACATCTGATTTCAGTGCTGTTTGCACTCGTTTTCAACAGTTCGTAACTAGCATTGGTTAGTTAATGAATGAATTAACTTCACATTGAGTTAAATATCGCCAGTGACCGAGCGGTATATCTAACTTAAGTTGGCCGATTTGCTCACGATGTAGCGCATTGACGCGATTACCTACGCTGAAAAACATCCTTTTTACTTGATGATAGCGCCCCTCTGTTATGGTCAATAATACTTGCTGTGGCAGCTGAGTTTTATAACCATCTTGCTGGTTTTGGCTTGGATCTGGAGCGAATGCTTGTTCAACACTAATTTTCTTCAGTTTAGCTGGCAGTGTTGGTTTTGCCTCACCCGATAACAATACCCCTTGCTCAAAACGTTCAACGACGTCATTCGGAAGTGGTTTAGACAGAGTCACCCGGTATGTCTTTTCGCAATTTTGTTCAGGCCGCATAATGTTAAATGACCAACGACCATCGTCTGTGATCAAAACGAGCCCGGTTGTATCTGCATCTAACCGCCCTGCAATATGCAATTCTTGTTTATCTTCAATATTAATTTGATTAAGAATAGAGGGATAGTCACCATCAACATTTGAGCAAATGGTATTGGCTGGCTTATTAAACATCAAATAACGAAATGCTCTAGGAATGAGTTGCTCACCCAGATAATTAATCAGATTATTTTCATGCACTTGGTAACGCACATCTGTTATGACTTGTTGATTAACAGTGACTTCACCTGATTCAATACAAGTGGTTACTTGTTGCTTCGTTAATCGAGTGCTGCGCATTACAAATTTGTCTAATCTCATTTATTTATCTAATCACTTATATTGGCGAGTATTTTACAGTTAACACCCAAACAAAAAACGGCCCTGAAGCCGTTTTGATACTGAAATGATTTACTGATTAGCAGATAACGTTAGAACCAAACTTCTTCTATGGCATCAGCAATAACCGGCGCAAAGTTACCTAAGATATTACTGTGACCACCGGTGTAAATAGCAAAGCTATTATCAATAGGTTCTAACGAGTCATCTAAGGTTAACATATAGGTTAATGATGGAAACAGAACCGTCGTAATGTCATCCATTACTTCAGCACCAGCAACTAATGTATAGTCGTCATTTGATAATTCAGAATATGTGGTTTCATATAACTCATCAGTTGAGACTTCTTCAATCTTGCTTACATTAGTCAATAAAACAGGATTATCACTATCACTTGCTAATGAAAGTGATGTAGTTTCGTAACCTTCAGGCTCAGACCAAGTGTAACTATAACCATCGCTTTGAATATATTGGCGAGTATTTTCAAAATACACTTTTGATGCAGAGTCATCGGTCGCTAAATGAAATACAACACGGCTATTATTATAACTACGGGCATTATCTTTATTGATAACCGCTTGTTCCATTGAATATTCAATTTTCACTTCTCGGACGTCGTTGTCATTGACTGTATTAATGCAATGGGTGTCGATTTTTTTAGTGGCCACACATAAACGGTTAATGACCGCATCAGACAAGCCTAATTGGCGTGCCTGATCTTTAAAACCCGAATCTATCTTAGCGTCAGGAACAATGGGTTTAGGGTGAATAATATCATCGAGTAAATCACAGCCACTAACACTGACACATAACACACCAAAAACGATCAATTGTTTCATTTAGATTCTCATTAGATAGCACACTTATAAATGTTATTGTGTCAAAAAATAATTAAAATCAGTAGCTTTAATTTTTATGGTTTAGCAAAAAGTGGGGAGATTACAGATATGCTAACGAAAAATTTAAACAGAATGTACCTATTTTTAACGATTATTTACCCTAAATAGCAACTAGGTAATATGTCCTGCTACCTTTTCATACAGAGAATCTAATCTCTCATAATAAGATGTTTTGTTGTATTTACAGTTTAAGACTAATCTATAAACAGAATGATGATTAACAAGGATAAGTTACATGACCTTTAATCCACTTAAAATAACTACACTTTCATCAATATCTTTATTAGCTATGGTAAGTGTTAATTTATCTGCAGCTTCTTTAAATGGTCTCAGTCAATACAAGGGCTCAGGAAGTATTACCCAAGGCTTAGCTAAAACAATTGAACCGAATATTTTTGACTGTAAAAGCGGGCGCAGTCGCATGGCTGGTATTGGAGAAATTTCCGATTCAAAAGGTAAAGTATGGACTGTGCCTGCTTCAAACCACTTTACTACAGCTCCAAAAGCAATCGATTTATATGAGCAATGTGCAGGCATCACTCACAGCAGTATTGCTGATGTCAATCAAGCTGATGTGCCACTCGTTGTTGTTGACCCTGATGGGGAAGAAATTACTGGCTATTTTTTTGCTGACAATTATTTTGAGCTATATATCAACGGCAAAATGATCGCAGTTGATACCGTTCCTTTTACGCCATTTAATTCAAGTCTGGTTAAATTTAAAGTAAGTAGACCCTATACGATTGCAATTAAAGTCATTGATTGGGAAGAAAACCTGGGATTGGGAACAGAAAAGAATCGAGGTAAAGCTTATCACCCTGGTGATGGCGGTTTTATAGCAAGTTTTAGTGACGGCACTGTCACTAATGCAGATTGGCAAGCGCAAACTTTTTATACCTCGCCTATTTATGATTTGATTTGTTTAACAGAATCTAAAGGTAAGCGTATGTCCAATACATGCAGTACACTAGGGACTGATGAAGGACAAGATGCTTTTGCTGTTCATTGGCAGACACCGAATAACTGGATGACTAAAGAGTTTGATTCAAGTTTGTGGCCACAAGCAACGCTATACACAGAAGATGAAATTGGTGTAAAAAATAAAAAAGCGTATATGAACTTTATTGATAAATTTAGCGGTGCTGGCGCCAGTTTTATTTGGTCAACGAATGTAGTACTCGATAACGAAGTATTATTAAGATACACAGTAAAATAATACGCTTAGGTTATTTTAATCATACCCACAAGGAGTGAGATGATGCTCCTTGTGGTATCGTTAATTTATTCATCAGGCACATTCCAACGTTGAGTTTCAAGCCACTATCTCAGATAGGTACTATTGTAAAAAAGCGACAATATCCTTAACACTCTTTAGCGCTTCAAATCTGTGATAATTTCATACTATCTGTTCAGCTACCTAGGTCATGCACCGATTAATTTTCTCGAGCTATTTGAGAATAATTTTTGAAATATGAGTGTAAGTAAGACACTTGCCAAAATAGAGCCAACTAAACTACCGAGCCCATATAAACCTATTTCGAATATATTTCTGTCAGTTATTAGCCAGTTTTGAGCTACATAAATAATCCAGCCCATAAAAAATACATGTAAAAAATAAACTGAAAACGCCATATCACCTAACAAAGTCACCAACGATAAGAATGAGATTTGCTTTGGTGTCTTTGCAGATTTAGGTTTTTCTGTTGCTAAATACAACCCAACTAACACAACACCTGTAATAATCAATTTTTGCAAATAGATTAATGACTGCCTAACAGAAAACCAACCAGTATCGTAAAAGTCGAAAAAATAACTAGCGATAATCGCTGCACTCAACGCCACTAATAACAATAATAAGCTTTTGATGTGTAGATTAATCAAATCTAAAATTCGCTTAAAATGACAGCCGAAGAACAAGCCTGTTATGTAGGCACCAGCAAAATAAAAAAACGTTTGTAACTTAATAAAGTCAGGAAATGGACTACGTGAAATGACCAAAGGGATCAGCATAATGGTCAATGTAAGCCATTTATATTGAGGATTGCTAACCAGTTGCCATAACAATGGCGTTAATAGATATAGCACCATTAACACGGGGATATACCACAAATGAATTGACGCTTTTCCTAACAACAAACTGATGAAAAATTCATTTTGAGGCATTTCGCTTTGCCAACCCCCATAAAACGAAAAGTAAAATACCGATACTGCAATATAGGGTAAAATTACATGTAATAACTTGTTCGTATAAAACTGTTTCCAGGAGCGTTTTGCTAATACCATGCTAAATAGCATTCCAGAAATAAGTGCAAAATAAAGCGTTGAGCCATGAAACAACATTTCAGTTATCGAAAAAAGAACCTTAAGTCCTATCGAGTCTAACGACCCTGTCCAAAAAATCATAAATGACCAAGCATGTGCGCCAACAATTGCAATAATGGCTAAACCTCTAAACAAATGTAGAGGCTGATTAAAGCTTGTTTTAGTTTGGCTATGTTTATTAAGTGCTAGTTGGTCGAATATTCTGTATAGCTTTGGCATGTTTCCATCTTAATTAGCAGTCCCTTAACTTACTAAGCTAGCGGCTGTACCTACAATATTCAATTACATACGATTGCAGGTAATTTCTTTTGTTCTCCTATTTATTTTTATCAGTGAGCTAACAACATTATTCCGTTCATCAGGGCTTCTGCTTTAAGGAGTCAGGGATGATCAGCTAATGCGACTTGAGGGTAATATGGTGGAAATTAATACTGGTAAAACACTAGTATGAAATTTTATTATGCTGCCTAGTTATTATTAATTTCAGCTATTTTTCTCAAATATCTTTACAGGTTCAATGATAAACTTCACTGTGCAACAATGCGTCACAGGCTAATTTGAATACTGTCACCTTTAATACTGCCACTCTTAATACTGCCACTCTTAATACTCCATATTGAATACTGTCACCCATCTGATTCAATTGGATACTTTACTAATTCTGCGTCATTTAGTTAGGTTAAATTTACCAAGACACACTTGTCACAAGCTATTAACATAGGTAGCATCGAGCCATAAAAATATTCAATTATGCACAATAGGATTTCCCAACATGGAAAGTGGTATCCCGCCAAATTCTCAAGTAAATGATCAAGTAATCAACCAAACAGAGACTGAGCAAAGGTTAGCTACCAGAGAACATCAAATTGACAACCTCATCGTTCAACAATTGGCTAAAAAACCTTGGTATCAGAATCCTGAAATGATTGTTGCTTTTTCTGCATTAGTCATTGGCATTGTGACCACTTTTACCTCGATTTATTCGGCAGCAATCGATCGGGCATACGCTAGAGCTTCAGTTTGGCCCAGTGTTGAAATAGCTAGAGGCTATGGTTACGATTCATTTAGATATATTGTTTCTAACAATGGTACAGGACCAGCGGTCATCAAGTACGCTAAGGTAACCCACGATAAAAAATATCTATCCCAATGGGGCGATATCAATGTATTCGAAGAGGTTACGCAATCTCACATAGGAAAAACGGTGTTATCTGCGCAAAAGACGATCACGCCAGTGCTGTACAAAGGTAATAAAGTTGATGATATTTTAAAAGCGGATAATTTAATTTCGATAGAGCTTTGCTACTGCTCTATTTACGACGAATGCTGGATTGTGAATCGTGATAATAATCCCATGCCAATTGAGCAATGTGTGATTGATGATAAGTACAAGTTTTTACAATAATGAACTCAACTCATTCATCTGAGTAAATAAAACTCATCGAATTAAATTTAACATAAAAATTGATAATAACTTATTGTCAGACTCAATGGCTCTAAGTTATTTCTCTAAACCACTCATTACTCCACGGAAGGTGTAAATTGAAAAAGTTATTCGTTTTAATCGTTCTTTATGCGTTATATCAAAATTGGGATGCCATAACCAATAACACGAACAAGCCCGCTTTTGCAGCCGACAATGTCGTGGTGATGTACTCAACGGACTGGTGCGGTTACTGCAAGAATGCACGTCAGTTCTTTAATGACAATAACATCGCGTTTGCTGATTATGATATTGAAAAGTCTTATGATGCTAATGAGCGCTATGAAGCATTAGGTGGGCAAGCGATTCCCCTTTTACAAGTCAATGGCGTGATTATCCGTGGGTTTCAACCTCGTAAGATTGTTGCTTCATTGCATTAAGCCGTGCTAGATGCTTGCACTTGCAATAACGCTATGATTTCATCCGTTACTTGAATCATATTCTTCTGAATATTTTCGGATAGTAATTTTAGGTTATTAAAATCTGGTTTATTGATTATTACAGCTTCAATAATTGAATATTGAAGCATTTCACTGTTCTTTTTATTCCACTTTGTTGATTTTAACCAGTTCCAGTATTCTTTTTGAACTGGAATAGTATTTCCTCATTTGGGGATAACCTAAAAGTTTCCCCCTCAAGTTCCATGGTTGCAATACCGGATAATATATAAAAGAATTGCTCAGCTTTGACATGGAAATGGCGAGACTCAGCACAACCCACAGGAACTCGTTCCTGGATTACACTTAAGCTATCTGATTTTACAAGGTGCCAACCATCACATTGATTACCCCAAGTATAATGTTCAGCTGATTGATGACTAATGACGGTCAAGCGTGCTCCTTAAAATAAAACGCTACGTTAAACGCAGCAATAATCGAAAAATTATTATGAAATAAATTATGAGACAAAATAACAGTCACAGTAGATTTTTAGATTAATGACCTTGTTAATTCACAATTACACCAATACTAATGAAAAACAACTTAACCACATGAGTTGAATACCATAAGACATACGTTGATGAATGCCAGGGTTACTTTGAGATTTTACGGCTTTTGCCATAGTGAATAGATAATAAATAGCAGCGATAACAGAAACAACTGAAAAAATACGGAAATATAGAGGGATCATTATTGTTGTTGGACTTATAGCAACTAAGACTGGTGCTACAACTAACGAAAGTAACATAATGAAACCGTCCCAAGAATGTACCTTACAATTAAAAGTTGGATTCTTAGTAAATGGATCAGCGTCCATAGGAAAGTAACCTGCAATCCAAGTACCAATGCCATGAACTATTACTAACCCACCAGCCACATTAACTAAGATTGATACATTTGAGAGTTGCGCCAGATACCAACCGAAAAAGCAAAATAGAAAACCAAGAGGATAATTGTTGATTATGGGAGACAATTTTTCTGTTGGGCTACCAGTTGCCCCTAATTCACTGCAAAATTGTTTAGAATGATTGTAACCATCGTAAAATCTGCTTACTACGTATACACCCATGAAAATCCAAACTGTTGCAATTAACCCTGAATAGATCGCAATACTTTCAAACACCACTAAAACCCTTTTTGTAAACTAACGCGCGTTAAGAGCACGAAATAAAGTAAACTAAACACCTAAAGATTCAAAAAAATCAGATATTTACCTGTTGATTGACAGTTTATTAGCTGATATTTGTGTAACACCTTGTTCTGCGCACCATTCTTGTAGTGCTTCCTCAGTACGTTTTGATTCATATTTATACCATTCTTCAATTTTATCAGCGCTCTCTAGTAACGTTTTGAACTTTGCATAAGCACCTTTACGATTAAAGATTGAACGTACATTTTCATATTCTGTAGGTAAGTGTTCTAGCGTAAAATCGAAAGCGAGATTATTACCAAGGTTTAATTCTGTTTTATGAGGGATTGCCAAGTATTTTTCATCATTAATATCGGCTGGTAATTCTTCTTCATTATCACCAAACTCAGAATAAAAATATGTTTTGCCTGATTCTTTACAAATGTAGCCCTCATGATCAAAAGGAGCACCAAAATTGACGAGTTCAAATAGATCTAAAACGTCGCTAAATTTTATATTCATGCTGACCTCTGATGTGTGATTTAGTAGCTAACACCCTGTTAATTCGTTAAAAATAGTTGTAAAAATAGCAACCAAGAAGAAAAAACTGTGATTTATCAATTAGAATCAGTTGTTAACTTATTATGTTTTTCACGTTAGAGTAACTTCTAAGTTCCTGCTCATAAGTCACAACAGTCCATCCCATCTTTCTAGATTATCTGCTTATGTTATTCAAATGACGCTCTACTTCTTTGCATGCTATCTGCTACAAGAGCTTTTATAAAGAGCAAATTACAAGCGTCATTGACAGTGTAATTAGTTTAATTGACTTAAGCCTTCATAGCTTGATTCATACCTTACTGCTCTGAACACTTCTGAACCTACGTTATATTCCCACGTAATATTGAAGTTTTTGTCGTACTCAAATAAACGGCCTTCTGTCCCTTCACACACGAGCGTATTACCATTGGTTAATCTTTGTGCACCTGAAATTCGCGATGCATAAAACTCACCAGTCACACCTTCGCTATAACTGCTGAGCATTTCACTTTCAGTACAATCATTTTCTGCTGAACAAAACTCATCGACTGATGAATAATCGCCTTCGGGTCTGTTAGTCCCATTATTGAAGACTAAGATATTGCCTGCCCCAGCAAGCCCTTCATCAATCCATTGTGCGTCATGCTGTACAAACAATGTTTGTTCACCTGTACTCTCATATGCAGCAGGATTACCGATACGTGAAACGATTCCTTGAGTTGAATCTTGATGGTTTATAATCCAGTACTCATTAAAGTTATGCACGCTTAACAAAATCTGATCTGTATCCACGTTGTAATCTACCGAATTAATATGGGTCCAGTCTGAAGAGCCGACACCATTAAAGTAATTAAGGTTAATTTTGTCACTGTGCGCCGCTATGTCTGAAACAAAAGAATCGCTAATTTCTTCATCAACATTTTGCACGATATGATCCCAAACACTCCAACGCCAGACTGTACCTCCATCAATACAAGGATTACTGCTACTAGCACGGCAGATTTCATATACCGCACCAGCCCATAGTGAATCATCAGCGACTTGTGTTCGCCCTAGTGCTAGGGCTTCCTCTGCAGTTTTTGCTTCCCAAACTATGGCAAGGATATTGCCATTGGGTAACACTTCTACATCGTGATGACTTAAATATTGTTCAGTTGACAGACTAGTACTCCATGCTGGATTACTGTCCCAATCCAGTATTTCGATAATCCCACCTGTTCCGCCCGCCATGTCAGCAAAAACAGGATCGATATTATCGCTAGTACCAGTGCGTAATAACGTGCCATCTTCTAAAAGGTAGACTGATAATCCAGGGCGGTAATTACTTTGCCAACTATGAACAGTTTCACCAAGTTCATTTATAAGGTAAGTTTCGGTAGATTTTAACGGTGAGAATAAAGTGAACTGCTGGGTATCAGTGCTATTGGATTCGATATCTCGAACACAACGGACTTTATTATTACTCCGTAAGATATCACCCTGAGGCCCTTTATAATAAAACACCCCGTCTGTTCCTTGTGCTGATGTTGCGCCAGGTTCACTAGCAACATCAAGTTTATCGTTACTTCGTTGTGAGCCTGCGCCATGAACATCTAAAATCGTACTTTGCATGTAACCTAAAGCTCGACCAAATGACACGTAGACTGCATTACTGCCGTCACCGTCGTTATCAACGTGTGTCGTTGACGCCCAGTAGTAGCCCCAATCAATAACACCTTCTTCATTCACAAACGAGGTACTATTAAATATGCTGTTTATAGCTGCTTGGTTGTGGGTATCTGGCGAAACAGTGTAATCAACAATACTTTGTAGTTCTTTTGCATTAGGCAGACGCCAATCAGTTTGGCTTGCTGTTGTAGCTGTTTGGCACTGTTGTACTGCATCATCCCAATTGTTCGAGTCAGTGTCGGTTTGCTGCCACATTAAGCCTGTTGCATTATCACTCACTGTTTTATTGTTATTATCAACAAATTGATTAACACCATAGTCTGTATTACCTGTAACACAGCGAACATAATATTCTTTTGTATCTGTCGGGTAGCCTTTAATTCTTCCGTCAACATAGTTAACACCAAACATGGTTGGGTCGCCAAACATCGTGTTGCTGACATAAAGTGTGGTTGATGCATATTGACCATCAATGATGCGATCATTCTCGGAATTTAAATCCCCAAATGCCCAATCAAAAACAGTTCCCAAAACAATAAATTTATTAATCGGTTTGATAAAAATGGCGACGGAAAAGTATCGGCATCAGAGTTTCAAGCAGGTACAAAACGATTTAATCATTTTGATAAAAATAAAGATGGTTATATCACGGCTAATGAAGCCCCAACAGGACCTCCTAAAAATACAAAATAGAACATAGAACATAGAACATAATGTTGCAGTATATATTCTAAGCTTTTGTAAAATAGAGAGTATAACTATTTACTAACACGAGATATTCACGAGGCTTTAGATTTAAATGCCCGGTCATCATTATGTGCTTATTATTTGCACATAACGATGATTTATTGTTCTGTATATTTCAACTATCTATTTATAAGCGGCTATTTTTAAGTGATTGCTTCCAAATGCCTGTTTCTAAATGCCTGTTTCTAAATGCCTGTTTCGGCAAGCCTATATTATGATTTGTTTCTATTGATGGATAGCGTTACAGATTAGCATAATGCACGCATTGGTTTTGAACTGCGGTTTGCTTAAGCAACTGAGTGAATTGCGCCTTACCACCTGCTCTTTCATCATTTAACAATTTTTCCATGTGTTGTGCTTGTGAAACAACTTGCTCCATTGCCGTTTGTCTCGCCTGTTGTTCTGATTGCCCTGTTAATACTAATTGCTCAACAAGGTTTGAGTAATTCTCGTAAACCATGCCTTTGTAATAATCCGCTTCAGTCGCCATTGGTGTATGGGAATAAATGATAGAACAGCTCACGGCTGATTCTATGTTCGCCCTAGCTTGATCGATTTGGATTACAACTGACTGCTGCGTTGAATAGCTGGCATTTGCTGCCACAGAAAAGAAAGCAAACATTGCGACCATGATTAATTTTTTCATATTTAATATACCTTTTACGTCGATGCGAGTAAGCCAGTGATGTAGTTAACTTGTACTAAGGTAACGACTTTCATCATTTATTAGTTACCTTTTTGCGCCAGTTAGTTCCAAAGATCTTTTACATTACATACCGCTTTACTGAATTAGCTAACTTGATAGCTATTTTACCTACTTTTGTTAAACCTAAGCTGAACAACCAATTAACTTATTCAATTCATGATGGTTCTTTTTAAGAAGCCTCAACGCTATCTTTGAATAAATAACCAACAGATTGTTCAAATCGAATACAAATAAACGGAAATTATTGCCAATTTTACGGGGAGGACTATAATACTGTATAAATATACAGTTACTTTTAGATGTGAAATTTATGAACGTTATTCCTATTTTAGCCAGCGCTGGGATCACCGGGTTTGAGTCCCCTGCAGCAGAATATCGACAACTACCACTCAGTTTAGATGAACTGTTAATTGAGCACCCGAGTGCCACCTTCATTGGTCAAGCCAGTGGTGACTCAATGGAAAAGATAGGCATATTTGATAAAGATATTCTGATTGTCGATCGTCACGTCAACGTTGAAAACCATGATGTAATCGTGGCTAATTACAACGGCAACTTCGTCTGTAAGCTGATTGATACCAAGCGCCGATTACTGTTGTCGGCCAATGACCATCACAATAGCGTGTTAATCCAAGAGCACGACAATTTTAGTGTTGAGGGCGTGGTGATCCGTTCAATTCGTTGCCATCGCCAAAGTCCTTTATTAGTTAATGATTAGAATGGGCGGTTAACTTATGTACGCCTTGGTTGATGCCAATTCATTTTATTGTAGCGCTGAACAGGTTTTCAGACCTGAATGGCGCGGTCGCCCTATTGTTGTGTTATCCAATAATGACGGTTGTATTGTTGCCGCCAACCGACAAGCAAAAGCGTTAGGCATTGGTAAGTTTGGCCCTTACTTTGAAGTAAAAGACTTATGCCACGAACTTGGCGTAATTGCGCTCTCCTCTAACTATGAATTATATGGTTCGCTCTCTAGTGCGATGATGGACGTCATTGGCCGCTTCGCACCAGAGCAACACATATATTCAATTGATGAATCCTTCTTATCATTTAAACAAACTTATCCTGCAATTCCTTGCTTGCTGACCCATGCGGTTGATATACGCCGCGCAGTATGGAAAGAAACTCGCTTGCCTGTTTGTGTCGGTATCGGTGAAACCCTGACCCTAGCAAAAGTGGCAAACCATGCGGCAAAAAAACTGAGTGGCTATAATGGCGTTTGTTATATTGACTCAGTTCAGCAACGACAAAATATTCTCGCTAGCATGAAGGTCACCGATGTATGGGGAATTGGTTCTCGTATAGGCAAAAGGTTACAACAAATGGGCATTCAAACTGCACTTGCCCTTTCTAAACTCCAGCCAGGGCTTGCACGAAAAAGCTTTAGCATTGAAATAGAGCGCACGGTACGTGAATTGAATGGCGAAGAATGTAAGGGCTGGGACAGTGCTCGAGCAGATAAGCAGCAAATTTTTTCGACTCGCAGTGTCGGTGAACGCATCACAGACAAAGAGGCATTACTACAAGCCTTAAGTAAGCATGCTGGGATTGCGGCAGCGAAAGCACGCAAACAAGGTTCTGCAGCAAGTAGCTTACTCATTTTTGCCAGAAATTCCCCCTATGATGAACAGCCTAGCGGTTTTAAGTATCACTACCGCTGCGCGACGCCTACCAACGACAGTTGTGAACTCATCAGTCATGCAACAAGCATTGGAAGCCAACTGTTTAACCCCTCTACCCGTTATTATAAAATCGGCGTCGGGCTGGTGGACTTATGTCCTGTACAACATTTACAAGGTGATTTGTTCACGCCGCCTAAAGATCCTGCATTAATGCAAGTTTGTGATACGCTCAATCAACGTTATGGCACTGACTCCGTCTTTGTGGCTGCACAAGGTATTGGCGGAAAATGGCATATGCGCCGCGACTTACTGACACCGCAATACACCACCAGCTGGCAAGATATTCCTCAGGTTAGTTGCCGTTAAAATAAAGCGCCTGTGCATTTATTCAATGCTGTAATAGCTCAAGCAGCAGTTGTTCGAGCTTCAATTGCTCAATCACATCTATTCAATCTACAATCATTCAACCTACAGTCATTTAATCAACAGTCATTTAATCAACAGTCATTTAATCAACAGTCACTTAATCAACAGTCACTTAATCAACGTGACTCATAAGCTGCCACTCAATAAGCAGTGTATTGACCTTATATTGCCCATTTTATACCGCTAAACAACTTGTGCGCAGCAACAAAAACAGCGCCTAAACAACACAAAAATATAACGACATAGCAACGTGAATTACACACATATGGGCTTTTACAAGCTAATATCAGCATAATTGAATAAACCTCGACTGGATCATTGTTTTAGCGGCGAAAATATAGACAATACGCACCTTCAAATTTTTATCGGATTACTGTGCGTGCCTGAGTTTGCTTTAAATCAGTTATTTTTTATCCAAGCAATTGGATTTGTGTCAATGGCTATAGGTTGGTGGGCAAATAGCCAACAGAAAGACTGCAAATTTATTCATGGCAATATGGTTGCTGCAATACTTACTGCTGTTCATTTAGGTCTATTAGGCAGTTTTTTAGGCATGGCGAATCAACTGGTTAATGTTATCCGCTTTCGTTGCTGTCAAAGCCTCAATAAAGATGATTCAATTAACTTATCCCCTTTATTCCTGACTATGCTTTTTAGCGGTGTTGCGATACTACAGGGTTTTATGTGGGCTGAACATTGGAGTGAATGGTGTGCTGTCATGGCTGCTGTAGTCATGAGTGTTAGCCTATTCTACTTTGCAGGTAGCCAGTTAAGACTCGCTATGATAGCCAGTAACGCACTGAATCTTATGCTATCAATATATTTGATGTCATGGTCAGGAATACTCTATCAAGTAATGACGATGATTATTTTATCTCAAGGCCTGATTCAGCAGTATTTACAAAGCAAATCCTATATCGAAGCGAATAGCATCGGAATGAATAGTATCGAAGCGAATAATGACTGTGTTGAGCTGGTAAAATAGATAGAAAGTGAATTGAGTGTAAATGCTTAACTCACGAAGACATCCACCATTACAGCTCGATACATAAATTCGATACTTAAGCTCAATTACTTAAACTCAGTACAAAAGCCCAGCATTCCCCTATCTCCAACTCTTATCTTTAAAATCATATCGCTACTTTTAAAGCAGCTAATTAATGCGTATTGTAATCAGCCAGAGTTAAGCAACCAGAGTGATGATCAATTAAGTTAGATCAAAAGCTTAATGGAGCATAGAAAACAATTTCATGCACGACTTTAACAAGGACACAGGAGTTATAAATGCCACATTGTATTATTGAGCACTCGACAGAAATTGATGGAAATCTGCTCGTACCGTTAGTTCACCGAGGTGCGTTAACTTCAAACTTATTTGACCCAGAAGGCAGTGATATTAAGGTAAGAGCCATCGCTTATTCACATTACCAAACCGGTGCAGTTGATATCAATTTTATCCACGTTACCTTAAAGATCCTTTCTGGACGTGATGTTGAGCAAAAATCAAAACTCACTCAATTAGTACTCGCGCAATTGAAGACCTTATCAATAAAGGATTGCTCTATTTCGGTAGAAGTTGATGATATAGACAGAGAAAGCTACGCCAAAGTCGTTGTGTAGACAAAATAACGACATAAACTAATTTGTAAGGATACAATGAAGTGAAAATATGGAAACTCGTCATCGTGACTGTGATGCTTGCTGGCTGTTCAGCTACTGAAGTACATTTATATACGCGCTATTTATCAGAGGCTGACATTGAGAAAGTCACCACGACGCTGGAACAAGCTAACTATAAAGTGACAACCAATACCCACGCTTTCCCTGATACGGTAAATCAATCAACCATCTTATATTCCCCCTTTATAAAGGATGAAACTCACCTTCAAGGACTTATTGGTTCCCTGTCTGATAATGGCTGGGTAATTCCTAACGTTGAAATGCTAAAGTCTGGAAATCACTGGTATAGCAAAGATAATGTGGGTTTATTTTTGCTGCCTGATGGCGTAAAGCCTAAAGATAAAGTCACCACACGAGATCTGGCTAGCAAATACCAAAGCAGAAATTGCGATACGTTAGTGGCTCTGGAGCTTAACGAAGATAATACTTATGAATTATCATACTCCAGTAAAGCAGTCACACACTCAGATCATCTGAAAGGCAGCTGGAAAATGAGGAGTTATCCTTATATAGAGTTAACCTCTTTAAACAGGCAATGGTGGTTTTATTTTGAAATAGAGCAGAAAATTGAAACCGATAAAATCAGTGAAGTTAGCATTATCGAATTTAAGCCTTTAAACCAATATACGTCTTTCCCTGGTTGCAGCTTTGCTAGTGGCGTAAGGATTTGATCAAATAAGATGCGAGTGAATAAAAAAGGGAGCCGAAGCTCCCTTTAAAAATAACATGTTGCAAACACTAATTAAGCTGAGCTTATAACTAGACTAGGTGCAAGCACTTATAAATCGCACTTAAACCCAACTTATAGAGCATTAAGATAGGCTTTTAATGCCTTAAGCCTGATGGTTGCGCCACCAATAATATCCATAAACCCTAAAAAGTCAGCTGGTTTATCCGCCGAGATCCAGCCTGAACCAGTAGCACCAATTGGTATGATATAACCTTCCGGCTCTTCAAACTCGATAATCACTGTACGGCCGTGACTGCTGTTGTTGTTACCCACGTGCTGTCTAACATGTTGGGTTCCTGCCATTGGGCTGATTAACGACTCGCCCGTCCCCGTAGTGACACTGTGAACACGTCCACGAAAAATCTCACCAGGAAATGCATCAACATAAAACTCTGCAAATTGACCAGGTTTAATATAGCGATAAGTTTGATCAGCAATACGCATTTCTAAAAACTTTTTAGAAGTATCATAAAGATGCATGTTACCAATACGACTTCCGACTGCAACATTGGTTATTGATAACTGACCATCAAATTGCGCTCTGATCTCACGGCGATCGTCATTCCATTTAGCAGAACTAATCTGCGCATCGAACGAACGTAACTGCGCGCGATGGGTTTCAAGCTCAGCTTTGACAGAAGCGATTTCAGCCACTGTAGATTCGATTTTAGCGTCAAGATCGTCACGGGTCATTTCACTGGCATGTTCACCTAAATTGATAACACGCTCAAAATTACGCTTATCATTATTTAACGTTACCGTTAACGAATGCATTTTAAGTTTTAATGCTTCTTTTTTAGCAAGCTCTGCCGCTTTTTGCGCTTCAAGAGAATCTATTTCTTGTTCGCTGTCTACTGATACCAGTTTATAGATTAAATCGCCTTTTTTTACCTGTTGGTTATGGGTCACATAGATTTCTTCAATCTCTTGACCAAATAAAGGACTTAACACCGCGTGAGGTGCTTTAATCGTTGAACTATCGGTTAAATCAGCTGGAGACCAAAAACGGTGTGCGGTAAAAAGCATAAATGCGATAAAAATACCTAAACCAACAGAACGAACCGCATTAGCAAGGTTCCATTTGATAACACCAAGTTTTACTAGGAGCCATATAATGAGTACATATGGGAGCATAATCTCTTTCATTTACTTGTCTCCTTTTAAGCCGTTACTAATGATGCTAGAAAGTCTGTTAGCTAATACATCCCAGCGACCGAAAGCAATAATGATGGCTAAAACCCACCAGGTTTTATCGATGAATAAGCCACATAATGATAAGGCAAACACAATTTGTGTATGTGCACTCGACATGGCCTCAGCCTTATGAACAGCAACTTCATGCAGGCGCCAAAATAGCAGCAGCGTATAACAAATAATGCCAATGGTGACCACAAACACAAAACCCATGAATAGCTCAGAATCGAGCAATCCTAAGATAGATGGATAACCATTGGCAAAATAACTTTCAGGTAATGATTTACCGTGGATCTTGGTCAACAATGAAAATAAATAGCTCAAAAGACCTAAAGCTGAAAAAGCAGCAATAACAGTGAGACTCTTCTTTAATAACCTAAACACAATGTGCTGTTTAGTTGATGCTGTAGATGCATTTTCTAGCGCTTTTGACATGTATTCTCCATAAAGCAAAGATTTGGACAAATGTATATTAACAATATTTAAATGTAAAAATGGAATAACCGATATTCCAAATGGCTTATTTACTTTGTTCGATAATGTGTTTGTGGAATAGATGGTGTAATATGAAGTTAACGTGTTCTAAATTATCGGTATATTATGGATCTTAATGCACTTAATGTGTTCATTACCCTATATAGAGCAGGCTCAACACAAAGAGCGGCTAAACAACTCGGAAGATCACAATCTTTTGTGTCAAAAGTGTTGGCGCAATTACGTGAAGAATTAAGCGATCCCTTATTCATACGCACCGCAAATGGTCTTCAGCCAACCAGCTACGCTGACAAGATTGCCCCTAAAATACAAAGTTCTATAGAACAAATCAACCTGGCTTTAGAACCTGAGTATTTTGATCCTAAAAACCTGCAATATATTACGGTTCATTTAGGCGAACCACTAATGGTCATGATGGGAAAAGATCTCATTGATGCAATTAGAGCAGAGACCTCTGCAGTAATTGAGTTAAGACAATGGCGTAAAACAAGTAATGACGGCTTAATTGATGGCTCAATTGATATTGGAATACAAACCTTAAGAGAGCGACCACAACAGCTATACCAGAAGAAAATTGCTTCAGGTTATGGCTCATTAGTGGGCAATAAAAATGGCGAGTTTATTAAGCTGATTATTGAAGACCTAAATGAGTATGTTGAGCTGTATCGCGCCATAGACGTGAAACTCAACCCAACCATTATTGTTGATAATTATAGTGTGCAACGCCAATTACTTGCCGATAATTACTCTTATCAATTTAAGCTAGAGTCAGATGATAGCCATAAAGCGATTGCTGTCGACTTAGCTGTCATTTGCAGTGCTGCGCGTCGTCATGAAGCAAAAATTTCATGGTTATCTGAGTTATGTCAAAAAGTCATGTTGCAATCTATCGCTAATAGTTAGTCCACTCGAAAGTGAGGCATTATGAGTCAGAGAAGTATTCACGCTTTATTTAAACCAAAGTCTATTGCCGTCATTGGTGCATCAAATAAAGAAAAGCGCGCTGGTCGCGTATTAATGAAGAACTTACTGGGTAGCGGATTTTCAGGCCCTATCATGCCGGTGACGCCTAAATACGACGCAGTTATGGGCGTATTGGCCTACCCTAATATTGAATCTCTGCCCATTAAACCTGACTTAGCCATCATCTGTACTCGAGCAAGTCGAGTCCCCAGTATTGTGGAAACCTTAGCGCAATTTGGTTGTAAGGTAGTCATTATCATGGCATCGGGCATGGCCAATGAATATGATGACAATGGCGTGAGTTTACTCAGTTTGACTCAGCAGCACGCTAAACGTTTTGGCATGCGTATTTTAGGCTCAAACAGCCTAGGTATGATAATTCCACCTATTGGTCTTAATGCGAGCTTAGCCCATAGCAGTGCCAAGAAAGGCAAAATCGCATTTGTGTCTCAATCCGCAGCAATTTGTACTACGGTGCTCGATTGGGCCAATAATAAAGACATTGGCTTTTCATCATTTATATCCCTAGGGGATGCATCAGATATTGATTTTGATGAGTTGCTGGATTATCTCGGTAGAGATAGCAGCACCAGCGCCATTATGCTTTATATCGATTCTATCAATGAAAAACGCCATTTCCTGTCCGCAGCCCGAGCAGCAGCGCGTAATAAACCCATCTTTGTGATTAAGTCAGGCCGTAGCCAAGAAGGTATCGCAGCCGCCATGCTACATACTGGTGGTAAAGGCGGAAATGATGCGGTTTATGAAGCGGCATTTAAACGTGCTGGTATGCTACGTGTTAATGATTTAATAGAGCTGTTTGCTGCAGTTGAAAGTTTAGCCCATTCAACCCCCCTTAAAGGTGAACGTGTTGCCATTATAAGTAATGGCGGCGGCCCTGCGGTACTCGCTGCTGATGAGCTCATAATAAAAGGCGGTAAATTAGCTCAACTATCAGAAGACACCATTAATAAACTCAATGAAATCTTGCCAACAACATGGTCTGGCCAAAACCCAATCGATATTGTCGGTGATGCCAATAGCGAACGATATACCAAGGCATTAAATATCTTGATGGACAGCCAGGAAATGGATGCCATCTTAGTATTGCATTCCCCTTCAGCATTAGAAGAAAGTGACGAAATTGCCAATAGTTTAATTGCTGCAATTAAAGCTCACCCTAATCGAAATCGACTGAATATCTTAACCAACTGGAGCGGTGAAAACTCAGCTTACCAGGCAAGAAAACTGTTTAATAAAGCGGTGATCCCAACTTATCGAACGCCGGAAGGCGCAGTGAAAGCCTTCATGCACATGGTTGAATATCGACGTAACCAAAGGTTGCTTCAAGAAGTACCGCAATCTATTCCTGATAATATCCCTGCTGATGCAAACAGTGCGAGAAAGCTGCTGCAAAAGGCGCAAAATGAGCAACGTTTCATTTTAGAAACCCATGAAACCAGCGACATTTTAAAAGCTTATGGCCTGAATACCATTCAAACTTGTTTTGCTAAAACTGCAGATGAAGCCATTAAGCTTGCCAACGAACTTGGATATCCTGTTGCGCTTAAAGTACAGTCACCAGATTTAATGTATAAGTCAGATGCTCATGGCGTCATGCTTAATCTAATCAACGATGATGAAGTCCGACAAGCGGCGCATTCAATAATAAGTCGCGTTAAAGAGATTAATCCAGATGCCAAGATTGACGGCATGATAGTGCAAAAAATGGCCTTAACAGCAGGAGCGCAGGAAGTACGGGTTTCTGTTATTAATGACCCTGTGTTTGGTCCAGCTATTTGTTTGGGTGAAGGAGGTTCTGAGTGGGATCCTACCCGTGATGCGTCAGTTGCCCTACCACCTTTGAACATGACACTAGCACGATACATGGTCATTCAAGCTCTAAAAGCGAATAAGCTTAGAGACAGACATTTGCCTTTAGGTTTAGACATGAATGCCTTGTGTGTCATGCTGACGCAAATATCGCATCTTATAATTGATTGCCCCGAAATTGCATCATTGGATTTAAATCCCGTTCTGGCAGCGGGCAAGACGATCACTTTGCTTGATGTGAATATGAAATTGAACCAAGCCGATATCGACCCTAAAACGCGCTTGGCCATCATGCCTTATCCAAAAGAGTTAGAACAAACAGCCGTCTTGAAAAATGGCTTAAAAGTCATGCTTAGACCCATTTTACCAGAAGACGAACCTAAGCATTTAGCCTTTGATAATTCACTTAGTGATGAAGACAGATACAAGCGCTATTTTGGTGTGCGCTCTCGTATGACCCATGAAGAAATGGCAGTATTAACCCAAATTGATTACGCCCGCGAAATGGCATTCATCGCTACCGCAGAGGACGATAATGGTGAATCAATCACCCTTGGCGCTGTTAGGGCATCAACTGATCCTGATAATACCGAAGCTGAATTTGCCATGGCTGTACGTGGAGATTACCAAGGGATTGGCCTAGGCAAATTATTGCTAGAAAAGTTAGTCGATTACTATAAAACTACCGATACTCCGGTACTTGCAGGCTTCACCATGTTTGAAAACCGCAGCATGGCAAATCTTGCAAAGAATCTTGGTTTTGCAGTCTCATTTGATATGGAGGAGCATTTGATCAAAATGCACATGGACATGCCTACTTCATCTACATCAAACCAAGAGTAAATGACCCTGTGATAATAAATGCTTAAACATGATTGAGTTAAGAGTGACTCAACAGATTCTAAACGGCTGAACAGGGAGCTAATAGCATGGATTTCTGTTCAGTTTGGGCAAGGATATAACGAATTTAAATCAAAACGGAATTTGACAGTACTATGATTAGAAAATGCATGATTGGCTTGCTATGTACAGTTTCATTGATTGTTAACGCAGAAAGCTATCAAACTGAAAACTTCACCATTGAATACGATAAAAACATTTCTATTAACACCGTAAAGCAGTTAGCAAACCGTGTTGATAAAAATAGAGAAGTCGTTCTATCTTATTTACAGCAGTCTTCGGTCTATGTTGGAACTCCGATTAACGAACATCTCATTATTTATGTTTCCAAAAAAAGATGCACGCCTTACCAAGATTGGAACACAATACATATCCCCGAAAAAAGAGTCCTAGCTGCTTTTTCAGGTAGCCAGTCTGAACACTCTGGGATGGCTATTATCCATGAATTGACTCACGTTTATGCCGTTAGTGCATTTAGAAAACAAAAGAAAATTGGATATGAAGATCGTTTTTATGATGACGGCCTTGCCGTGTTTTTACAGCATCGCTTTGGTGGAACACCAGAATATCCAGATTTTGGCACTGACTTATATAGGGCTGTTGCAGAGCAATCAGCAAAATATGGGAGTTTGATTTCACTGACTGAAGCAGAAGATATTAGGCATTCAGCAAAAACTGGAACCGCTAGGAAGCTCGCATATCTGCAAGAAGGTGCATTTACGCAATTTATCATTGAGCGTTACGGGTTAGATATTTATTTAAAATTATACCAAGGTGGCGAGCCACACACCTTAACGGGGAAAACATTTAGTCAATTAGAAAAAGATTGGATTGAGTTAATTAATGTATTTGCAGTTTAACTAAACTGTCGACATTAAGTGCCAATAACTACAATTGTACTTATTGGCCGTCAGTGTTAGACAGTAGTAAAAATTAGATAAGCGTAAATGATGACAGTCATAACATTCATACTAGTTTGGACGCTTAGATTATTAGCCTTTCACACAGTTTCTGCCAGATGATTTTGCTTGATACAACATATCGTCTGCGCGTTTTAATAAGGTTTCAGAATCATCCCCTGGTTGAATATTGGCAAGTCCAATCGACACGGTAATATTACCTAGTTGCTGTTTGTTTTCTTTGCCAATCGTTAGTTGCCGCGCGGCAATACGCTCTCTTATACCTTCAGCAACAGTAAATGCATCTTTAAATTCTGTGTTAGGTAAAAGAACAACAAACTCTTCACCACCATAACGCGCGACAAAGTCATTGCCTTTCACTGACTGTTTTAATGCAAAACCGACAAATGATAAAACCTTATCACCCACTAAGTGACCGTGGGTATCATTAAATGCTTTGAAATGATCAATATCAACCATCAGTAAACTGCAAGGTATTTGGTTTTGAGTGAATAAGCTGACTTGTTCCGTTGAAAATATTTCATAGGCGCGGCGATTATTTAAGGAGGTGAGCTCATCGGTCATAGCCACTTTACTGAGGTTATCCATCTCTTCTTTAAGTTGGCTCAACTCGTCCCCTAAAGTTTCAATATCGGCTTTCATTGATTGGTTATTAGAGATGACCTGCTCTATCTCTGAGCTAATATTAACGACTAGTTCATTCAGTGTTTGAGGGTTAAGCTCTGTTTGAAGCTCTTGATTAAAATGTGAGAGATTACTTGAGAAATCATCGGTACCAGAAGCAAACTGATTAATTCGATTCACTAAGCTATTAATGAGTAGTTGGGTTTCAATCTGGACATTCTCAATCACTTCAGGCGATTGCTCTTGTATGAAGTTATTGTATAAACCTTGATTGACTGAAGGGGTAAATTCAACCTCATTAGCAAGAAGACCATCAATCGCACGCTTTAAACTCAAATTGGTTTCTGAATAGTATTGATACCAAATGGCATAATTTTCAGGCGTGACAGGAATGTTTAACGCTGACATTTGCGGCACAGCCATACGTAATATTTGTGCAGAATTTTCAAGATTAGTATTCAAGAGAACATCCTATTCATCAATGTGATAATCATATTTCGAAACAGTCAATCTGCACTAGTGACCTACAAGTCGCTTTAGCAATACGCATAAAAAGTATACTTCACCAGTGTATTAAAATTATTTATTTAAGCAATGGAATTTAATATATAAAATGAAAAACATTGAATATAAAAGATATTTTAAGCTTTCATGAGGTGCGCTTATCGTAAAAGCCTTGTGAATTAAAAATAAATAAAAAAATAAAACCCTTTTTGAACCCCAAACCGTTTATATCTATAACAAGGTTTTAGTTACCAGTAATACACTAGCATTTTACAAGTGAGAATCCATATGAAAATTAGTCTTAACAGCGCATTTAAAAATCTAATCAAGTTGTCTGCAGTTGGCGCCATTGCCACTATGTCATTTTCATCTGTAGCGACTAGTCCTGTGCCGAATCAATTTGAGCGCCCTAACATGATTTCAAGTCATTCATTTACACAAGAGAGCTATCAAGAAATTGAACAAGCTAAAATGTTTCCTAAGCCTACAGAGAACCAAGTACAGCATATATTGTCGCTTTCTAAACGTGGCGATGAAGCGAGTTATAAAGTGGAAATTCAGATTGGTCAAAACAAAATGGTCGACTGTAATCAACATCGATTGATGGGCAAAATTGAAAAGCAAAACCTGCAAGGTTGGGGTTATAGTTACTATACACTTGATAAATTGACCGATGGGCCAAGTACAATGATGATGTGTCGCGAGCCTAAAACAGCAAAATTTGTGACGCTAGGGCAAAGTATTACAATTGATTATGACAGCCGCTTACCTAAGGTGTTTTATTTGCCTGAAGGTGCTGAACTTCGTTACCGTATTTGGCAAGTCAAAAGTGATTACCAATACACAGGTAATCAATAAAACAGGATTGGTGCTCGCGGTGTAGGTTAACTTACTGATTGGCAGATAAAAACATGTTAATAACGTTTAACCCGCACCACTTGCATTACTTCTATAGTAAAACCTGCAACCGTTTCTTCATCGGTGTAGTAAATAAGGCTCACTAATTGATCTTTAAGCGACTTATACTTTTTAGGTCGCTTAAATTTAAATGGAACGTCATAACCGTCTATCATAAGTGTATGCAGCACCCACTCTTCTTTCTCTCTTTGTATGTGAGAGATAACTTTAACGCCTTCTAAATGATTAAGTTTTTCATGTTTCTTTAGCAAGCCCTCAACTGCTTTGTTCTTCATTTTAGTGCGCTCCATTTTGGTTATATTTGTCGATACAGTTAACGATATCTTGATAACGATACTCACTACAATAACCGAAACCCGGTAACTGTTTCACTCTTATTCTGGCGAATATAGGCACGGTCATACCTGCCAAAAACTTAGCTTGCACAGATACTGAAACAGATAGATGCCCTTTCGTTAGCATGTGCTGATTAAAGCTGTCTAAATGTGCTTGGATGTCGGTTAAGTTTTCGATGGGTGCTATGGCTTTTTGCGGCAAAATTGCCGGTTTTCCACGACAAACACTACAATGACCACACTGCGAAGGCGCCGCATTATCGTCAAAATAATGCGCTAACCGCGCTGTAATACAGGTTTGTGATTCAAAAAAAGCTAACAATTGATTTAAACGAGAGATTTCTTTGACTTCATTGCTCTGGAAGTAATCTGATAACTGACCAATGAGATCTTTTTGCACTAGCGCTGCAGGGTTTACTTCGAAGACTTGTGTGATTTTTTTGGTCTCTAATAAGATCATCTGCTTATCTGCAAGATACTCTAATGCTGCAACCACACGCTGCCTTTCAGCCCCATAAGCTTGATATAAACTATCAAAATCTAGTTGACCCCAAACCTTCTTAAAACGTGTATGTTCAAAAATTTGATTTAAAAATGTCTGCCTTTGCTCATCAAAGCCTGCAAGTAATTGATGTTTATCAACTAGAAATTGATACTTAAACTCAGAAAAATAAGCAAAACTAGGTTTAACGACCTTGGCTAATTCAAGTTGAACCAATAAGGTTTTAAGCGGCAATAACTTGATATTGCAACTGCTGGATATACTAGATTCTTGCATTTCCCAGCGGCCATTATCCACTTCAGCGCTGATATGCTGAATTAACTTGGCAATGGCACTGGGCTCTGGAGTATCACCATAAACAAAGTTTTCTATGGTATTGAGACCATCTTTGTTTGCTAAAGTGACACAATGTGACAAACCATTATCACGCCCAGCTCTGCCAATTTCTTGGCTGTAATTCTCAATCGATTTGGGTAAATCATAATGGATAACAAAGCGTATGTTACTTTTATCTATCCCCATGCCAAAAGCAATGGTAGCGACAATAATATTGATTTCGCCATTCATGAATCGATATTGGATCTGATTCCGAATATCAGATTCAAGCCCCGCATGATAAGCCGTGGCCTGAAAGCCTTGAGTCGTTAAGTACTGCGCAACATCCTCAGCCGTTTTTTGCAAAGTCACGTATATAATGCCCGCACCGTTAAACTGGCTGACGCAATGGCTCAAGTTGGTATTTTTTTCACTTTCTAAAACGGGTAATACACTGATATCAAGGTTGGCTCGATAAAACCCTGTTTGAACCACTTGCTGAGGCAATATATTAAACCGCTTAGCCATATCCTGTTTTACTTTGGCAGTTGCTGTTGCTGTTAATAGCAATACTTGAGGAATAGCGAACTCCTGACAATAAACAGGAATTTTCAAATAGTCAGGCCTGAAATTATGACCCCACTCAGAGATACAGTGCGCTTCATCAACAACCAATAACGAAATAGTAATTGAAGATAAAAACTGCCTAAAACGTTCATTTTTAAAACGTTCAACAGACACCATTAATATTTTAGTCTGCCCGCTACGCACATCACGCATCACTTGCTGGCTTTGTTCATAGGTCAAACTTGAATCAATACTCGCTGCACTAATTCCTTTACTATGTAAGAAAGCTATTTGATCCTTCATTAAGGCCAACAGTGGCGAAATCACTAACGTTACATTAGCAAGCTGCAGTGCACTAAATTGATAGCATAGTGACTTACCAGAACCCGTTGGAAAAATGGCTAAAGAAGAATGCCCTGACAATATATGTTCAATGACAGCTTGTTGCCCTTCACGAAATTGATCAAAACCAAATTGTTGTTTTAATAACGTAGTTAATGCTGGGGCTGTTGTAGATATGTGAGAACTTGGCTGTTGCATGTCGACGCCTTTATTGATTGAAAGCAGTCGAACGCTTACGACTTACGAGCAATATATTGATTGATCAAATCAGTCATTTTATCTTCAAACACTTCTTGTACTTGTTCAAGGTCATGACCAAAGCGCTGTAAATATTTTGCAGCTTGCGCGCGAGTGAGCATTTTATTTGCTAAACAATAAGCCATTTCGTCTAATTGTTTATTAAAACGAGGTTCAAGTAACCACTGGCAACTGTCTGTATCAAACGCAGCTAACGTTTGCTGAGCAAGATTACAAAAGGTATCAATGTGATCTATACCATCTGGTCCTAAACAACCTGGCTCTAAACGGTAAAGAACAATTAATTTATTATCAAACATACTAAACGCGCATCCTATGCGTAAACAATTGAACTGATTTACAAATTATCCAAAAATCAATTAAGTTAAAAAGAAAAGCTAGCCTTCTTTGGCTATTATCATAGCTTGTTTAAACTTATCAATATAGTTTTCGATTGGCACAATGTCTTCTTTTAAGCGTCTATTACGCCCAAGCAAAGAGGACTCCACAAATAATTCAAACCAAGATGATAATGCCTCACCATTTTTAGGTTCATCTATTGCACTGAAAGCTAATGCAGCGACTTCAGCGGTAGACAACTGAAAGTCATGACTGCCCTTTCTTAATTCATAAGTGGCTAAGGTTTCCGGATTAAAAGACAGCAAGGGTAAATCATGAAGGTATGGACTCTTGCGAAACATTTTAATCGCTTGGCGCCAGCTACCATCCAGTAAAATGAGTAACGGTATTTTTTTAGGCTTATCAGCTTGATGCGCTAAAGAAGCATTAACTGCATTATCAATGTTTGACTGCTTGCACACTGATAGTTGATCAATATGCTCTACCACTTGCTGACCTTCTTGTGCATATTGAGCGGGGAAAATTAACAAAGGCTGATATTGAGCATCATTAATCATCTCAATCATTTGCTTATTGGGATCTTTACGCGACCAAAGAAAAGCACTGGTATTAGGCACGGTATCAGCAATGAGACGACCACTATTCGTTGGCTTTAATACTTCGTCATCATACATGATCAACATAAAGCTAGCTGATGTGTTGAGATACTGCCTATGCTCACAGGTGCAGAAAATCTCTCCTAATAAACACCATGGGCAACGAATAAGCTTCATTCCTCTAGCTGCAAAAGGTTTTGTTGAAATTGATTTTCTGTATTGGTACAGACGATGAACAGCATGTTGCTGCTCAGGTGGTATCGCCAACATGTTGGACTCTCTTTCTATCGCAATATGGGAATGACTTAAGGACAGCTATAGTTTTGCTATTAAGGAAAATTATCATGCTTGCTTGATACATAATTATCTTAGTATCAAATGATAGTGTATTAAACACAAATAGATGCAGTCGTTTACTTTTACGTTCAAAAATATTCATCACCAATTAAGGTGATGAATGATTTTTTCCTAGCTATAATATTCTACGTAGTAAAAAATCAGCTTTTAAGCGTTTAATTCTAGTCATAATTTTTTTCACAGGAACTGGATATTTCTGTAAAGTTTCAATTTGACTGTAATGAAACAGCTTCTCAGTGTGGGTAAGAATTAAATCTTGTTCAGCTTCAAAATTGGCCTTCCAAGCACCAGATTCATCATGCAGTAGTAAGCCATTTTCTAGATCCAAAGCCCAAGCCCGTGGGTTAAGATTAGAGCCTGTGATGAGGTGTTTTTTGCCATCAGCACTGATCCCTTTCAAATGGTAACTATTAATTCCATTTTTCCAAAGGTGGATCCTAAGCTGACCATTTTCAACAGCCCATTGTTGGCGCTTAACAAACTTGCGTAACGATTGCTCGTACATATACGGCAATGCACCAATGGTAGAGAATTCTTTTTCAGGTGGTATATAAAAATCGTTAGCCGTTTTATCACCGACAACAATATCAATACTTTTGCCATTACGAAGATGACGAGTCAGTGCACGCACCAAGGCATTAGGTGGATTAAAATATGGCGTACAAATAAACAATGACTCTTGAGACTCATCGACAAGCTTAACAACCACTTCATTAAGCTTATTCTTTTTACGGCCTAACCCCACAAGCGGTGTCACACGATTACCAATACGCGTACTTTCAAATTCGTATTTAGAACGCCCTAGACGCGTCTTGAATGTGCGAATATCGTTCTTTTCAGGGCACTGCTCGCTACTGCTATCTTGCGTTAATGAGCAAACTGCTGGATCGCTAACTAAATACTGATGAATAAATGCAGTCATGCTTCTTGCAAGTTCAGCAGATTCAATCAGGTGATAGCGATCAAAGCGATATTTTTCAAATTGCTGGAAATAGATATTATTGATACTTGCACCACTGAAGATGACAGCATCATCGATAATGAAACCTTTAAGGTGCAAAACGCCCATAAATTCACGGGATTTAACAGGCACCCCAAGAATATCAAATGGGACTTCAGCCTCAGCCATAGCTTTGCGGTACATAATGTAATTACCGCTATCGCCTTTATGGCCAATTAAGCCACGACGTGCACGATGATAATCTACTAGTACAACAATATTAATTTCAGGATTGGCAGCTTTAACTGCTAATAACGCATTTAAGACTTCGCGTCCTGCTTCGTCATCTTCCAAATACAACGCAGCGATATAGATCGCTTTTTTCGCGTTCGCGATGCGTGAAAGTAATTCAGTTTTAAACTGAATCGGATCTAATAACCATTTTAATGATTCAGCTTGTAATGCGATACCACCTAGCTTGTCCAGCAAGGCAACCTCCTTAAATGATTCTCAGTGTTACTCACTGAGTTCGCCGTTTTTAAATGACTATTCGTATTGAATTTAAGCATCAGCCCTATTTTTATTCTAGGTTTGAACAATAAAATGCTTAATCTATCAATCGATATATCTGAAACGACGCAATAACAAATTTACTAAAATAATTGGAGATAGAAATTACCGACTTAACTGCGTTCGAGCAAGGTTTTTCTCAACTTAAACACGTGTTTGGTTAGTTTATGAGAAACAATTAATATATTTGGGCTTAAACGCTAACGATTTACTCACGAAGGTGACCCAATATTTTCTGTAAAATCGACTATTTCTCAGCCACAAGCAAAGATCTTTAATGTAAACCACACGTAAATGACGTATTTTAACTTTACCTATATTGATTGTATCTAATTATGCCTTTTCCTATTCTAGCCTTATCCTTTGCGGTACCCATTCTGGCAATGAGTTTTCCAGTGTTAGCAAATGACTATTTAACTAATATGATGAATATCATCAGCCCATCACAGTCACAGATATCAGTGAGTGTTTGGGATGTTGAAAGCCAAAAAATCATCTATACACTCAATGATAATACCTTAATGTTACCTGCTAGCATTCAGAAATTAATCACTGCAGTAGCTGCGAGCCATCAATTAGGTAAAGATTTTCATTATGAAACCCAAATTACTCATGACGGTGTTATCAATAACAATGTCTTAAACGGTAACCTGTATATCCACTTTCAAGGGGATCCAACCCTAAAACGTAAACACCTCGATGCGCTCATCCAGCAATTAAAGCAAAAAGGGATCAGTAATATTAGCGGTGATGTATATCTAGTTGCAGAAGAGTCTAAACAAACTCGCGCACCAGGCTGGGCTTGGGACGATTTAGGCATTTGTTATGCGGCGCCGGTGTCTAATTACATTATTGATAGAAATTGCGTTAAAGCGACGCTGACGCCGTCTAAAGTGGCGTCTACCGTTTCAATTAAATCAATTTATCCAATCACGATGACATCAACAGCTAAGTTTGATCAAACCATTGATGTAAAAGAAGCACAGAAACATTTTTGTGAATTGCATATGCAACGGTTTGATAATAACCACTATCAAATTGATGGTTGTTACCCAGGCAACAAATCCATTCGATTAGCAATAGCAGTAAACGATCCGAGTTTATACAGCAAAGGGGTAATCGAAGATTTACTCCAACAAAACAAGATTAACTATCTTAGTATGAACACTGTATCGAAGGTTAATCAGCCACAAACTGTCATTGCAACTCATCAATCAAAACCGCTACCCGTTTTATTAAAAACCATGTTACAAAAATCTGATAATTTAATTGCTGACAGTTTATTAAAACAAATTGGCAGGCAGTATTTTTTTCAATACCAAAAGCAATTACGAACTGAGCAAGCAGCCCCTTTAGATGAGATACAGTGGAATAATACTGTACCTAAAGATGGATTCTTAGTCGGAGCAAAAGCCATTGAGCATATAATGCTAGAACTTGGCTTACCTTATATTGAAGCAAACATTGTCGATGGCTCTGGCTTGTCACGTTACAACCTTATCACAGCCCATCAAATGATGGCGCTATTACAACTAATCAAAAAAGACGAGCAATTAAACTATCTAGAAGCATTACTACCCGTTTCTGGTGAGTCTGGTACCCTCAAATACAAAAAATATTTCAATCAACCACCGTTAAAGAGTGAAGTGGCCGCTAAAACCGGCACTATGATGGGCGTAGAAAACTTGGCAGGATATTTAGATGCAGATAATGGTAAGCAATACGCTTTTGTCATCATAGAAAACGGCTTAAGCCCTAAAGCAAAAAAAGCCAGACTGGCACCTTTTAGTGCCCTTTTGCTGCAAACGTTGAATGATTTGCCTTAAACCTTAAGTATCGGTCTTTGCGCTATCAAGCAAATTGCTGCTTAAGCTTATTTATTGTAGATACTAAAAAGCACCTTAAATTAAGGTGCTTTTTTCTGATAAGTGCTTACAAGTCGATAATTTAAAACAAGTCTGCAGGCATTGCCATAATAGCATCATCACCTTGACTAACCTGCGCAATATGGAAATCCGCTTTAGGCAGAACTTTGTCCATATAGAACTTTGCCACAAATTGTTTTTGTTGCGCAAAACTTTGATCTTCATGACCTTGTGAACGTTCAGCCATCAGCAATGAGTAATAACCGTAAAGGATAAAACCAAATGCATCTAAGAAATCAACCGCACTGGCATTAATTAATGCTGGCTGAGTTAATTTATGCTCATTGATGTGATTTGCAATGGTGAGTAAATTATCAAAGCGCAAGCTGATCGCCTTTTTGTCAGCGTCAGACACATGTTCAAAACCGGCTAACTCTTGGTTAATCTCAGCAACGAAACTAGTTAACGTTGCGACATTGTCACCTGTGACTTTACGACCTAAAAAGTCGATAGCCTGAATGCCGTTTGTTCCTTCATAAATCTGCGCGATTCGCGTGTCACGGACAAATTGTTCTATACCCGTTTCGCGAATATAACCATGACCACCGAATACTTGTTGCGCCATGATTGTGGCGTCTAAACCACGGTCAGTTAAGAAGGCTTTAGAAACTGGTGTTAATAAGCCAACATATTTTGTCGCTTTAGCTTTAACAGCACCTTCACTGTGCTTGACCAAATCAAGTTGTTTACCAGTAAACACTGATAATGCACGACCTGCATCAGTAATTGACTTGATTGTTAATAGCATACGACGCACATCGCCATGCACAATAATTGGATCTGCAGTAGCGCCAGTTGCTGACCCTCCTGCTGCGACGCCTTGTACACGTTCTTTAGCATAGTCGGCAGCCATTTGATAAGCACCCTGAGCACTGCCTAAACCTTGAATACCAATAGCCAAGCGCTCATAGTTCATCATAGTGAACATACACACCAAACCACGATCAACTCTACCAACTAAAAAACCTTTGGCATTGTCGTAATTCATCACACATGTGGCAGATGCTTTAAGGCCCATTTTATGTTCTATAGAACCAACAGTCACCCCGTTAGAATCACCTAATGAACCGTCATCATTAACATTGATTTTAGGCACTAAAAATAAAGATATACCACTGGAGTTAGGCAGTTTAGCCAACACTAAGTGAATAACGTTTTCAGTTAAATCATGATCGCCACCGGTAATGAAAATTTTGCTACCAGAAATTAAGTAACTGCCATCATCTTGCGGTTCAGCTTTAGTACGAATGTTACGTAAATCTGAACCCGCTTGCGGCTCAGTCATGTCCATTGCACCTGACCACTGGCCAGAATAAAGATTAGGTAAATATTTTTCTTTTAACTCTTCTGTTGCGTGCGCATTAATACATAATGCGGCGCCAGCAGTCAGTGAACTGTATAAAGTAAATGAGTTACAGGCGCTGTAATTCATCTCATCAACTAATACACCAAGCATTTTCGGCATTCCCATACCACCAAAATCTGGTTCACCACAAAGCCCTACCCAACCACCTTCTGAAAATTGCTGGTAAGTTTCTTTAAACCCATCCGGTGTGATGACCTTACCATCAATATGTCTGACTTCTTGTTCATCCCCATTTCGGTTAATAGGTTGAATTAGGTCACGGCTTATCTTGCTCGCTTCATCTAAAATAGCGACAGCTGTGTCCATATCGACCATTTCAGCCATAGCAGGCATGTTTTGCCAAGTATTGGTGGCGTCGAAGACATTTTCTAATAAAAACTGCATGTCTTTTAAAGGTGCTTGGTAAGGGTTCATATCAGGCTCTTAAACAGATAATTAAAACAGTTGTTTCAATTTATACAAAAGTCGCAGTAAACACAAGTTCAATCGCATGTTAACCACATAAAAAAGGATATTTCTAAAAGCACTTTGGAAAGATAACTGCTGTCAATTATCTTAGATAATTAGCAGAGTTTTATTGATAAAATGAGAACGATATTAGATAAGTAACTTTTATTGCTGTTGCTCGTAAGCAGCACCCAGCAATGCAAAATAATCTATAATACAAGCCATGATCTGTTTGCGATGCTCCATAGAGGGATATATCATTTTTGAAACAGTATCGGTATCTAATGTCCCTGAGACCAAATACTGGTTATGAATATGACCGTCTGATTCAATTGCAGCCTCAAATGCCCTTGCCATTAGCTCTGTAGGTTTAGAAAAATAGTAACTTCCTTGCTGCTTATCAATGGCGATAGCCTTGTTCACATAATCACTTGCACTCTTGCCGTCATCACTCAACAATACCAATTTAAATAACGCTGACAGTTTGTCATTTAGTTGGTGAGGTTTTAACAACACATCTTTGAGCCATAAATCAGATGCATAGCTGTATTTAACGCTAAATGCAGAATGGGAACTCCTCATATTGCTACCAACATCAAAAGCCTTATCAACAATGTAATGATCAAATGCATGCCAGAACTCATGTGCTAAAGCTCCTGCACCTGCATTTTTAGCTAAAGCTAGTTCTTTCGTGGTCGGGGAATAATGAGCCTGCACGCCTTTTTGCCCCCCTCGGCCAAATAACAAGTTCAATGTTTGTCGCAACCCCAGTAATCTTGTAGGCACTTGTAATATCTGTGATAAATCAGCTAATGAATCAAAAACTAGATTAGCTGCAATGTCAGACTCTTCTCTAGTAACCCATTTGCCGACACTAATATGCCTCAAACCAAAAGTATGTTTGATATCAATAAAATTGGCTTGCTGCCCTTCTCGGTAATCAGCACCATTTCTATAGTAGTGAGTTTTTTTAAGCACGATGATTACCTAGTAAAGCATGAATGAAATGGTATTTAATTATAAATTTAAGCAATAAAAAAGCCCCGTAAAGAGGCTTTAATAATTATGATTTAGATAAACGAATTCGCCATTAAACACATCATTTGAATAATGAGAGTTTACTCCGTGTTTACCACATTAAATCATCAGGAATTGCATAATCTGCGTATGGATCATCTGCTTGTTCAACTTGTTCAGTTTGGGTATTGGTATTTTCTTCCCATAAATAACCACACCACTCAGGTACCAATAAGTTTACACGCTCAGCCAGTTTGTGAGGTACAAGGTAGCTCTTATCTTCGTGGCGTACGATACCTACAGCGCCAGATAATAACTGACCTTGCAGCTTTTCTGTTACGTAAATAGATAAAATCTTAGTGCTCATAGTGAAATTAAATTTGATTTCAGCATCTTTAGGGATGCTAATGGCAAACTTATTAAACTCGGTAATAAGACCACGGACTTGACCTTTCTCACTCGCCTCTGCAAATCGTTTCTCGTTTAAAGCGCGATCTTTTTCTGTTTGCGCTAACTTTTGATCTGCAATTTGCTGTTTCAAATCAGCACTGCCGTCATCGACCTTGGCTTTCTTCTGTTTACGTTTTTGAGTTTTAACGTCTCGCGCTTTTTGCTTACTCGCGAGTCCTGCTTTTAGCAATTGCTCTTGCAATGCGTTGGCCATTTAAATCACCTTTAAAAAAATTGTATTACTGTTCAGGTAAATGTTTTGCTAATGCATCCATTGCAGCACCTGCACCACCTAATGACCAACCACCATCGACAGGTAATATTGTTCCGGTAATGTATGAAGCCATGTCAGATGCTAGAAATAACGCAGCATTGGCAATATCTTGTTTTTGTCCGTTACGTTTAAGCGGCACACTATCAGCTATCATAGATTTTAATGCTTTACTCGGTGCTAAGCGATCAAAACCTTCAGTTTCTGCGATAGGACCCGGCACAATAGAATTGACTCGAATACCTTCAACGCCCCATTCTATGGCTAAGGTACGTGTCAGCATATCAACACCCGCTTTTGCTGCACATACGTGCACTTGTAACGCCATTGGCACATAGGCTTGAGGTGCCGAAATTTGAATGACACTGGCAGACGTTTTGCCATCAGTCTCTTTTATGCCTTTCGCCAATAATGGATATGCTTGTTTAATCACTTGAAAGCTGCCAAGTAAATCAATATCCATAACCGATTTAAAGCCATTTACCGATAAATCTTTCGCTCGTGCAGGAAAGTTTCCTGCTGCGCCACTGACCAACACATCAATATGGCCGAACTGTGCTTCAATCTCTGAAAAACCCGAAGCAACAGCTTCAGGATCTCTGACATCAAAACTCACGCCTATGTGCTGACCTTGAGGATTAGCTGACTTTAAAGCATCTACGGCTGCTGTCACTTTTTCAACACTGCGACTGGCAACAGCAACATTTGCCCCTTGCTGAGAAAAAGCGCAAGCAATACCAAGATTAATGCCGCTTGTACCACCAATAACAACAACGTTCTTTCCATGATAATCAAACATTTTGCACTCCTGCTTAGGTGATACTATTAGAATATTGTTCAATATCTATATGTTTACGTTAATGAATTAACGATTTGATGTAATGAAGCTAATGGATCAGTTGCTTGAGTAATTGGGCGACCAATCACTAAATAATCAGAGCCCGCAGCAATCGCCTTCGGTGGCGTCATTACGCGATGTTGATCACCAACATCAGCACCAACAGGACGAATACCAGGAGTGATTAGATTAAAGTCTTTACCAAAGCTTGTTTTAAGCATAGTGGCTTCTTGAGCTGAACACACAACGCCATCAAGACCAGCTTGATGTGTTAGCGCAGCTAAACGTTTAACATGTTCAGATGCAGGAACATTTATCCCTAATAATGATAAATCTTCATCACTCATTGACGTTAATACTGTTACAGCGATTAGCAAAGGTGCGTCATTACCATAATTGCCTAATGCATTTTTTGCTGCCTGCATCATCGCTAAACCACCACTTGCATGGACGTTCGTCATCCAAACACCAAGGTCCGCTGCTGCAGACACGGCTTTTGCTACGGTATTAGGAATATCATGAAATTTTAAATCTAGAAATAAATCGAAGTCACGATCATGGATGTCTTTTACCAATTGTGGTCCGAATAAAGTAAACATTTCTTTGCCTACTTTAAGGCGACACATAGATGGGTCAAGCTTATCAATCAGTGATAGTGCCTCATTTTTATTGTCATAATCTAAGGCTACTACAATCGGTTTATCTGCCATGTTTACTCCGTAAGGTGTTTATTAACGCATTTCAGCTATAGGGTATTAAATGAAATGTTTGATTAGTAACCCAATGTTTTAATCGGTTATCGTTGTTACCTTTGGCCACGCATATTGCCATACTCTGGCGTTATTCGCCGTCTAAGCCTTTAACACGTTTGATGCTGCCCCATTCTTTACAAGATGGACAATGCCAATACAAACTGTGCGCTGGGAATCCACATGAGCAGCAACGATAACTGGGTCTAAATTTAATCTGTTGTTCAACTAACTTTTCAAGCATAGATAAACTTTGTTTAGCTTGGCCATCTTCTGCTTGTTTGATATGTAGTTGCATTAAATGCTGAAAACCCTTCATCGTTGGGTGACGGTAAAGATGATCTAACACCATCTTTTCAGCATTTTTGGTATTACCTTGTTCAATCATGTGTTTTGCTAGTGCAATAATGACACTTGCCCCAGCGCCTGCCTCTAGGGCTTGTTGTAACAAGGATTGATAACCTTCAGCGTCGTTTGTGTCGCGATAGACTTGTTTTGCAACACCAATGGCATCAGAAAATAATTCAATATCAGCTAGTTTTAATTCCAAGATAGCTTTTTTACATAAATTAGCTTGATTTGAATCGAGATAAATTTTTGCCAAAGTTAACCAAGCACGACCACATTTATCATCGAGTTTAATTGCTTGTTGTAGTAATTTGATTTTCTCAGCGCCATCTGTAGATTCATCAGCAAGCTGACAATAAAAATGGGCTGTAATTGATTTTAAAACTTGCTGACGCTTGCGGCTTAAACCTTTAGTGATGTTAATGGCGTTCTGCCATTCTTTGGTAACTTGATAAATAGAGATCAGCTGAGTTTCAGCTTCTTCACTATGATCATCTTGACTAACAAGGTTTAAAAATATTTCTTCAGCTCTGTCGTAGAAACCAGCCGCTAAATAATCTTTACCCAACTCCATCATAGCAATATCACGTTGTTCTGTGGTTAAGCTAGGTCTGGCAATTAAGTTTTGATGAATTCTGATGGAGCGGTCGACTTCGCCGCGTTTTCTAAAAAGCGAACCTAATGAAAGGTGAGTATCAATGGTTTCATCATCGACATCTAACATGGTAATAAACAAATCGACTGCTTTGTCAGATTCGTTTGAAAGTAAAAAATTAAGCCCAGTAAAATAGTCTCTACTGAGTTTTTTACTTTGCTGTTTTTGATTCTGTCGTATACTTCTTCGCCCCATATACCAGCCATAACCAGCCGCTATAGGTAACAACAGAAAGAGGATTTCTAGCATATTACGCGACGGTATCCTGTACAGTTGGCTCAGAAATGTTGTTCGTTAGTTGAGCAATAGTTTTGTTCCTTTTTCTAACGACCATTTTCAACTTAACAATATAATAAGCAGCAAATAACCAACTAATGATGAAGCCGGCTAAAAATACAACCGCGAGGACAACAGGTAATCGATACTGTCCTTCAGCGATAAAATAGCTGACAGTAACAATTTGCTCATTCTTAGCACCAAAAAGTAGCGCAAGAACAAAGAATAAACCAACAATGACAATGGCAATAAAAGATTTCACGTGCAGCTCCATTCTATCTGTGAAAGATAAGATCGAAATTTACCAATATAATGATTATCCAAGAATTTTAGTCAACTAACCAGCTTTGCTGAGCATTAGATACAAAAAAGCCTCCAAAAGGAGGCTTTTTAATCAAGCGTTAATCATTGATTAACCGCATCGACACGTTCACGCAGTTCTTTGCCAGGCTTAAAGTGCGGTACATATTTGCCTTCCAAGTCAACTGAGGTTCCAGTTTTAGGATTACGGCCAACACGTGGTGCACGGAAATGAAGTGAAAAACTACCAAAGCCACGGATCTCTATGCGATCACCGCCTTCTAATGTTGTCGCCATTTGCTCTAACATTTCTTTTATAGCACTTTCCACTTCTTTCGCCGACAGCTGCGACTGCCTAGTGGCAAGTTTTTCGATCAGTTCGGATTTCGTCATCCTATACCCTCTATTATCAAGCCAAACACAGTCGCCTAATGGGAAACAAAGTGCGTTTCCCACACAACAGGCGATTTATTACTTACGAGCTGCTTTAAACGCTTCAGCCATTGCATTACTAATAACAGCATCATCTTGCTTGTTAATAGTTGCCATTGCTTCTTTCTCATCTGCTTCATCTTTCGCTTTGATAGATAAGCTGATAGAACGGTTCTTGCGATCTACGCCCATGAACTTAGATTCAACTTTGTCACCTACAGAGAATTGTGTAGATGCGTCTTCGATACGCTCGCGAGAGATATCTGCAACGCGAAGGTAACCTTCAACAGTTTCAGCTAGTTCAATTGTAACGCCTTTAGCGTCAACAGCAGTAACTACACCATTTACAATAGTACCTTTCTTCTTGTCTGCCAAGTAAGCATTGAAAGGATCGTCTTCAGTTTGCTTAACGCCTAAGCTGATACGCTCACGCTCAGGGTCAACAGAAAGAACTACTGCGTGGATTTCGTCACCTTTCTTGTACTCAGATACAGCGTCTTCGCCAGTACCGTTCCAAGAAATGTCAGATAAGTGAACAAGACCGTCGATGCCGCCGTCAAGACCAATGAAGATACCGAAGTCAGTGATAGACTTGATCTTACCAGAAACTTTATCGCCCTTGTTGAAACGAGTAGCGAAATCATCCCATGGATTAGTCTTACATTGCTTAAGACCTAGAGAAATACGACGACGTTCTTCATCGATGTCTAGAACTAGAACTTCAACTTCATCACCTAAGTTAACAACTTTAGATGGGTGGATGTTCTTGTTAGTCCAATCCATTTCAGAAACGTGAACAAGACCTTCAACGCCTTCTTCGATTTCAACGAAACAACCGTAGTCAGTTAAGTTCGTTACGCGACCAGTAAGACGAGTGCTTTCTGGGTAGCGCTTGCTGATTTCTAACCATGGATCTTCGCCAAGTTGCTTAAGACCTAGTGATACGCGAGTACGCTCACGGTCATACTTAAGAACTTTAACGTTGATTTCGTCACCAACATTAACGATTTCAGATGGGTGCTTAACACGCTTCCAAGCCATATCAGTGATATGTAGAAGACCGTCAACGCCACCTAAGTCTACGAATGCACCGTAGTCAGTAAGGTTCTTAACGATACCTTTAACTGCTTGACCTTCTTGAAGGTTCTCAAGAAGAGCATCACGCTCTGCACTGCTTTCTGATTCGATAACAGCACGACGTGAAACAACAACGTTGTTACGCTTCTGGTCAAGTTTGATAACTTTGAATTCTAATTCTTTGTACTCTAGGTGAGCAGTATCGCGAACTGGGCGAACGTCTACTAGAGAACCTGGTAAGAAGGCACGGATACCGTTTAATTCAACAGTGAAACCACCTTTAACTTTACCATTGATGATACCGATAACAGTTTCAGCATCTTCGTAAGCTTTTTCTAGAACAATCCAAGCTTCGTGACGTTTCGCTTTTTCACGAGATAATTGAGTTTCACCGAAACCGTCTTCAACAGAGTCAAGTGCAACATCAACTTCGTCGCCAACAGCGATTTCTAAAACACCTTGAGCGTTTTTGAATTCGTCAGCAGAAATTGGGCTTTCAGACTTAAGACCAGCGTCAACTAGTACAGTACCGTTTTCGATGCGTACAACTACACCACGTACGATAGAACCAGGACGGAACTCAAGTTCATTTAGGGATTGTTCAAATAGATCAGCAAAAGATTCAGTCATTTTATGATTACTTTCTTTTATAAACCACCATCCATCCTGGATGTGGAGTCAATTAATTTATTTACATCATCCGTGATATAAATGTTGTTTCATAATCTCTCAGAATTAAGAAATTACGTTAAGTTTTTATTGATGTGTTCAAGCACAAGCTCAAGCACTTCATTAATACCTATACCACTAGTATCAATCACTAGCGCATCATCTGCAGGCACTAAAGGTGAGACTGAACGATTAATATCGCGGTCATCACGTTCAATGATTTCAGATAAAAGGCGATCGATATTAACATCGAAGCCCTTGTCCTGCAACTGTTTATAGCGTCGCTGCGCCCTTTCCTCTGCTGATGCAGTAAGGAAAATCTTAGCTGGAGCATTAGGAAAAACGACCGTCCCCATGTCTCTGCCATCGGCGACTAAACCAGGTGTGTTACTAAAAGCACGCTGACGACGCAATAATGCTTCGCGAACACGAGGGAATGCAGCAATTTTTGACGCTGCATTGCCACATTCTTGAGTACGGATGCTGGTAGATACATCTTCGCCTTCAAGAATCACTTTAACTTGTTCAGTACCTGTCAAAAACTGCACATCTAAATGAGCAGCAAGTAAGGTAATAGCTTCTTCATTCTCTAATTCAACATTGTGATGAATCGCAGCAAGGGCTAATACGCGATAGATAGCACCGCTATCTAATAAGTGCCAATCTAGTTTCTCTGCGACTAATTGACATATGGTCCCTTTCCCTGCACCGCTTGGTCCGTCGATTGTGACTACTGGAGCACGTTCAGACATAAATTCCTCCGAAAAAAACAATCTTCCATGAAAGTATAAAAAGGTTCATCAAAATGAGCGGGCAGCATTGTATAACAATTTTGATGAAAAAACTGGAGTATTTTGTAAGTTCACTAACCAGATCAAAACAACGGCAGTATATTGACTGCCGTCATTTAATTGGTCGATGAAATCAACAGCCTTATTGAGCTAAACGAGCAAACTCAGCGAAATAGGTAGGGAATGTTTTAGACGTGCAATCTGGGTCATTGATGGTAATCCCGCAGTCAGCAAAGGCTAACATAGAAAAACACATTGCCATACGATGATCATTATAAGTATCAATTCCTGCAGTATTTAACTCAGCTGGCGGAGTAACAGCAATAAAGTCATGACCTTCTTCTACTGTGGCACCGACTTTACGGAGTTCAGTTGCCATAGCTGATAAGCGGTCGGTTTCTTTAATTCTCCAATTGTAAATATTTGTTATGCGTGTGGTCCCCTCAGCAAATAACGCAGCAGTCGCAATGGTCATTGCCGCATCAGGAATATGATTCATATCTAAATCAACAGCCGTTAGCTTTGCTTGGCGTGCAATAATGTAATCATCACCCCACTCAATGTCTGCACCCATTTTTTCAAGTACATCTGCAAATTTCACATCCCCTTGAATACTTAATTTACCAACACCAGTAACTTTAACTTCACCACCTTGAATTGCACCAGCAGCGAGAAAATAAGAAGCTGATGATGCATCACCTTCAACAAGCACTTTGCCCGGTGAAACATATTGCTGACCAGTTTGAATTTCAAAACGGCGGTAATCATGGTTAATGACTTCAACACCAAACTGAGCCATTAATGCAATGGTAATATCAATATAAGGCTTTGAAACTAACTCGCCCTTGATATTTATGTTTACTGTGTCTTTAGTTAATGGGGCAACCATTAATAATGCCGTTAAAAATTGGCTAGATAAATCACCTGCGATTTCAACTTCTCCGCCATTTAAGCCGTCAGCATTAATAGTTAAAGGTGGAAAGCCATCATTCTTAAGGTAAGTTATATTTGCACCTAACTGACGTAACGAATCAACTAAATCTCCAATAGGTCTTTCTTCCATGCGAGGTTCACCTGTTAAGGTAAACTCACCTGAACCTAACGTAAGCGCTGCACATAATGGGCGCATTGCCGTGCCTGCATTACCTAAAAATAAAGTCTGTGCTTGCTGAGCACTTAATGGCTTGCCTAAACCTTCTAATTCACACACAGTGTTGTTTTCAGACAATTGGTACTTAACGCCTAATTGCTTTAATGATGCCAACATATAGCGAATATCGTCTGAATCTAATAAATTTGTCAGGGTTGTTTTCCCTTTTGCTAGCGTCGCTAACAATAATGCTCTATTTGATATGCTCTTTGAGCCAGGGATATTAACGACACCATTTACTTTGTTAACGGGTTCTAGACGCAATTGTTTCATTAGCGATTCTTCTTAAATGATTTCTAGCTAAACGCGAGAATGACTGAAGGCAAAAGATAAAGACAGCTTTGTCAATTTATCTATACGATTTGGGCACTATCAAATTGAATAATTATTCTTGCCTACAAATTTACTGATTGCAGCCCATGATTCAAGGGAAATATGACATTTATTTACTGTTTTTAAGCCAACTTGAATAAAATGAATGAAAAACAGCCTGTTTAACCTAAAGTCAGAGCCTGTTCTGCACTATTGAACCGTAAACTGTAAACTTTCGGCTCATAAAAATAAGCTTTTTGGTGTTATTAAAAAAAAGGCATTTCATTCAGTATTTAATCTACGTTACCCTTAAGTTAATCCTACTAAAACTGAATAATAAATAAGGTCAACAGTCATGTTCAAAACATTAACTGCTATGCCAGCTGATCCAATCTTAGGTTTGCTCACTCAATACCGCCAAGATAATCACTCACAGAAAATAGATTTAGGTGTTGGCGTCTATAAAGATCCAGCGGGTCACACACCCATTCTGGAATGTGTAAAAACAGCAGAAAAAATGCGTACAGAAACTGAAACCACCAAAGTCTACATTGGCCCAACCGGATCAGAGTCGTTTAATCAATTAATGTCTGAACTTGCATTTGGACAAAGTCATACAGCATTGCTTGCTGATCGTATTCGCACAGTGTCAACACCTGGCGGTACTGGCGCATTGAGAGTGGCAGCTGAATTTATTAAAAGTTGTAATCCCAATGCCGTCATTTGGGTTAGCGATCCAACTTGGGCCAATCACACTGGCCTATTTGAAGCTGCTGGCTTAACGGTTAAAACCTATCCTTATTATGACTATGACACTAAAACCCTTAAATTTGATCAAATGGTCGATGCATTAAAACAAATCAATAAAGATGACGTCGTTTTATTGCATGCATGTTGTCACAACCCGAGTGGAATGGATTTAACTCGATCGCAATGGGATGAAGTAATTAGCATCACAGCTCAGCAAGGCTTTACACCACTGATTGATATGGCTTATCAAGGTTTTGGGGATGGTGTCGATGAAGATGCCTATGGTGTTCGCCAGATGGCTGCGGCTGTAGAGGAAATGATTTTATGTAGTTCGTGCTCTAAAAACTTCGGTTTATACCGTGAGCGTATTGGCGCATGTACTATTGTCGCTGATAATAGCCAAGCTGCAAACGTTGCTTTTTCTGTTCTACTGTATGTTGTGCGTTGTATCTATTCTATGCCGCCAGCACACGGAGCAGCATTGGTTGAGACCATACTTGGAAATCCAGAGTTAAAACAAGCATGGTTAAATGAATTAACAGTCATGCGCGATCGCATTAACGGCAACCGTCAAATGTTGGTGAGTAAGTTAATTGAAAACGGTGTTGAGCAAGATTTCAGCTTCATTGCTAAACAAAAAGGAATGTTCTCCTTCTTAGGTATTAACCCTGAACAAGTAGAAACGCTTAAGCAGCAACACAGTATTTATATGGTAGGTTCAAGCCGGATGAGTATTGCTGGTATCAGTGAAGCAAACGTTGATTATCTGGCTAAATCAATCGCGACAATTTTATAATCAACATCACTAAACACATATAAACTAAAAAGCGAACGACATTAATGTCATTCGCTTTTTTATTTATGATTAGCTTAAACAGTTATGCACTATGTTGTTTTGCAAACGTTTCCATAAAGTTAACCAAAGCTTGAACACCTGATAATGGCATCGCATTATAAATACTTGCTCTCATGCCACCGACAATACGATGTCCTTTAAGCGCAACAAGACCCGCCTGCTCCGCTTGCTTTAAAAACTCACTATCTAGACTGTTGTCAGTTAACTGAAAAGTGACGTTCATTCTTGAACGGTTTTCTGCTTTAACACCATTTTTATAAAACGGATTACTGTCTATACACTGATACAGTAAATCCGCTTTTTGTTTATTGATTTTTTCTATCTCAGTAACGCCACCTTGCGCAGTCAACCAATCAAACACTTCTGCGGCAAGATACCATGCAAAAGTTGGTGGTGTATTGAACATAGAATCGTTCGCCTGCGCGACGCTGTAATCCATAATTGAAGACTGAGCTAAACTAGGCAGTTTCAACATATCGTCACGAACAATGACAATAGATAAACCTGATGGGCCGATATTTTTTTGAGCGCCGGCATAGATCAGCCCATACTTACTAACGTCTATTTGGCGTGACATAATCGTTGAAGATAAATCAACCACCACAGGCCATGGGCTTTCAAGTGATTCAAATATTTCTATGCCGTCAACGGTCTCATTGGCACAAAAATGGACATAGCGATAATCTTTATCAATGGCATTGAGATCAGGAAGAACAACTTGATTGACACCATCACAGTTTTCGACAATGTTCATTTGATCAATATTGTCATCACCCACCAATTTAACCGCTTCTTTAACCGCTGCTGTTGACCATTGGCCATTAACTAAATACAAAGCCTTACCGTTATCACCTAAAAAGTTATTAACGACATTGGTGAATTGACCACGACCACCACCATGCATAAATAACACATGATAGTTTTCTGGTATCTCCATTAATGCGCGTAATGTTTTTTCAGCATGTTGAGTTAATGCAATGAACTCTTTACTTCGATGGCTAATTTCCATGACGGAGACACCTAAACCATTCCAATCAATTAGTTCTTGCTGCGCTTTTTGCATTACAGCTTGTGGTAACATGGCAGGTCCAGCACAAAAATTATAAATAGCGCTCACAGCATTGTCCTTTATCGTTTTTAGTTAAAACATTAAATTGATAGCATTTTGACATGCAGTATATCCCAACTGTTTCACAGCTAAAATGAAAAATAATCATAAAGCAGATCAAGCATGATTTAATTACTCAAAATATACTTTTAAATACTATCAACAAGGCATTTTTTGATAGAATCTACTGGTCAATTATCAATAAATAACCTGCTATTTTATTAAGTGCTGCATAAGTAAACTACGGCACTATTTTTATGTTTAAAATGAAACAGATTTTATGAATTTACATGACGAGTCACTAGTAAATATCAAAAAATTAAACAACAATACTTGTATACAAATGAGTAACAAACGTCCTTTTTAGTTATAGACGTCAACACAATAATAAATAAACCGTATTAACGGTCATTGGAACTGTACATGTTTTTAAAACCTATATTATTTTTAGGCGCTGTATCTTTTGTTAGTTTGCTCCCTACTTCCTTAATAGCTGCAGAGCAATCTGACTATTCTCCTTTAGCCGACAGCTTTAAACAGCGTTTTCATCAACAGCTTAAAACAAGCAAAGTGCCAGGTGGCGCATTTGTGATAGTTGAGGGCGACAAAGTGCTGAAACTCAGTACATATGGTAAACGAACAAAAGGCGGCAGTTTGAATGTCAATGCAGACACTGTATTTAGATTAGCGTCTGTATCTAAAACTTTTGCTGGCACGTTAGCCAGTATGTTGGTCAATGAGAAAAAATTAAATTGGCAACAGCCGATCAAAAGCTACTTGCCAGAGTTTACCCTTGCCGACAAACAAAAAGCGCAGCAAATCAATCTCGGTCATATCATTGGACAAAGTACCGGCTTGATGCCAAATAGCTATGATAATTTAATCAATGCCAATGTGGGCATGGAAAGAATTATCAACAAATTCTCTGAGCTCACCCCGATGTGTTCCCCTGGGGTCTGTTACAGCTACCAGAATGTAGCATTTTCATTTATTCAAGACGCAATAGAACAACAATCGGGTCAATCTTATGAATCTTTACTGCAAAATAAGATATTTTCACCTTTAGATATGAAGTCAGCATCCATTGGTTATGACGCATTCGATCAGCAAAGTAATCGCGCTGAACCACACGTAAAAACGAAATCAGGATTTAGAAAAGTAAAAGTAAAACCCAACTATTACAAATTAGCGCCTGCTGCTGGTGTTAATGCCAGCATTACTGATATGTCAAAATGGCTAATTGCCAATCTAGGTGAAAACCCTGGGGTACTGTCCAACAGTGTGATTAAAGATGTTACTACCCCAGGAGTTAGAACAACAAAAGAACTACGCCGCCGCGATTGGAGAACTTATCTAGATAATGCTCATTACGGTAAAGGTTGGCGAGTTTATGAATTTGAAGGTAGACCATTAATTTATCATGCTGGCTGGGTTGCTGGTTATGTTGCCGAAGTCTCCTACTCACCTGAATTAAATATCGGTATGGCAATGTTGCTTAATGGAGAGTCAAGGGTTATTGCTAAACTCAGTTCGGCATTTTGGCGTGATACATTTAAACGTGCAGATGTCCTCGCCAGTAATACATCAGCGAACTAAACTGAATAGAACTGAGCTGAACTATAGCTGAACTAAAATAAGTTAAGTTAAGTTAAGTCATCAAGCGGTCTTAAACAAGTTAATCCATCGTGTGGAGAATACTTGTGACAGCGAATAGCTGTAGCCAAGTTCGCTTTAAGTAGGTAAGTAAGTGAGCAAACAACACCAAACCAGACACTGTAGTTTGAGATAATTTACAAACCTATAATTGAAAACACTAAAGCTGTGTTTACGCTAATTTTGACGTAATTGATTATAAAAAAGAAGCAATAAAAAAGGATGCCATTGGCATCCTTTTTTTGTATCAGCAAATAACTCGATTAAGCATCTGCTTCTGGTGTATCAGTCGCATCGTCAGCAGTTTTTTCTACTGCAGCTGTTTCAGACTCTTCGCCTTCAACAAACTCTTCTTCTGGGACTTCAATTTCATCAAGTCTTTGCAAACCGACTACTTTTTCATCTTCAGCAGTACGAATGATTGTCACACCTTGTGTGTTACGACCAATCAATGAAACACCGTTAGAAGGAGTACGTACCAGAGTACCTTTGTTACTAATCAGCATGATTTCTTCAGATTCAGTCACCTGAACAGCGCCAACGACAGCACCGTTACGCTCACTCACCTTGATTGAAACAACACCTTTAGTGCCACGGCTCTTAGCTGGGTACTCAGATAGGTCAGTACGCTTACCGTAACCATTTTCAGTGACCGTAAGAATAGAACCATCTTCTTTCGGAATGATCATTGAAACAACTTTTTGACCATCTTCAAGTTTGATACCACGAACACCCGTTGCCGTACGACCCATTGGACGGATAGCAATCAGATCTTCACCCGTCTCAGGATCTTTCTTCACTTCACCCGTTTCAGAATCACGTACTTTCTCGTTAAAGCGAACAACTTTACCTTCATTCGAGAACAGCATGATGTCATCACTACCATTAGTAATATCAACACCAATTAACTGATCATCATCTTTTAGGTTAACGGCAATAATACCGTTTGCACGAGGATTACTATAAGCAGTTAATGCTGTTTTCTTAACGGTACCGTGAGCGGTAGCCATAACAATAAACTTATCATCAGCATATTCACGCACAGGTAGAATCGCAGTAATACGTTCTCCATCAGAAAGCGGTAACAAGTTAATGATTGGACGGCCACGCGCTGTACGGCTTGCCAACGGTAACTGGTAAACTTTAAGCCAGTACATTTTACCGAAGTCAGAGAAACAAAGAATCGTGTCATGCGTATTGGCAACAAGCAGTTTTTCAACGAAATCTTCATCTTTCACTTTCGTTGCAGCTTTACCTTTACCACCACGGCGCTGCGCTTGGTAATCAGTCAATGGCTGATATTTAGCGTAACCCATGTGTGATAGTGTCACCACGACATCTTCTTCGTTAATTAAGTCTTCAAGACTCATATCAACTTCGTTTTGATTAATCACAGTACGACGAGCATCACCGTATTGTTCTAGAATCTCTTCTAACTCTTCTTTGATGACTTCCATCAAGCGTTCAGGGCTACGTAGAATAAACAATAGACCTGCAATGAACTCGAGTAACTCTTCATATTCAGCAAGAATTTTTTCATGTTCAAGGCCCGTTAGGCGATGTAAACGAAGCTCTAGAATTGCCTGTGCTTGCTGCTCAGTTAAGAAGTATTCGCCATCACGAATACCAAATTCTGGCTCTAACCACTCAGGACGAGCTGCATCATCACCTGCTTTTTCAAGCATGCCTTGTACATTTCCTAGCTTCCAACCTTGCTCTACTAATTTAACCTTAGCTTCTGCAGGAGTTGGTGAAGCCTTAATTAACGCAATGATTGGATCAATGTTAGCCAATGCAATAGCAAGTGCTTCTAGGATATGTGCACGTTCACGTGCTTTACGTAATTCAAATACGGTTCTACGTGTAACGACTTCACGGCGGTGAAGGATGAAACACTCAAGCATTTCTTTTAAGTTAAACAGTTTTGGTTGACCATTTGTCAACGCAACCATGTTAATACCAAAAGAACACTGCATTTGAGTTTGAGCGTATAGGTTATTAAGTACAACCTCGCCAACTTCACCACGTTTAATTTCAATAACAATACGCATACCGTCTTTATCAGACTCGTCGCGTAAGCCACTGATACCCTCGATTTTCTTATCTTTTACAAGCTCAGCGATTTTTTCAATCAAACGCGCTTTGTTAACCTGATAAGGAATTTCAGTAACGATAATACGTTCACGGCCATTCTCTTCTTCAACTGCAGCTTTTGAGCGCATAACAGCACGGCCACGGCCAGTTTTGTATGCATCAATGATACCTTTACGGCCATTGATAGATGCTGCTGTTGGGAAGTCAGGACCTGGAATGTGTTCCATTAGCTGTTCAATTGAAAGACTTGGCTCTTCAATTAACGCTAAGCAACCACCGATCACTTCAGAAATGTTGTGAGGAGGTATATTGGTTGCCATACCGACAGCGATACCAGAAGAACCATTAATTAATAATGTCGGTACACGCGTTGGTAATACAGCAGGAATAAACTCAGTACCATCATAGTTAGGTACATAATCTACTGTTTCTTTTTCTAAATCGGCTAATAATGAATGAGCCAATTTTTCCATGCGAATTTCTGTATAACGCATTGCTGCTGCAGAATCGCCATCAACTGAACCAAAGTTACCTTGGCCGTCAACAAGCGTATAACGCATAGAGAATGGCTGAGCCATACGTACGATTGTATCGTATACAGCAGAGTCACCATGTGGGTGATACTTACCGATTACGTCACCAACAACACGAGCTGATTTTTTATAAGGCTTATTAAAGTCGTTCTTTAATTCGTTCATTGCAAAAAGCACACGACGGTGAACCGGTTTTAAACCGTCACGAACGTCGGGTAATGCACGACCTACGATTACACTCATTGCATAATCTAAATAAGAATTTTTTAGTTCGTCTTCGATGTTAATTGGCGAAATTGATGATGCCAGATCAGTCATAAACTGCTCGTTCCCCTAAAATTAGCGCACAATAATTATTCCATTTTATTGTGTAGCTCAAAAACGTGATTTGGCATTCTAACACAGATATAAAAAGTGGCTAGACCCTAGGACAACGAAAAGTTAAAGCAAGTGAAAAACTGAATAAAAACAGCAAGAATAAGTCAATATTGTTTAGGTTTCTCTACTATTTAAATTACGAAAATGGTTTAACAAATATCGGATGTCCTTTTTATCTACAAATAGTGTTGAATATATGACCAACTAGAAATGAATCTTGTTTCAACTCACTATGTTTATTGCAACGGATGGTTATAATGCATGCAATAATCACTAATAAATCATGGGTCCTTGCAATGTCGAATCAAGAACACACCACTCAACAAAATGTTGATCATCAAGAAATCGAAAAATTTGCCAATATGGCTGAGTCTTGGTGGGATCCAAATGGTGACTTTAAACCTTTACATTTGCTGAACCCATTGCGATTAAATTATATCGACCAAACCTGTGGTGGTTTGTTTGGTAAAACAGTCGTTGATATTGGTTGCGGTGGTGGCATTTTGTCTGAAAGCATGGCAAAAATAGGCGCGAAAGTGACTGGGCTTGATATGGGTGAAGCCCAAATAGAAGTGGCAAAACTGCATGCATTAGAAACTGGCGTGACAGTGGATTACGACACAATGACAGCTGAAGAGCATGCTGTTGTAAACCCTGCTAAATACGATGTTGTCACTTGTATGGAGATGCTTGAGCACGTCCCTGACCCATTATCTGTGATTCAAGCCTGTTGTGACATGGTAAAACCTGAAGGTTATGTGTTCTTCTCAACCATTAACCGCAATATGATGTCTTATATACAAGCCATTGTAGGTGCTGAATATGTATTAAAAATGCTGCCAGTCGGCACACACGATCACAGTAAGTTTATTAAACCATCTGAGTTAATAAATTTAGTAGATAAAACAGATCTAATTTGTCGTGATGCCCTAGGTATTACCCATAACCCATTATCGGGTGTATATAAGTACACTAATAAAGTTGACGTTAATTATATGATTGCCACTCAAAAAGTGGCTGACTAATTAATAGTTTTCATGGGTAGCATCAAATACGGTGCTGCCAGAGGCATAATGCTTCGTTGATAGAATTAGCTTTGACAAAGAGTGCTAATCCGTTTTACTCATTGATAAAGTGTCGATTACGTATCTAAGGGATGTATGAATTCGATTAAAGCAGTGTTGTTTGATTTAGATGGTACTCTTGCTGATACCGCCCCAGATTTGATTCATGCATTAAATTTAAGCCTACAAGAACGCGGCATTGAGTCTAAAAGCGTTGATGAATTACGTTACTCAGCTTCTCATGGAAGTTTGGCACTGGTTAAAGCCGGAGTGCCACACCTTGATGAAGCATCTCAAATTGAAATTCAACAATCCTTATTGGCCTACTACAAACTAGTCAATGGTGAGAAAGCGAAATTATTTCAAGGATTCGAAGCCTTCCTAACTTTATTGGATAGTCATAATATCCCATTTGGGATCGTCACTAATAAGCAAGCTAAGTTTACTCGCCCTCTAGTCTGTGCTTTAGGGCTGACTAAAAGGGCAAAAACGGTAATTAGCGGTGACTCAACTCAATATCCAAAACCACATACTGCGCCAATGCTATTAGCCGCTCAACAAATTGACTGTCTACCAGAGCAGATCTTATACCTTGGTGACGCTGAGCGTGACTTAGTCGCGGCAGAAAAAGCAGGTATGATTGGTGGGACGGCATTGTGGGGGTATTTGTCTGAATCTGATACACCGTCACACTGGCCAAGCCAACTTGAATTCGAATCAGTTCATGCGCTCCAGCAATACTTTCTAAATACTGTTCTCTAAACACTGTGCTCTAAAAACTGTTATCTAAACACTCTTCTCTAAGTACTGGGGCATTTTCATTCGTTTACCGTACTTTAAGACTAATTTTGACAGTGTTTTAATGGATTAAATAATATCAGTTTGGCTTAGCAAAACCTTTCTATATAGATCAAACTATTTTTTCAACAAAACAATCGATCGCTGAATATTGTAGCGATCAAACCGAACTCGTTCTTCGTTCAAAATTTAACCTAGCCTAATTATTCAAAGCGTAATTTGCGTTAGCAGGTTAGCTTTTACTAACTTGTTTCACTATACATAAGATATCCACAAGTTATTCAGTAAAATCTTGCTTGCAAAAGTACGCCAACCTCACTATCTTGTATGTATCAAATTTAAAAACACCATATCTTGTGTATGACATCACCACGAGACACTAGCTTAAAAAGCTCAGTATCTCGCTGTATCACTAGTATTTTTGTAAATTTAATGTTGTAAATGCTTTTGGATGATCGACTTACAAGGGAACGTAATGTGATTTATTGGCGATCGTAAGCAGTACGGTTAAACAAGATCCAAATAATAAATTACACCAATAAATATAGAACCAAGGTCTCTTTTTAATGAACAGCAATATGACAGTCACTAAACGTAGTGGCGAGCGCGAAACAATCGATTTAGACAAAATTCATCGCGTTATCGAATGGGCAGCAAAAGGACTGAATAACGTATCAGTCTCTGAAGTAGAATTACGATCACACCTGCAGTTTTTTGATGGTATTCCAACTGAAGCTATTCATGAAACTATTATTAAAGCCGCTGCGGATTTAATTTCTCCAGAATCGCCAGATTATCAATTTCTTGCTGCACGCTTAGCTGTTTTCCATCTTCGTAAAAAAGCCTTTGGCCAATTTGAGCCTCCAAAGTTAGTCGACCAAGTTAACCGTTTAGTAGAAATCGGTAAATACGATAAGCACATCGTTGAAGACTACACAGCTGAAGAATTAACCATTCTTGACGGCTATATGGATCATTGGCGTGATATGAACTTTTCATATGCTGCAGTTAAGCAGTTAGAAGGTAAGTATCTAGTACAAAACCGTGTGACTAACGAAATATACGAGAGTGCCCAGTTCCTTTATATTTTGGTCGCTGCATGTTTATTCGCTAAGTATCCAAAAGAAACCCGCCTTGACTACATCAAGCGCTTTTATGATGCGGTTTCTACTTTTAAGATTTCATTACCTACGCCGATTATGGCTGGTGTACGTACGCCGACTCGTCAGTTCAGCTCTTGTGTATTAATTGAATGTGATGACAGCTTAGATTCAATCAATGCTACAGCCTCTTCAATCGTTAAATACGTTAGCCAACGTGCTGGTATTGGTATTAACGCTGGGCGTATTCGTGCATTAGGAAGCCCAATTCGTGGTGGAGAAGCATTCCACACCGGTTGCTTACCATTTTACAAATATTTCCAAACAGCCGTTAAGTCATGTTCACAGGGCGGTGTTCGCGGCGGTGCAGCAACCTTGTTCTATCCAATTTGGCATCTAGAAGTTGAATCTCTGCTGGTACTGAAAAATAACCGTGGTGTTGACGATAACCGTGTTCGTCACCTTGATTATGGTGTGCAATTAAACAAACTGATGTATCAGCGTTTAATTAAGTCACAAAACATCAGCTTATTCAGCCCATCTGATGTGCCTGGTTTGTACGATGCATTCTTTGCTGACCAAGTTGAGTTTGAACGCCTTTATTTGCAGTATGAAGCTGACACTAGCATTCGTCGTAAAGAGATTAAAGCGGTTGAATTATTTTCACTAATGATGCAAGAACGTGCTTCCACTGGCCGTATCTACATTCAAAATGTTGACCATTGTAATACGCACAGCCCATTCGATCCGAAAGTTGCACCAATCAAACAATCTAACCTTTGTTTAGAAATTGCCTTGCCAACTAAGCCAATGAAAAACATTGAAGATCCAAATGGTGAAATTGCCCTTTGTACTCTTTCAGCGCTAAACCTTGGTGCAATCAATGATTTATCAGAGCTAGAGCCTTTAGCTGATTTAGCCGTTCGTGCTTTGGATAACTTACTCGATTACCAAGATTACCCAATTATCTCTGCGCAACTTGGTTCAATGAATCGTCGTACGCTAGGTATAGGTGTAATTAACTTTGCAAATTACTTAGCAAAGAATGGCATGAAATATTCTGATGGCTCAGGTAACAACTTGACTCACAAAACCTTTGAAGCAATTCAATTCTACTTATTGAAAGCGTCAATGAACTTAGCCAAAGAGCAAGGTGCATGTCCGTTATTTAACGAAACGACTTATGCAGAAGGTATCTTGCCAATTGATACTTACAAACGTGACTTAGACAAAATCTGTGATGAACCATTACACATGGATTGGGAAGGATTACGTAGCGACATTAAAGAGTACGGTTTACGTAACTCAACGTTGTCAGCATTGATGCCTTCAGAAACCTCTTCGCAGATTTCTAACGCGACCAACGGTATTGAACCACCACGTGGATTAATCAGCGTTAAAGCAAGTAAAGACGGTCAGTTAAAGCAAGTAGTACCAGATTTTGATGAGCTTAAGCATCAGTACGAATTGCTTTGGAATATGCCGAACAATAACGGTTATTTAGAATTAGTCGGGATTATGCAGAAGTTTATCGACCAAGCAATTTCCGCCAACACTAACTACGACCCTACTCGCTTTGACGGTCAAAAAGTTCCAATGCAAACCTTGCTTAAAGATTTGCTAACAGCCTACAAGTTAGGGGTAAAAACCCTTTACTATCACAACACTCGTGATGGTGCATCAGACAACTTAGACGACATTACTGTAGTCGAAAAAGAAGATGACGATTGTGCCGGCGGCGCTTGTAAAATTTAATCAATAATTAGCATATAATTGCGGGGGCTTTCCCCGCTTTTTTGGGATATATAAATGGCTTACTCAACTTTTTGTCAAACACCGAACAATCCAATGAACGAACCAATGTTCATGGGCCAATCAGTTAATGTTGCGCGTTACGATCAACAAAAATATGAAGTTTTTGAAAAGTTAATTGAAAAGCAATTATCTTTTTTCTGGCGCCCAGAAGAAGTAGATGTAAGTAAAGATAAAATCGATTATCAAAGTTTGCCTGAGCATGAAAAGCACATTTTCATCTCAAACCTTAAATACCAAACGTTACTTGATTCTATTCAAGGCCGTTCACCAAACGTTGCCCTTTTGCCGTTAGTGTCGTTACCTGAATTAGAAACTTGGATTGAAACTTGGTCATTCTCAGAAACCATTCACTCACGTTCGTATACCCATATTATTCGTAACATCGTTAACGATCCTTCGGTTGTATTTGACGATATCGTTGTGAACGAAGAAATTCTGAAACGTGCTGGTGATATTGCTCAGTACTATGATGACCTCATTGAGTTAACTCAAGTATTCAATCTGCATGGTGAAGGCACGCACACGATTAATGGTAAAGAGATAGCTGTTAGCTCTCGTATCCTTAAAAAATCACTTTACCTGTGCATGATGTCAGTCAACGCTTTAGAAGCGATTCGTTTCTATGTCAGTTTTGCCTGTTCATTTGCTTTCGCGGAACGTAAGTTGATGGAAGGTAACGCTAAAATCATTCGCTTAATTGCTCGCGATGAAGCATTGCACTTAAATAGTACGCAGCACATAGTGAATATCATGCAAGGTGGTAAAGACGATCCTGAAATGGGCGAAATCGCTAAAGAATGTCACGATCAAGCCTACGATATTTTTTATAAAGCGGCTGAACAAGAAAAAGAATGGGCACAATACCTATTCAAAGATGGTTCAATGATTGGCTTAAATGAACAAATTTTATGTCAGTATGTTGAGTACATAACCAACCAACGTATGAAGGCTGTTAACTTACCGCAGCCCTACCCAGAGCAAACTAATCCACTGCCTTGGATGAAAAACTGGTTAGAAAGTGACGCTGTTCAAGTAGCGCCGCAGGAAGTTGAAGTTTCATCATACTTAGTGGGACAGATTGACTCTGCAGTCGACAGTGATGAGTTCTCTGATTTTGACCTATAAGCACAATTTTAAAAAAGCGCCCATTGTCAGTTTAAATGGCGAACCAGTGTTGCTGTTCAACCAGCAGCAACACACACTACTTGAAGTATTAGAAACTAAAAAAGTAAATATTTTCTCTGAATGTAGAAATGGTTTTTGTGGCGCTTGTAAAACCAAGGTCAACAAAGGCAGCGTCCGTTACCTTACTAAGCCACTGATTGAGCTTAAACAAGATGAATGCTTACCTTGTTGCTGCGTACCTGATACAAATCTAGATCTAGATTTGACCACAGATGAGCCCAGTAACTTATATGTTCAACATAACAAGTCTGTGGTTTTCTTAGATTAAGCTAAGGTGAGTTGTCTTAAAAAAGCACTAACCTTTGGCTTTCTTTGCCTCATTAAACATTTTATCAACTTCACCAAACATCCAATTCATAATATTACCCGCCCCTTTATCGCGACGCTTTACCAATCCCATTTCGATCAATAACGAATCTGGAATGTGATAACAACTCAATTCTTTAATTTCACCAGAATACCAAGACGAGTCAGCAATGTGCTCAGGCACTAGCGCCCAACCTAAACCTCTTATGACCAAAGACGTAATATAGTAATAGCTATCAACATGCCAACAGTTTGCCGAAATGGGCTTACTCTGGGTTTGTAAATCACATATAACCAACTGTCGATACTGATTCAGTTCAGCGATATTGGGAGTCGCAACATTTGCTAGCGGATGATTTACCGAAACAATCAAAGATTGATGAAAACTGTCTATGCTAAAAAACTCAAGTCGCTCACAGAGTTGTTCATTGCGAAACAAAATACCTAAATCTGCTTTGCCATCATCAACCCATTGAGCAATGTCATCTCTTGAACCATTCAAAATAGTCAGTTTTAACAAAGGGAATGTATTGGCCGTTTTATCAAAAAAAGCTTCAAATGTAGAAATTGGTACAGCTTCGTCAATAGCAATAGTCAATGCAAGCTCATCCTCTGTTTGCACTGTCATTGCACGTGAATTTAATCGTTCACATTGTGCTAGTACTGCTTTCGCTTCGATGAACATCTGTTCGCCTTGCTCGGTAAGTACTGGCATACGCCCTGTTCTATCGAAGAGTTTAAAACCTAAATCTATTTCTAAATTGGCTACCGCAGTACTCACACGAGACTGCGCTTTACCTAATGAACGCGCAGCAGAGGAAAATGATCCCATATTCGCCGCTGCAACAAATGCTTGTAACTGTTCTATAGACCAGTTCATGTTGACTCCCGCTAAAATACTATCCGAAATTCGGATAGTTACTAACTTTATTCTATCTTATAAATAGCCATAATGGACAACATTAAGTCTGTAAATTTATTTGAGTGTGTAGAATGTCTAACCTTATTTCAAAACCATCAAGTTTGACGGTCAGCCAGCATTTCTGGAAATATGCCATCCCTTCTATTGCTGCTATGCTCGTCAGCGGCTTATATCAGATTATTGATGGCATTTTTGTTGGTCACTATGTGGGTTTTGAAGGTTTAGCTGGGATCAACATGGCTTGGCCAGTAATCTGTTGTATCGCCGGTGTTGGAATGATGATTGGCATGGGCGGTGGTAGTTTATTATCCATCAGCCGTGGCGAAAATAAACCCGAAGACGGACAGCGTGTATTAAATAATGCCATCGCACTAATTGTGTTGTTAAGTATTGCTGCTGCCGTATTCATTCACCTCTGGGGTGAATCGTTATTATTGTTACAGTCAGCTAGCGGCGCTAACTACACCATGGCAATGGACTATATTGAAGTATTTGCTTATGGTGCATTCTTTACTGCAGCGGCAACAGCTTTACCGCTATTAGTACGAAACGATGAAAACCCAGGTCTTGCCACAAAGCTTTTAATCGTTGGTGCCACGCTAAATATTGCATTGGATTATTTGTTAATTGCCGTCTATCCATTGGGCTTAAAGGGCGCAGCTATTGCGACATTAGTGTCACAAGCGGTAGTGGTGGTACTCGGTTTCAGTTACTTTTTCTCATCAAAAGCCAATACAAAAGCCAAACTTAATCTAAGTTCTATTTGCTTTTCTCAAATGAAACATATCATTGTGCTCGGTAGCTCCAGTTTGTTTATGTTTTTATACTTCAGTTTTATTATTGCATTGCACAACTATTTATTCATGAAGTTCGGCTCTGCTGTACATGTTGCCGCTTTTGCCATCGTAGGATACGTGGCTACCACCTTCTTTTTACTAGCTGAAGGTATTGCAAGTGGTATGCAACCACCTGTGAGTTACTACTACGGCGCAAAAGAAGTCAGCAATATCAAAGCGACGGTAAAACTCGCTGTTAAAGTCATTATGGTATTAGCCGTATCAACCGTGACCTTTATCAATGTGTTCCCTGAGTTTGTTATCGGTTTTTTTAGCAGTCAAGACCAAGCTTTAATGGCTGAAACCTTGATAGGAATGAGATTACATTTATTTGCTTTGGTGTTAGATGGACTTATTTTTATCGCTACCATGTATTTTATGGCAGTTAACCAAGGCGGTCGTTCATTAACAATTTCATTGGGTAATATGTTAATTCAAATACCCTTTCTATTAATGCTACCTTCTTTACTTGGGGTTAATGGCATTTGGTTATCAGTGCCTTTATCTAATATCGCTTTATGTATTATTCTGTCACCATTAATTTTCAGTGAGATTAAACGGATCAATCAATTAGGTGAGCAGCCAACAAAGAGCGATTTGCATACTTTCAGTGAACTTAACGCCTCTTAATCGATGCATGGATAAAATATTGCTCCGCAGTTAATGCTCATTACAACTTGATAAAATAAACTCGCCATATACATCCATTATGTGGCGAGTGTAGATTCAGCATTGTCATAACCCTTCAAAATCCTTCAAAATCCTTCATAACCTGCCATGAAAAAAAGTGGTATTTAATCCGCTCGTCTTCAGCTCAAAATGCCTACTATTTACAAGCTTAAGTACTAAGCAAAAAGTTATTAGCAATCAGCAATATTCATCTTTGGCATACAATTTTACACTTTTAGTGTTCAATAACTTCGACTTATGTTAGTTAGTTGTTAATATCCACTGGCGTAAAATAAGATTAAATCATTATCTAAAATGGATTAAAACAACAATAAATAGGGACAATCATGATTAAAAAATCATTGAAATGGTTAGGACTTGGCACGTTAGGTGTTGCCACTATTGGTGCCAGTTTCGCTGCCCATGAGTGGTATGCCGATAAACCATTTATGTTTAGATCTTATCTAGATCGCCAAATGGTTAAGATGGCTTTTAAAGATCCTGAAGGGTTAACCTCTCTTGGATTTCTCGAGTCAGTTGGTATAAAAGGACATAATGCTCACCTTGATGATGTCGATCCATCTAACAGCAAAGCCATGTTTGATGAAATGAAAAGCTTTCGTGATGGCTTGCATCAATATGAAAATAATAATTTAGATGAAAATCAGCTTATATCGAAACAAATAGCCCTATATTTGACAGGTCTTATCGATGATTTCGACAAGTTTCAGTATCACACCTATCCGGCAAATCAAATGTTTGGCATTCAAAGTGGCTTCCCAAGTTTTATGGAGTCATCACATCAAGTGGCCACAGTTGAAGATGCCGAAAACTATCTTTCAAGAATGGGTGAACTAAACCGCAAATTTTCACAGTACCTATTAGCACTTCAAGAGCGTGAAGATCGCAATATCATTCCGCCACGCTTTGTGATTCAGCGAGTGCTTGATGAAATGCATGGTTTTGTTGCAACACCTGCAAATGAAAATATTCTTTATACTTCGCTTGTAACAAAATTTGATGCGACTGAAGAAATATCAGACGCTGAAAAAGCTAGACTCCTTGCGCAAACAGAGCAAGCGATTATAGATTCAATATATCCCGCCTATGATTTATTCATCAATTATTTTGAAGCATTAAAACCCAAGGCTGGCACTGACGATGGATATTGGCATTTACCTCAAGGCGAGCAAGCCTATGCGTTAGCTTTAAAACTGTTTACTACAACAGATTACACCCCTGATTATATTCATGAATTGGGTTTAACCGAAGTCGCGCGTATCCAAGCAGAAATGTTAGTTTTATTTGAGCAAGAAGGCATTGATACCAGTGATGGCTACCTTGCAGCAATGAACACGTTTTCTGATAAACCAGAATATTATTATGAAGACAGTGATGAAGGTAGAGCTCAAATCCTCGTCGACTACCAAACCATACTGGATGAAATTAATGACGGTCTAGATGACAGTTTTAACATTCGCCCAAAAGCTGGCATGGAAGTGGTTAGAATACCTGAGTTTAAAGAAAAAACAGCACCAGGAGCTTATTATCAAGGCCCATCATTAGATGGAAGTCGCCCAGGGCGTTTCTTTGCAAATCTATATGATATAAAGACCTCACCTAAATATGCTATGCGTACATTAGCCTACCATGAGGGCATTCCAGGACATCACTTTCAAGTATCCATTGCTATGGAACTTGAAGGTATGCCTTTGTTGCGCAGATTTGCACCTTTTACAGCTTACTCCGAAGGTTGGGCGTTATATGCTGAGCGTTTAGCTTATGAGCAAGGTTTTCAAAACACACCAGCAGATAACATAGGCCGCTTAACAGATGAGTTATTACGTGCCGTTCGCCTTGTCGTCGATACTGGCTTGCATCACAAACGCTGGACTCGAGAAGAGTCGATAGCATACATGAGCGCTAATACTGGCCGTGCGGAGCGTGATGTCATATCAGAAATTGAACGCTATATTGTCATGCCAGGCCAAGCGACATCTTACAAAGTTGGCATGATGAAAATTCTAGAGCTGCGACAGAAAGCTCAAGATAAACTCGAGGATAAATATGATATTCGTGAGTTTCATGATGCGGTGCTGAAAAATGGTGCAATGCCTTTAGATTTATTGGAAACAGTCATCGATCAATATATAGAACAAAGGCTACAACAAGCTTAGAACTCATTAAAATGTAACAATAAAATAAAAGAAAGGACTGCAAATGCAGTCCTTTCTTTGTTTTATAGTTCTGTACTGAATGTCTTAGCCGTAAGTGTAGCTAGCACCTAATCCTAATGGGAATCCGATTGACCAATAAATTAATAACCACGCACTCCAAATCGACAGTAGCGCCAAGCTAAACGGCAACATCATTGATATCAAAGTGCCGATACCAATTCCCTTCACGTAGCGTTGACAATAAACAACAACTAATGGAAAGTAAGGCATTAATGGCGTAATAATATTGGAGCTTGAATCACCAATACGGTAAGCCGCTTGCGATAAATCGGGGCTGATATTAAGTTGCATTAACATAGGTACTAGCACTGGACCAATCAACGCCCATTTAGCAGATGAAGAACCCACAAACAAGTTAACAAAGCCCACTAGTAAGATCATACCTACCACAGTCACTTCTGCAGGTAGATTTAAGGCTTTAAGCCCACCTGCACCTTCAACAGCAATTAATGCGCCTAAGTTCGATGCTGAAAATGCTGCTACAAACTGTGCACAGAAAAATGCCATCACAATATAGTGAGACATACCACTCATTGACTTAGACATGGCTTGTACAACATCTGCTGAAGTTTTGAAGCTTCCAGTCATGTAACCATAAACTAAACCCGGCAACATAAAGAAGATAAAGATTAGCGGAACAATCGATTGCATTAGCGGTGCGCTAAAACTAGTAAGTGATCCATTAGCATCTCGTAATGTCGACGTTTCTGGAATGGCGAGTGAAAAGAAACCTATAATTGCAGCTAACATCACAGCCGAAGCAATCCTAAAAGCTTTCATTTCTTTCGCACTAGCTTGATCCATCTTGGGTAAGTCAACTTCATCACGGTTAACTTTATGAGATTTATTCAATCTAGGCTCTAAGATTTTATCGGTTAAATACCAAATAACTAACGTAATAGGAATACAAGAAGACGCAGCAAAAAACCAGTTATTCAGAGGGTTTACTTGGATATCAGGATCAACAATTTGTGCTGCTGACTGAGTAAAACTTTGCAATAATGGGTCGATACCTGATGGGATAAAGTTGGCACAAAATCCACCAGATACTCCAGCAAACGCTGCCGCAATACCCGCTAATGGATGTCTTCCTACGGTGAAAAAGATAACCCCTGCTAAAGGAATAACCACTACATAACCTGCATCTGTAGCAGTATGAGATATAATCCCCACAAGCACGACAGCTGGCGTCAGGAACTTAGCGGGTGTAACTTTTAGCATTTGCTTTAATGCAGTATTAATAAAGCCTGATTGCTCAGCAATACCCACACCCAGCATGGCAACTAACACAACACCTAATGGCGCAAATGCGGTAAAAGTAGTTACCATTGAGGTTAAAAAATGGGTTAACGCATCTGCGCTCAATAAATTATTCACTTCAATAGGACTGTTTGTACGAGGATCTATCGCTTCAAAACTCACGCCTGAAAGCAGCGCAGAAATCCCCCACACAGCAAACATCAAAATTAAAAACAACATCGCTGGATCAGGTAATTTATTACCCACTCGTTCAATACCATCTAAAGCTCTACCTAAAAAGCCAGGCGCTTTTTCTGCAGATTCACTTTTTATTGTCATCACTTCCTACCTTGTCAGTTTTCGGCAAATCTCTATGCCAATGATATAATTATCATTACACAGAAAACCCACTCGAATCTGCTTAATATATTTTTTAGCCTTCAAGAATAAGCAATCAATCTGTAATTAAACTTAAATTCAAACTTAAGTAGTACATTAAGCAAGCAGTTAATTACACTTTTAATGGTTACTTAGAATATCAATCTTAATTACTTTCACTGTGTAGCAAACGATCTGTCATCTAAGTAATAAAAAAGGGAACAACGCTCCCTATTTATTAGAATATTGAATAGCCCATTACCAAGGCAATGTTTGACCATTAGAGTGTTTAAACACACCAGAAGATGCCATATCCAAGTCATTAATCAGCCCAACAATCCGACTTGCTGATTCAACCGCTGAAATATCTCCACCATGATTAACCATATCAGTCTGCACGTAGCCTGGATGATAAATACCAACAGCTATATTTTTATCAGCAAGATCATGACTTAACGACATTGAAGCCGCATTTAATGCCGCTTTCGACATGCGATAACCATAACGTCCGCCAGAAGTATTATCTTCAATAGAGCCCATACGCGAAGTGATCATCGCAACTTTACTGCCCGGATTAAGTTGATTTTGCAGTGAAGCAACAACCCTAAGCGGTGCAACGGCATTGACTTCAAACTGTTGTCTGATGGTATCTAAATTAAGATGTGATAATTGCTCATCGCGTAAAATACCTGCATTGCAAATAAGAATATCAATAGCCACACCCGCAAGCGAAGTGTGCATATTATGAATCCCCTCATCTGTCGCAACATCAATTTGTGTAATCACATTAATATCCAGTGCTTCTAATTCATCAGAAGTGTGGCGACACAAACCAAATACCTTACATCCTTGTTGCTTAAATAGTTGTGCTAAAGCTAAACCGATACCTCGGTTAGCCCCTGTAATAACAACGTTAGACATTACAATACCCTTAAAATCTTTGATAACATTAATGAAAAGTATCAATAAAATTGACACATACCAAGTCCTAAAACTTCACCATCCCGGTTTTGGTAACCGTATCGCTGATAAAATGATTCTTTACCTTTTACAGATAATAATCCTACAGTCGCTCCATTGCAGACCGTATCAGCCAAGTAACATTGAATATGTTCCATAATAAAATGCCCTAAGCCCTGACCTTGATAATGGTTTTTTACCACAACATCTTGTACATAATAAAACAAAGCTCCATCACCAATAATCCTGCCATAAGCAGCTAAATTATTGTCACAATATAAGCAAACATGAAATAAAGATTGATTCAAACTGTTTTGCGCCAGTGTTGGGTCCACTTCTCCCCAACCAGCATCAGCTCTTATTTGATTAAACGCTCGCACTGATGGCGAGTTGAAACATATATTTACTTTATGTTCCTTATCATCATGGCGGACAAAATGATCAAAAGATTGCTTTAGCAGATTAAGATTCATCCAAATCACCCCGTGTTACCTATACGATAGGTTTAATGGCAAAATGTCGTTATCAACATTTAATGACTAACAAAGCAAAAAACCTAGCAAAATGCTAGGTTTTTAAAGCTAAACTGAGTTTCAGTCGAACTGAATACTGACAATATAAATTAAATTGCCATTGCTAGCTCTGCGCCTTGACGGATTGCACGTTTAGCATCAAGTTCAGCCGCTACATCAACACCACCAATCAAATGAACAGGTAACCCTGTGGCTTTCATATCATCAACCAATGAGCGATTAGACTCTTGTCCAGCACATAGCACGACATTATCTACAGCCAAAATTTCAGACTGCTCACCGACTTTTATATGCAAGCCTTGCTCATCAAATTTTTCATAACTGACGCCAGTTTTCATATTTACTTGATGTTGTTTCAATACACTTCGATGGATCCAGCCAGTCGTCTTTCCAAGGCCTTTACCCATTTTGGTCGTTTTGCGCTGCAGTAAATACACTTCTCGCTGCGGCTTATGTTGCACTGCATCAGTTAATCCACCGGCATGCTGGTACTCTTTATCGATACCCCATTGCTTTAACCATTTATCAGGCTGCAATGTTGTTGATTCTTGCTCACATAAGAAATGCGCAATATCAAAACCAATACCGCCTGCACCGATCAGGGCAACTCTTTCACCAATATAGGCTTCGCCTTTTAGCACTTGCTGATAATCAACCACTTTTGGGTTATCAAAACCTGGTAAGTCTAATGCACGAGGAACGACTCCAGATGCAATGATGACTTCATCAAATTGTTCATTAATAAACACTTCTGAATCTAAACGAGTATTAAGGCGTAGTTCGACATTATGTAATTTCATTTGATTTGTGAAGTAACGAATAGTTTCATCAAACTCTTCTTTACCCGGGATTTTTCGGGCTAAATTAAACTGACCACCGACTTCAGATTTAGCCTCAAATAGTACGACTTCATGACCACGCGATGCCGCATAAACCGAGAACGCCATACCCGCAGGGCCTGCGCCCATTACAGCTAAACGTTTTTTGTTTGTCGTAGGAGTAAAGTTGATTTCCGTTTCATAACACGCACGCGGATTAACTAAACATGTCGCTCGTTTTAACGCGAAAGTATGGTCTAAACAGGCTTGGTTACAACCAATACAGGTATTAATAAGTTCACTGGTGCCCGCAGCTGCTTTATTGACAAATTCAGCATCAGCTAAGAACGGACGCGCCATTGATACCATATCCGCCTGACCAGATGCGATGATTGATTCACCAATCTCTGGGGTGTTAATTCGGTTAGTTGCAATGAGCGGCACGGAGACTTCAGACTTAAGTTTTTCTGTTACCCATGAAAACGCACCACGGGGGACACTGGTAGAAATTGTCGGTACACGAGCTTCATGCCAACCGATACCCGTGTTAATAATTGAAACACCGGCGCTTTCTAACCATTTAGCTAATTTAACCACTTCTTCCCAAGTCGAGCCGTTATCAACTAAATCTAGCATTGAAAGTCTAAAAATAATGATGAAGTCTTTGCCTACTTTTTCACGTATAGCTTTAACGATTTCCAGTGGTAAACGGGCACGATTATCAAAACTTCCACCCCATTCATCTGTACGTTTGTTAGTACGAGAACTAATGAACTGGTTAATCAGATAACCTTCAGATCCCATCACTTCAACGCCATCATAACCGGCTTTTCTAGCAAGCTTAGCGCTATTAGCGTAATCAGCAATTGTGCCTTTTACTTGTCTGCCTGACATTTTTGATGGGGTAAACGGCGTAATAGGTGATTTTATTTTGCTTGGCGCTTGGCTAAACGGATGATAGCCATAACGACCCGCATGTAGAATTTGCATACATATTTTGCCATCCGCTTCATGCACTGCATCAGTGACGATACGGTGCTTACTCACCTGCCAAGGAAAACTCAACTGGCAAGCGTGTGGCGCTAAACGTCCACGAAAATTTGGTGCAATACCACCAGTGACAATTAATCCGCAGCCACCTGCTGCTCGTTCTTTATAAAATGCAGCCAGTTTCTCAAATCCGCCCTTTTCTTCTTCAAGACCTGTGTGCATTGAGCCCATCAGCACTCGGTTTTTTAACTGAGTGAAGCCTAGATCTAAGGGTTCTAATAAATGTGGGAACGACATTCAAACATCCTTTTTAAACAAGTGATTTAAACTAGCATACAACGAGAGTTACTTAAGCTCAATGCTTTCCAAAGGCTCTTGTTAAAAACCGTTACAATTCAATTTCCCCAAGCTGCACATAATCAGTTAGCATTACAGTATTAGAATGTTATAGGAGTGGCTATGTCCGCCAAACCATCACTTATTAAAAGAATCTTTACTCTGATTTGGAAAACCATTAACGGTATTCGCAAAATCATCCTCAACCTTATCTTTTTCGGGTTCATAGCCATCATTATTGTGGCGTTGAGTGCGGATGACAAAATTGTGGTCGAAGATCAATCAGCCTTAGTATTAAACCTTGCTGGCAGTATCGTTGATCAAAAGCGCCATGTAGACCCGATTGAAGCGGTGTTTAAACAAAGCAAAAGTAATGATCCTGAAGGTGAAGTTCTGCTTTCTGACATTATTTATGTGATTAACAGCGCAACACAAGACCCTCGAATTCAGGTCATCGTATTACAAGTGGGTAATTTACGCGCTGGCGGGATCAGTAAAATGACTGCGATTGGCGATGCATTAAATGAATTTAAAGCCGCAGGTAAATCTGTTGTTGCTTTTGGTAATTCCTATGAGCAAAACCAGTACTTTATTGCCAGCTATGCCGACAGTATTTACTTAAACAATAAAGGTGCAGTTTCCCTTGAGGGACTTAGCAGTTACCGCTTGTTTTATAAGTCCGCACTCGAAAAATTAAATGTCAGCACACATGTTTTCCGTGTGGGTACTTTTAAGTCTGCGGTTGAACCTTTCATTCGTGATGATATGTCAGCACCAGCTAAAGAGGCCTCTAGCGCATTACTTACTGATATTTGGCAAAACTACGAATCTACTGTTGCAGCTAACCGCAATATAGACCAAAACGATATTGTATTAAATCCACAACGTTTTTTAACTGAGCTCGATAAAGTTTCTGGTGATTCTGCACAGTTAGCATTGAAGATGAAATGGGTAGACGAACTTGTTTCAGATGAAGCCTTTAGATTAGCCATGGTAGAAAAAGTAGGCCAAGATACTGAAGGTGATTCATTCAAACAAATCAGTTTTTCTGACTACCATGCTGCAGTGCAACCAATACCAAGTCTTATAGAAAAAGACTCGGTGGGTATCATTGTTGCTAAAGGCAACATCTTAAATGGTAAGCAACAAGCTGGACAAATTGGCGGTGAAAGTACCTCCGCGCTACTTAAAAAAGCGCGCTTTGATGACAAAGTAAAAGCAGTAGTACTTCGCGTCGACAGCCCAGGTGGTAGTGCATTTGCTTCTGAAAAGATCAGGCAAGAAGTGATTGCGCTTAAAGAAGCTGGTAAACCTGTTGTCGTCAGTATGGGCAGTCTTGCAGCATCAGGCGGCTATTGGATTTCAGCCAGTGCAGATTATATCTACGCGACTCCTACTACCCTAACCGGTTCCATTGGTATCTTTGGTATGTTTGCCACATTTGAAAATGTGTTATCAAACTGGGGCATAAATTCAGATGGCGTATCAACGTCTGAATGGGCAGGTATTTCAGCGACTCGTGCATTGGACCCTAATGTCTCAGCCGTTATACAACGTCACGTTGAACATGGTTACCATGAATTTATCTCTCTTGTTGCCAAAGAGCGTGACATGACTCTCGAGCAAGTTGATCGTATTGCACAGGGCCGTGTTTGGTCAGGAACTCGCGCTGTCGAACTTGGTTTAGTTGATGAGCTTGGTGATATTGACAGTGCTGTAGCCAAAGCCGCAACCTTAGCCGAAATTGAGAAATTTGATACTAAGGTCATTCAGCAAGAGCTCACAACTGAAGAAATCTTTGTTCAGAAAATGCTGGCTTCAGCATCAGCTTACTTGCCTCAAGCGTCGACTCAATCACCGATACTTGAACAGTTATTTAGTCAGTGGATTTCAGTTGTTGAAGAGTTCTCAATGTTTGAAGACCCTAATGGCATGTACCTGTATTGTGAAAACTGCAATTATTAACCCTGTATCGCTAATAAGCTCAATTTAATTGCTCACTGAAAACAATTAAATTGAATATTATTCAAAAATGCCCGCTTTGCGGGCATTTTTATTGGGTTTTAATCAATCTAAGACGTATAATTTGCAGATCTGATAATATTTCCAGTGCTGAGAATCAACTTCAATGACAAAACGTTCTATATACGTCGCCTACACAGGCGGTACCATAGGTATGCGCAAAACAGACAATGGCTTTGCACCTGTGGCTGGCTTTTTAACCGATTGTGTTAAATCTATGCCAGAGTTTTATCATGAAGAAATGCCAAGCTTTGTCATTAATGAATACTCGCCGCTAATTGATTCATCAAACATGGCGCCAACTGATTGGCAATTGATTGCCAATGACATCAAAGCGAATTACGACAAGTACGATGGTTTTGTTATTTTGCATGGTACTGACACTATGGCGTATACCGCCTCTGCTTTATCTTTCATGCTACAGGGCTTATCAAAACCGGTTATTGTGACAGGATCGCAGATCCCGTTGGCACAGCTTCGCTCAGACGGTCAAACAAACCTATTAAACTCGTTATATATAGCAGCAAATTATCCTGTCGCTGAAGTTTGTTTATTCTTTAATAACAAACTCTTCAGAGGTAATCGCTCAACCAAAGCCCATGCTGACGGCTTTGATGCATTTGCATCACCTAACTTTCCGTTGCTACTTGAGGCTGGCATAAAAATAAACCTACGTGCAGGTCAAATTACCGAGCCAACAAACGAAGCGCCACTAATGCCTCTTGAAGTGATAAATATTAGCCCGCAACCAGTTGGCGTTATTACGCTTTATCCAGGTATTTCCACTGAAATTTTTGCCAATATTTTAATGCAACCCGTTAAAGCATTAATATTATTAACTTTTGGTGTTGGCAATGCACCACAAGACAAAGCATTGTTAGATACGCTAAAGCAAGCAGATGAACGTGGCATTGTTATCGTCAATTTAACCCAGTGTTTCCAAGGAAAAGTTAACATGGGCGGTTATGCTACGGGCAATGCCCTTGAGCAAGCGGGTGTAATAAGTGGATCAGATATGACCATTGAAGCAGCACTGGCAAAATTACATTATTTACTATCAAAAAATTTGACATCAAGCGAAATAAAATCTGCCATGAAGAAAAACTTACTAGGTGAGTTAACTGAGTAGAATTTACTTTTAAATTAAACTACTGTTTTATTTGCATTAAAAAGCCACATTAAATAATGTGGCTTTTTTTGTTTGCAATGTAATTACTTCACACTAAATGTCAGACTCTTTGAATTCAGCTATGGACTCGCCGCGGAATTCTTTTTTAAGTTGAGATTTAGATAGCTCGTTAATCTTGCCACCAGCACCAATCGTAAAGTGATCAGTCTGAGATAATTTACGTGCTTGATATAACATGACAACTTGTAACGTTGATTCTTTCTGCTCATCAGATAAAACGGTGCCGTCTTCCCACTTACCCGTTTCAGCCGCTGAGCGGAGTCGATGATAAACTTCTTCAGGCATGTCATCGATGACTTTATTGATATCGTTCATACGCTTTTCCGTTTGTGTAATACAATTCTTGCACGGGTTATGGTGTAGCCCACAAAACCAAATACAAAACAACCTACAGCTATATACGACTGCATTCCGGTTGCGGTTTCACCACCCCAAAACCAAATCACCACACCTGCAATAAATAAAGTTAAAAACACAAAACTATGGGTCATTAACTGATTAGATTTTTGGATGTGACTAATAACACGAACTGATTCATTATCGCCATCGGTACTCGAATGACAAAACTGACATTGTTTCGCTTTACTAGAAATACGTTTTTGACATGAAGGACATTCAATTAACGCCATAACTTGACTACTCTGTTAAATTATCAACAACGGCAAGCATTGCCACTAGCGATGCTTCACCAAGGTACTCACAACGAGCTGGAGACCAACCCACTACAGGATCAGGCAGATTGTCGTTGTCTTTAAATGGCATTTCTAACGTATTTGCTAGACATTTAAATGTGTTACCTACCCAGTTAGAGCCAACAGTTAAGTTTGCTTTTCCAGGCTCATCTTTGTCATAACCGTATTTAGTTTGAAAATCAGCACTTGCCATGCCTAATGCTGCAAGGAACTGCTCTTGTAACTTAGCCATATGTTCAGTGTAGTTTGGTGCGCCTTCACAGCCAGCAACAAACACATAAGGTAGACCCTCGTCACCGTGCACATCGTAAAATAAGTCAACGCCCGTTTCTTTCATTTTATTCGTTACATAAAACACTTCAGGGCTTCTTTCTAAACTTGGCGACTGCCATTCACGGTTTAGGTTAGTTCCTACAGCATTAGTACGTAGATGCCCTCTCACGCTTCCATCAGGATTCATGTTTGGCACAATGTAGAAGTTAGCTTTGTCTAATAAAAGTTTTGCTGTTGGGCAATCACTGTCAAGTAATTGGTTTAATAGACCTTCAATTAACCATTCAGCCATGGTTTCACCAGGATGCTGTCTTGCAGTAATCCAGATGTTTTTCTTAGCAGGATCGTTATCGCCAATTTTAAGTAAGCTCATATCGCGACCATCAAGGGTTAAGCCAAGGTTTTCTAAGCTAACTGATGGGTGTAATTGCACAGAGCTTATCAAGTCTAAGTGACGCTCGTAGCTGTATGGTGCAAAGTAAGCAATCTGAATGGCTTCACAATCTAAATCAACTTGAATGGTAAGCTTGCCATCTTGGTAGGTCGTTGGTAAACGGAACCAGTGTTGACGGTCGTAACTCGCCACTGCTTGATAATCTTCCCAACCTTTAGGGTAAGATGCAGTACCAGCATTCATAATGTTCAATGAATATGTTTGACCAATTTCACCTTCCATACGGAAGTTAAACCACTGATAAAACTCGCCGCCTTCATCAGGTCTAATCGCCAGTTGAATGTCATCGTGCTTGTCTAAATTGATAGTCTCAATGTTGCCACCATCAAAATTCGCGCTAATACGCATAGGACTTCCTTATGTAAGGTTATTATCGATTTTTATCAGTGCATCTTATCAAATGCAGTTACTCAATAAAATCAAATCTAGAACAACTGATAAACATCTGCACAATTAATCCCCTTAACAGGGTATTCCATTGCCAAACCGTCTTTGTTCCAGCTCAATATTCAGGTGTACTCTATAAAGGTATGTGATAAAAATCAGTAGAAAATCAGTTACTGAAAGTGAATTATTGGAAGTGAAAAAATAAAAAGTCAGATATAAAAATGCCAAGTATGTCTGCCATACTTGGCATTAATTCAATGTTTGTTAATTCTAGAATTTTTAATCAATTACAACAACATTAGTGAATATATATACCCATGTTACCTCAAGATGCTTTGTCAGACACAAGCTCAGATAACAATGCAAGGCGTAAGCGGAGGTAATTTTGATTCACTTTTTAAAGGTTACAACGTAGCAATGGTTTTCGAAGCAAAGGTTTTCGAAGCAATGGTTTTCGAGCTTGCGCCCCATAGGGCAAGTCAAATAGCACTAATCAGCGTTGTTATAAAATATCGATGTAGAATAACTATACTTCAATCTTATGCCTAGGGCCTGTTGATCTTTCAAGGTTGTTTTGCAGCTTGAAGTATCATGGGTATAAGTGCCAAAAACTTAAATTAGGCTTGAACTAAAGCAATAGCCTTTACCACGAACAGTGTTGATAAGCTCACGAGGTAAACATTTTTTGGCCATTTTACGTCGAGTATTGCTGATGTGCATATCAAGATTTCGGTCAAACTCACCCAGCTCTTTATGTAATACCCTCATTTGTAGCTCTGCTTTAGTAACAACTTCACCTTTGCGCTGGAACAAATATTTAAACAAACGATATTCTGTTTGAGTTAGTTTCAGATGCTGTGTGTTCAAGGTGACGGTATTACTGACATCATCAAACAACACATCATCAAAATCAGACTGATGGATTACTTTGTCACTTCTACGGCGAAGTACATTAACTCGCAGCAATAACTCTTTTACATTGTATGGTGCTGCAATATAGTCATCTGCGCCAAGCTCATATGCCTGCATACGCTCAACGTCATCATTGTTATTCGCTAAAACAATGACAGGGGTCTGGCAATGTTTAGCCATTAATAACCAAAATGAATCCATTTTAGGCACAAAATAGTCTAATAAAATTACTTCAAAGTCGTTACGTTCTATCTCAACCAGTGCATTAAAAGCATTATCAACTATTTCTATGCTATAGCCTAAAGACTCCATGTCCTGACAAAGTGCCAAACTATGAGTAAGTTGCTGGTCAATCAGTAATATTTTTTTCATAACGCTTTAATCTAAATGATAACAATTACCATTAAGATTACCACTCTAGTTAAGTTATTGCTACAGTAATTGTGTAAAGATGAGATCTTAATAACATTTATAAATAGTTCATTGTCTTACCTAAATTAATAATCAAGGTGTGTAGGGGTCGATCACATATTCGTCATCATTAGTTGAAGCGTAGTAAACTGAGGAATATACTTACATCGTTAATCGTCGATTAACTATTGCTTAATCTTTTATAGCTTCAATAGCTATAATGTAAATTTTGAATGATGTGTAACGTGAACAGCCCTAGAAAATAGGTTAATGATCGATGCGTAAACACTCTTTATGAACTAGCCCAAAATTGGATGTTGCAGTGAATAAGACTTGTGATCAAATCAACCAACTTGCTTTTAAAACCACAGAGCAAGATATTGCTAATGAAATCGCTTTTGCAGCTAAAGCAAAAGCTTTATCGCACCCTGCCCGTATCCGAATTCTCAAGATATTATTTACTCTTGATGAGCTGGGTGGCTGTTTAAGCAGTGATTTAGTTTCAGAAGTAGGACTTGCCCAATCAACGGTTTCAGAGCACATCAGAATTTTAAAAGCGGCTGGCTTTATTAGTGCTGAGCCCAAACCGCCTAAAATATGCTATCGCATTGTTCGTAGTGAGCTGGTTACATTTCAAACAAGTTTCAAAGACATTTATAGCTAATATGAATGGCAGTTTTATAGTGTGTTTTTCGCCCAGGTTAATCGCTATTCGACGATTTACGATTAAGCACTTAAAGCTTACGAACTAAAATGGTAAACCACACAAGCGATGAGCTGTTATGCCAAGCTTGAAACCGATTTTTATAACTGGAATTTATGATGAACACTGACATACAAACACTCGGGGCTAAGAAAATGAGTTTTCTTGACCGCTACTTAACACTTTGGATTTTTGTTGCCATGGCCATAGGTGTGTCTATTGGTGCGTTGTTTCCACAAGTTGAACAAATTACCGAATCACTGAGTATTGGCTCAACCAATATTCCACTGGCCATTGGTTTAATACTGATGATGTATCCACCGTTAGCAAAAGTGGACTACAAGTTATTAGGAAAAGTAACTAAAGATAAGCAAGCCATAACGCTATCGCTCATTATGAACTGGGTTGTCGGGCCAATTTTAATGTTTGCCCTCGCCTTAACGTTTTTAAGCGATTACCCAGGTTACATGGTGGGTATTATTTTAATTGGTATTGCCCGCTGTATTGCAATGGTTTTAGTGTGGAATGATATAGGTGGCGGTAATAAGGAATTGGGCGCTGCATTAGTGGCAATTAACAGTGTATTCCAAATTTTAACTTATAGTGTCATGGCTTGGTTATTTATCACCGTACTGCCACCGATATTCGGATACGAAGGCTTTGTGGTCGATATCTCAATGGCCGATATTGCCCAAAGCGTAATGATTTATTTAGGCATTCCATTTTTAGCAGGGTTTTTAACTCGTAAAATCTTAGTCGCCAGAAAAGGAGAAGATTGGTACAACACAGTATTTATTCCAAAAATCTCCCCTATAACGTTAGTTGCCCTACTCGCAACCATCGTGCTGATGTTCAGTTTAAAAGGCGACATGATCCTTGAACTACCCATGGATGTATTGCGTATTGCTCTGCCATTGGCAATTTACTTTGTACTGATGTTTTTTATCAGCTTCTTCATTGGCGAGAAGATGGGGATCCCTTACGATAAAAATGCGTCTATCGCATTCACAGCCACAGGAAACAACTTTGAACTTGCGATCGCTGTGTCAATTGCAGTCTTTGGTATCCATTCAGACCAGGCGTTTGCCGGCGTCATTGGGCCATTAATCGAAGTCCCAGTGCTTATTGCTTTAGTGAACATTGCCTTACGCATGAAAGCTAAATCTGAGCAAAAGCTGCAACAAGCCAGTTAATCAAACTTATCAAAACAAAAAGCCGGCTATTCATAATCAATGATCATAGCCGGCTTTTTATTTGCTCTATTAATACAGTCAGACAGTAAAATTATTTCGACATCATTAGCTGCTTAATGTACTTAACTGGCGCACTACCATAACTTAAGAACTGCTCATGGAAAGCTTTCAAATCAAAGTCATCACCCTGGGCAGCTTTTAACTCTTCACGTAAATCATAGATTTCACGATATCCAGAGTAATAACTGGTTAACTGAACTTGGCTTAATGTAGCACGGCGCCATTTACCTTCTGCCTCTGCACGCTGCTGAAATGCCTCATTCATCATAAGATCGAGTGCTTGTTCTTCAGTCATGCCATTCACTTGGATACTGTAATCTAAAATAGTATTGGCAATAACGCGCAAATTCCATTTGTAGTACATCAGCCAAAGTTCAGGTTCAAAATCACCGTAGCCTTCTTCAAGCATCATGCGCTCAGTGTATACAGCCCATCCTTCAACCATTGCACCATTACCAAATAAGCTTTTAACCAAGCTAGGTGATTCGTTTGAATAGACTAATTGGGTGTAATGTCCTGGAATAGCTTCATGGATATTCAGAACTTGTAAAATCCAGTGATTATATTCACGTAAATAACTTTCAGCAGACTCATCACTCATGCCATCTAACGGTGTCACATTGTAATAAGTATTAGCAGACTTCTCATAAGGGCCTGGTGCGCTGATAGATGCTCCTGCAAAACCACGCATGTATTCAGGAGTTTCACGCACGACTAATGGCTTAGATGGATCTAACGTCATCAGTTGTTTTTCATTGACGAATTTAACTAATTCAGGAATTTGCGCGCGCACTTCATCAACAAAATCTTCACGCTTAACATGCTTAACTGACAAAACATCAATCAGTTGCTTAATCGCAGCATTGTCATCTTGTGGTTTTGGCGTATCAATGTATTTAGACCATAAATCATGGGTAATTTTAGCCATTTCCGCTTGAACGCGGGACTTATCAGCCGTCGCCTTTTCAAATAATGCTTTACCTGACATACCCGCTTGAATATCAAAAGCGAACTTTTCTTCATATAGCTCTTCACCAATTCTAAAGCTACGTGAGCCCTCTTTTTCAAGCTTAGCTTCTAGCTGGGTCAACCATTCAATATGCTGATTAATCGCGTCAGTTGCTTTGGTAAAACGTTGGTTAAATAAGGCTTTATCAGCATCAGATAAACCGGACTCACTGACTTGCTGTTTAAGCTTGTCCGATAATACAGAAAATGCGCCTTTGTTTTGCATAATAGCCAGTTGTGTATGCTCAATCGTTGGGTCAACAATATTAGCTTGCGCAGCTGCGTAATAGGCAGGCACATTCTCTAAACGCTCAACCACAGATTTAAGTCTTACATCTAGGGGCGCAAAGTCTTCATTAATGATTTGCGCAAAACCACCTGCCACATTGTATTGTGATGGATTCCACTGCCAAGATTTAAAGCGCTCTTGTTGCCACTTAATACTGCCAAGTAAATTTGAAATTAATTCGTAATCGATCAATTCATTGGTCGTTAGTGCGGTTTTATCAAATGCCAGTAATTTAGCTTGCTGGGTTTCAACAAACACTAATGTCTTAGCTCGTGATGCTTCGTTTGGAATGTCTAAGTAGCCATCGTTTACATGTTTACCACTGTATAGCGCCCATGTGGGAGACCACTGCCATAAGTCATCAATAAATCCATCAGAGAACTGGTTAAAACTCGGCGCTTGAACTTGTTCAGCTGCCGTTGTGGTATCACTTGTTGTCGATGCACTATTACAACCCATTAGTGCAGCAAGCCCTAGTGCGATAGCGACTGAAATGGTGGCTTTTTTCATTGTCTGTATTCCTTTATCCCTTGAGATCATCTTAATCATGAATTTATAAAAAGGTGCTAGCTGTACTTAGATACTTGAATTAGAAACTTGGATTAGAAGCTTTAATCACAAACCTTAATACGAAACCTTAGTACGGAACCTTAATACGAAACCTTGATCTATTTTTATTGTTATTTATTTCACGTTTTTAAGCGGTTGAACATTTAGTTGTTAATCTTTTTGTGGCATAAGTAAATCATGAACTTCAATTCATTTCAGCTCAATTTAGTCTTTTGACACCTTTTGTGACAACTTATTCAGTCACTTTGAGCTAATAGATTAATTACCCATGGCACACTATGTCATCAGGCTCACCGCAAAAAGGATTTGAAATGACAACGCTACGTTACAGTTTGATTTTGAATGGTAAAAAAGCGGGTATCCCAGAGATCCGTACAGCGGTTTATGCATTAAGAGATAAAGGTTACGACCTTGCCGTTAAAGTCACATGGGAAGGGGCGGATATGCAGCGCCTAATAAAAGAATCAATCATTGCAGGTGCAGATAGAATTATCATTGGTGGCGGTGATGGCTCACTAAATGAAGCTGTTACCGCGTTAATGCACTTACAGAGTGATTATTCATTACCGGAAATTGCTGCTTTACCACTTGGCACGGCCAATGATTTTGCAACCGCTTGTCAAATCCCCACCACTATTACTGAAGCACTTAACTTTGCAATAACAGGCGACAGTTTTCCTATCGATCTGATCAGTGCTAATGATCGTCACTTTATCAATATTGCCGCTGCGGGCTTTGGCGCCCAAGTCACCGCTGAAACCCCTGTTGAGCTAAAAGATTTCCTTGGTGGCGGCGCATATACCCTTACCGGTTTAGCTAAAGCGATCGGGTTTAAACCTTATGAAGGTTCCATTACCACTGAAAAAGGTCGATTTGAAGGTAATATAGTCGTAGGTGCCATGTGTAATGGTCGCCAAGCAGGTGGTGGTCAGGTGCTAGCACCGACGGCAAAAATAAATGATGGTTTGATGGATGTTACTTTGCTTAAAGGTTTTACCCCAATAGATTTGCCCCAAGTAATTGAAGAAATAAAGACTTCGAATACCAATGGTGAATTTTGCTTTCACTTTCAATCTAAATGGTTAGAAATTGATTTCCCATTGGCCTTACCCCTAAATCTCGATGGCGAACCTTATCACTGCGAACAAGTCCGTTTTGAAGTCAAACCTAATGCAATTAAATTTGTACTGCCTAAGAACAGTCCGCTGATTTAGCCGGTTCCTGTCGCAATATTCAGTTAACAAGGAGTTTATATCATGAATCAATTGCAAAAAGCTGGTGGAATTGCAGCGCTTATGGAGGCAAGCATTTACGTATCAGCTTTCATTTTTTTTGGCGCATTCTGGGCTTATCCCATAGATGCTAACCCCGCTCAACAGTTTGCTTTTCTTGCTGAAAACCAAGTTGCCCTATCTATTGTAAATCTCATCATGTATGTATTATTCGGTGTCTTGCTAGCGATATTGGTAATGGCTATGCATCACCGATTAACAATAAACACTCCATTGCTGTCACAAATTTCTTCCGTCTTTGGGATCATTTGGGTGGGTTTGGTCATAGCCAGTGGAATGATTGCCAATATAGGGTTAGCTACGGCATTGGACTTGGCAACAAAAGACCCTGAGCAAGCAATGACAGTCTGGCGAGCTATTTATGCTGTCGTCGAAGGCTTAGGCGGGGGAAACGAGGTTGTTGGCGGTCTGTGGGTATTATTGCTGAGTGTTGCCGCTTTAAAAGGTAACGAATTACCTAAAATCCTCAATTACTTTGGCCTTTTTGTAGGCATTGTGGGTATTTTCACCATCTACCCTGCAGATGTACTGACAGAGATTTTCGGTTTAAGCCAAATCATATGGTTTTCTTGGCTAGGGATAGTATTGTTGAGTAGGTCTAAGAGTTAGTCATCATTGAGTGAAGTGAAGTGAAGTGAACTTATTTTAAGTTGAGAAGTGCGCTCTTCGTCAAATGCTAAGGCCGCACTATTAAACTGTATAATATCAAAAAAGATACCCAATTGATTTGCAGCCTTGAAAGAGTGATAATCAGCAGGTTTTCGTTATTAAATGTATAGAAAGCAAGAATAAAGCGGTACAGAGTATATAACAAATGCCCGCTTAGTCGCTCTTAAAGGTGCAGGTTACGTATTTTGACGTTTACCTATACAAACTAAACTTTTTGGTGAATTCCCGAAAATTTCAGTATAACCAAATAAGCACACACCGAGATATTCTAAATCTGCTTCTTTAGTTTCATTGGTCCTTTGCTGTTGTGCTAAAGAGCCACCTTCAATCATCGAACTGGTAAAGTCTGTAAACTTAATATCTCGACTTATGGCTTCCTCGCGCACTTTACGAAGTTTATTGGAGTTATCCGCTTTTAACACAATAAAAGGATAATGAGATAAGTTCGGGTGAAAATTCCCATCCATGTCATGGTAATCAATATACTGAGTTTCACTATCATCTAGCTGACTTGCAAGACCTACACTCAAGTGACCTAAAACATTCAGCGACCTGCCAAGTTCCATCTTTTTACTCAAAACCGCTATGAATCGTTTCTGACTTTCATCTGGTAAATTTGACATAACATTTCCTTGTTCAAACCTCGTTTAGAGGTATTTAACTAGCCTTACTCAAATATGATTGAACTTTGAAATAAACCACTCGTAAATTCTGTTCTTTCATTTTTTATAAATTGATGCAATTTCAATACTTGATATTTATGTATTCCATTGTCCTTCCTCGCACACCCTTAACTGGTAATACTAATAAGAAATGGCAATAATCGATAGATGGCCATTAACAATTTTGCTTCTTCGCTTTCAACAAACTCTTGCTTATCCCAGAATTAGACGACCCTTGTTATCCATTTTTTAAGTTTTTTTAGATAACAGACTTAACTGACAGTGCTACTTTTCTAATCCCGTGGGATGGTGCCCACCTTCTAAACTCGATAAAGCCTTGTTTATTATATAAATTATTTGTTGATACATTTACTACAGCAGTTTCTACAACAGCTTCTGAAAACTCAATTTTTTCTAGAACAAAGCTTACCAATTTAACACAAAGTGAAATGAAATTTTAAGATAACATACCAATAATCAAAGTGGCCAAGTTTATAGCAAGAGAATAAAACTGTTTGAAGGTTCAAAATCTATGCTAAAGAAACGATGACAGTATTTAGATTTCTGGCAATATTTTCGCTGACGGCTAGGCTGAGCAAATAGGAATGTTTTCTAGGGTAAAGTACAAGAAGTGATCATAGTCATTAGGCAAATCATTTTTAGAAAACAGACTTATGACAAATACATTAAGAGATAGACAATAGAAACTGATAATTAAAAACAGATAGATAGAAACAAATAGATAGGAACAGATAAACAAAAAATATTTTGAGAGAAAATTTGGCGGTGACGGAGAGATTCGAACTCTCGAAGGGTTGCCCCTTACACACTTTCCAGGCGTGCTCCTTCAGCCACTCGGACACGTCACCATTTCAAATTTTTATCTTGTAGCAATTCTCACAAACGCCAAATACTGATTAGTCAATTTAGATATTGATATCAAGATGTTCGTGAACGGACGGTACTTTACGCAAATGCGCATAGTGGGTCAAGAGAAAATCCCCTATTCCCATTCTATTGCGCATTTGCTGCTCAAAATGGTTTCAAACTGAGGTGATTAACGTTGTTTATGCCATCAAGGTTGGGAACAAGCCTTTTAAGCCCGCTGCTACAACCTCAATGCCTATGGATAACATCAGAAGACCCATCAGACGGGTAATGACGTTAATACCTGTGGTACCTAATATTTTAAAAATCACAGGTGCAAGTCTAAATAAACCAAAGCTCATGAAGCCAAAGACCACCACCGTTATCGACATACCGATTAAATCGACCATCTTATTATTATCAGATCCAAATACAATCACCGAACTAATGGCTCCTGGGCCTGCCATTAATGGCAATGCTAATGGCACAACTGCCACTGACTCCATCCCTGACGCTTCACGATCTTCTTCTTGATTTCGCTTTACTGGGCTTAATTTACCTTGCAGCATCGACATTGCAATGATTGCAATCAAGCTACCACCAGCGATTCTGAACGCTGACAGTGAAATACTGAACATATTTAAAATATGCTGACCGATAAATATCGTCACCAATAAAATCACGACAACCGCAAAGTTAGCGACTTTCCCTGTATGGTTCCGTTCGACCTCTGTTTGGTGACTGGTCAAGCTTACAAAAACCGGCAATAAACCCACCGGGTTAATGATGGCAACCAGTCCTAAGAAAAACTTAACGTAAAGCATGAAATCCACAAGCAAATCCTCAAATTATATGGTTTTGTGGCCCAAAAAATAATCGCGCAACTTTACTGATTATTTGCTTTTTATCAAATGAGATTTTTTAAAACTTTGAGCCAGTTAATAAAAAATCTAATCTATGAATATATTCGCTTTTTCGAATTAGATTTACTTATGAAAAAGTATGCCTTGAATCACATTTCTGCCTTCATCCTTCATTTTCCACTCTTGTACCAAATAAACAACGAAGCACTCACTGTGAAATTTAATTTCAATTTAAGCCAAAAATTATTATTTTTGAGCCTACAGAGTGCAACATTTGTTATAATATTTCTCTTTCTGAATATAAATTACTGTTTAGCTTTTGTTTTCATTTTATTCAATACAGTACATTGAGGTTTCCCATGGGTAAACGAAATAGAATCAGCCAAAAAAACGGTCAACGCAAAATTACTGGCTCTAGAAGAAGGTTAGCTTATTTTCTATGGATAACAAAAACCGGACATAAATGCCCGCCTACCGAGCTTAAAATAGCTGACGATAATAGCTAAAACTCAAACGCTATTTAACGACTCTATGATTAAGCTGTAAGATCCACTTTATAAAATCAGACAAAAAAAAAGAGATGCTTATTAGCATCTCTTTTTGTTTAATCAGACGTGTTGGTATAACTATTTTTTCTCAGTCCAACGATCCATCCAACCAAGTACGTTTTTGTACCATTGTTGCAAGTTATCTTGGTTCAGAATCCAATGGTTCTCATCTGGGAACATTAATAGTTCTGATGGGATATCGTTACGCTGCATGTAAGTAAACGCAGCTAAGCCTTGTCCATAAGGCACACGGTAATCTTTTTCACCGTGGATCACTAGCATTGGCGTTTTCCAGTTTTCAACATAATTTACTGGGTTAAACTTCTCATACAGTTCTTTGTTTTCAGTGTAAGTACCACCGAACTCATACTCTGGGAACCATAATTCTTCAGTTACGTGATACATAGAACGCATATCAAATAAACCAGCATGGTTAACTAAACACTGGAAGCCGTCACTCCAATTACCTTGGAACCAGTTCATCATGTAACCACCGTACGAACCACCTAATGCACAAGCGTTATCAGTATCTAGCCATTTCTGTTGCTGACCAACTGCTGCTAAGCCTTTTTGTAAATCTTCTAAAGGCTTACCGCCCCAATCTTTTGAGATTGAATCAGTAAATGCTTGGCCATAACCTGTAGAACCATGGAAGTCGACCATTACTACGCCATAACCTGCACCAGCCCAAAGCTGCGCATTCCAACGTCCACTAAATGAATTGCCAAACGATCCTTGTGGGCCGCCGTGAACTAAATAAGCAACAGGATACTTTTTACCAGACTCATAGTTAGCAGGCTTGATCCAGTAACCATGTACTGTCTCGTTGTTCCAGCCTTTAAAGTTAAACTGCTGGAATTCGCCAAATTGAATCTCGGCAAGCTTTTCTTCGTTTACGTTAGTTAAACGGGTTAGGTTTTCACCTTCCAAACTGATTTTGTATAAATCACCCGGTTCTACTAATGACTTGTTACTGAAAATAATACTTGAGTCAGTGACTGCCACTAAGCTGTTGCTGCCATCATTATAGATAGGACGCACATCACCAAACTGAGTGTTAACTTCAAAGATGCTGACTTGACCGACATCTTGCGCAGTGACATACAAGGTACGGCCATCATCGCTAAAGGTGAGTGAATGTGGGCTGCGATCCCAAAGTGGTGCCACTTCTTTTTCAGCACCTGTCACAGTGTCACGTAACATAATACGATAACGATCTGCTTCAAAACCAGGTTTGCTCATCGCTAAATATGCTAATTGACGGCCATCTTTTGAATAGGTTGGCTGTGCATCCCAAGCTAAGTTCTCTTCAGTTAGGTTTTCAGCTTCACCACCAGTTACTGGCACTTTCCATAAATCGTAATTAGTGGTCCAAGCTTGATCTTTACTTGGTGCTTTCGCGCTATAGACAATGTGTTTACCATCAGCTGTGAATGTGACTTCTTCCATACCAGAAAACGGCTTTGGCGGAGTTTCAGTATCTAAACCAAAAGTGACATCAACGACTTCAGTGACAGGCTTACCATTTAATTGACCGACAAATAAATGATTACGAGCATGGTCTTCCCATGTATCCCAATGGCGAACCATCAACTGCTTGTATTCACGGCCTGTAGTCTTTTTGTTTTCTTCTTCTGCAATACGGTCAACAGTACAAGCTAAGTCTTTGCACTCAGGAAAGACGCGCATGTTCATCACAACTTGTTTGCCATCATTTGATAACTTATAACCATTAACGTCTAACGGTAAGTCTGTGACCTGTAAAGCTTCACCGCCTGATAAAGACAGGTTATAAAGCTGGCTTGAACCATCGCGAGCAGCAAGGAAATAAATAGATTTATCGTCAACACTAAAGTTAACGTCATGCTCAGTGCCTTTATGCGAAGTAATTTGCACTGGCTTAGCATTTTTATTGGTCAAATCCAGTAAATATAAATCTGAGCTACTGTCGCCCTGCTCATCAATGTGTTTAACCGCATAAACTAATTTGCTGCCATCATTTGATACTGCAGCTGAATGTAATTTATTTAAGTTAACTAACTGCTGTACATTAAATGGGGTTTTAGTTGGCTCTGCTGCTTGGACAGAAAGCGCTAAGCCTGCTGTGGCAAGCGCGAGTAATAGCGAGGATTTTTTCATTTGATGAAGTTCTCTTGTTATTTTTGTGTTTTTTATGGCAATCACACCGCTTATAACATTCAATAAATTCCTAACGGGATCACACGCTAATGTGGCTCTGTTAGATTAGCGTTGTCGAACTGAAAGCAGTGTGTTTAAAAATTACTGCTAAGCACAGTACCCAAACAAAAACGCTCAGGCAATAGAGTGAATCAAAAAAATGAGTCAATCTATTTCTGAGCGTGATTTTTTAGTCAATTTGTGCGTTTATACGGCAATAACGCCCATATAATACTGACTTGTTTTTATAACTAATTAGCCTTTAGCGTTAGCAATATTGACTTTCCATATTGCAGGACCCGTTTCATGAGCATTAATACCTTGAGTATCAACAGCTACAGTTACTGGCATATCTTGCACATCAAATTCGTAAATCGCTTCCATACCTAAATCTTCAAATGCGACAACGCGCGACTTTTTGATTGCTTTAGATACAAGGTAAGCTGCGCCGCCCACTGCCATTAAGTAAACCGCTTTGTGCTTCTTAATTGACTCAACAGTCTGTGGTCCACGCTCTGATTTACCAATCATGCCCATTAACCCTGTTTTTTCGAGCATAAGATCAGTGAACTTATCCATACGGGTAGCTGTTGTAGGGCCAGCTGGGCCAACAACTTCATTACCTACAGGATCGACTGGGCCAACGTAGTAAATAAACTTACCGGTAAAGTCGACACCATCAGGTAAACCTTCGCCAGATTCGATTAGCGTTTGAATACGTTTATGTGCTGCGTCACGGCCTGTTAGCATTTTGCCGTTTAGCAATAAGGTATCGCCACTCTTCCAAGTTTCAATTTCAGCTTGGGTGACGTTATCTAAATCGACGCGATGGGTGTTTTCACCCGCTTCACGAGTGATCTCAGGCCAATCAGCTAATGATGGTGGGCTTAAATCCGCAGGGCCTGTGCCATTTAAATGGAAGTGAACGTGACGAGTCGCTGCACAGTTAGGGATCATCACAACAGGTTTAGATGCCGCATGAGTCGGTACAGACTTCACTTTAATATCTAAAACTGTTGTTAATCCGCCTAAACCTTGTGCACCAATACCTGTGCTGTTAGCACGTTCAAAAATATCTAAACGTAACTTTTCTTCTGTGGTTTCAGCACCGCGCTCCATTAACTCATGGATATCAACAGGATCCATTAACGATTCTTTTGCTAACACTGCGGCTTTTTCAGCAGTGCCGCCAATGCCTATGCCAAGCATTCCTGGTGGACACCAGCCAGCGCCCATTGTCGGCAAGGTTTTTTCAACCCAAGCTGCAATGTCATCTGACGGATTTAACATCACCATTTTAGATTTGTTTTCGGATCCACCGCCTTTAGCAGCAATCATCACTTCAACATGGTCACCAGGTACCATATCAATGTGTACGACAGATGGTGTGTTATCACGGGTATTTTTACGGGTACCAGCAGGGTCAGCAACAATCGATGCACGTAACGGGTTATCAGGGTTGGTATAAGCTTGACGAACACCTTCATCAACCATCTCTTGAACCGTCATATCAGTTTTATCCCACTGAACGGCCATACCGATTTTAACGAAAGTGGTTACAATCCCAGTATCCTGACATAAAGGACGTTTGCCTTCTGCCGACATACGCGAGTTGATCAAGATTTGGGCGATTGCATCTTTGGCAGCAGCACTTTCTTCACGATCATAGGCTTTTGCCATCGCATCAACGAAATCTTTTGGGTGGTAATAAGAAATATACTGCAGCGAATCAGCAATACTTTCGATAAAATCAGCTTGCTTAATCACGACATTCGCAGAAGAATTTGTAGACATATAGGGGCGCTCCAGCAGCCATTGCGGCATAACTTGTTTTATTTTTATATGAATACAAGATTGAGTTAGAACTGAAAATGTATCTTAATCAGTTAATTCAAAATTACATTCAATTAGCTATTAATCCTTTCAGGGACAATATGATACTCTTTCCAGCCTTTTTGGGCTACATGACATTTTAAATAGGTGTATTAATGGGACAGTTGAGCCAAGACTCTCTTGCTATAACAAAGCTAAATTGGGCATTAGACACCCACACAGTTTTCAGCGTGGTGAGCGATCAACCCTGGGCAATGTTATTGGATTCAACTCAAACCCTACATCAAGATGCCAATTTTGACATCATAGTGTTTAGCCCAATTGCCACCCTTGTCAGTGATGGGTCAAGCATCGACTGTTCAATAGTACCTACAAGACAAACTCAATCTGATATCAACTCCTCAGCTACTATTACTCCAACTGCCACTGCTAATGTTTTTGAAACACTGCAAGCAATGCAAAGCAAACTTTTTCCAACCCAGTTTGATTGTAAGCTGCCATTTAGTGGCGGCTCAGTGGGTAGTTTTAACTATGATTTAGGCCGAGTCATTGAAAACTTGCCCCAACAAGCCATGAAAGATATTCAATTACCTGATATCAATGTCGGTTTTTATGACTTTGCTTTATTATTTAGCCATCAAGAAAAATGCTGGTATGCCACGCATTATCTTGGCGAGGAGGCACTAAAGCTTGAGGTGAAAAAATTTGAAGCAAAACTAAATATAGTTAAACTCAATGAAGCTAAACTAAATGTAGCTAAACTAGACGAAGCACAAAATACCAGTAAGCAATCTCATCCAAACAATGTATTTAAACTCACCTCGACTTGGCAAAACCAAACCACAAAAGCGCAATATCAGCAAAGATTTGAGCAAGTTCAAACCTATTTACATCAAGGTGATTGCTATCAAATCAACTTAACTCAGCGATTTAATGCCAGCTATGAAGGCTGTGAATGGCAAGCTTATTGCGCTTTATCAGATGCCAACAAAGCCCCTTTTTCAGGTTTTATACGTTTAAAAAATCATTGTATTTTATCAATATCCCCTGAGCGGTTTATCCAGCTGACTGACGATAAAGTCTCTACAAAACCTATCAAAGGCACGTTACCGCGCGGTAAAACGCCGCAAGAAGATAATGCCAATGCCGTTAAGCTTAAAGCATCAGAGAAAGATCGCGCCGAAAACGTGATGATTGTGGATTTACTGCGTAATGACATCAGCAAAGTCGCTACTGCGGGTTCTGTGAACGTGCCAAAGCTATTTGATATTGAAAGCTTCCCTGCTGTGCATCATTTAGTCAGTACAGTGGAAGCCACCCTTGCTCCTCAATATGATGCTGTCGATTTATTAAAAGCGGCCTTCCCTGGTGGTTCAATTACTGGCGCACCTAAAATCCGCGCGATGGAAATTATCGAAGAGTTAGAGCCATCAAGACGAAATATCTATTGCGGGAGTATTGGTTATATCAGCCAAGATGGTCATATGGACACGAGCATCACCATCCGCACATTAGTCACCGAAAACAATACAATCTATTGCTGGGCTGGCGGCGGTATTGTAGCTGATTCCGATGTGGATGCTGAGTATCAAGAAACCTTTGATAAGGTCAGTAAAATTTTGCCAGTGCTTGAGCAGGTTAATCAATAACCTTGTTAATTTATCAGCTATTATGTCGATGTTGCTTATGATATTAGTGTCGTTTGCAATATTAATCATGATGCTCATCTCAATTAAGACAGCTAAATGACTTAGCTGTCTTATTCTTGAATCTAATCGCAGTAAAGCTTTTCTAAATACTCTTGCGCGACTTTGTGCCAAGTAAATCGAACGTCACTGGCAGATTGCCTCATGGCCAAATACTCATCTGGGTTGTCATTGTGCATGGTTAACGCTTGCTCGAGTACTAATAGCAATTGCTGGGCTTGGTGTTGTAAATTATTGCCTTCAAATAACCAGCCATTATGTTTATCTGCAATCGTGTCCCTTAGGCCACCAACGCCATGGGCAATACACACTTGGCCGTGTTTCATGGCTAATAATTGGCTTATGCCACAAGGCTCAAAACTGCTTGGCATCATAAACAGCTCACCATATTGATATAGGCTGGTTGATAAACTGTCATCGTAACCGTTAAGAAACACAAAGTTATCGTTGTTTGCAGCGACTTTTTGAAACTCTGCGGCAATTTGTTTATCGCCACTGCCCAAAAGGATAAATATTGCTTTAGGTTTAGCTTGCTTTAGTCGCTGTAAAACAGATTGTAAAATAGAACCTGAATTATCGTTGGCTTGCCTTAGCAATAACACTTTTTGATCGGTTAAACGCCCTACTGATGTCATTAAAAAATCACAGGCTACACTTGGTTTTGATTGTTTTACCATCAGCATTTGTAAGCGTGTTAAAGCAATTTGATCGACGGCTTTTACATACTCAGATTTACCAAGCCACTTAATAACGGCTTGCTGAGAATGTTCAAATACTTGTGAAATTTGTTTGCTGGAAACAGGCTTTACAGATTTAGCGACTTTAGACACTTTGTTTACTTGTGGCAATTGAGTCACTTGGTCATGAGTCGCCTGAGTTTCATAAATACAGCCATTAAGTATACCGACTACGTCACCTCGATGATGCTTATCAAGCAATGAGCCTTCTAAACCTTCACCGCCAAAAAAACCGTTTTGGTGATCGGATGCCATTAATACTTCATTGGCATAAGTCGGTGACACTAAATGGACCTTATCACTGAGTTCAATGCCCATTTTCATCGGGTTAATACAATGAGGGTAACGAGGGTCACTAATTTGTGCTTTTTGCTCATCACTTAACAGCCTTGATAAATCTGGGAACCATGCCGTAAACGATGACACATCTTCACGAATGGGCCGAATGCCCTGCAAAGCTAAATTATGAATAGAAAACACACAAGGTAAGGCTTTAAGCGCTGCATATTCAGATGCAAAGGCACGTAGCATCACTAACATTCCTGCATGCCAATCATGCATATGCAAGATATCAACCGGGGCTATGACGGCATCGATATAAGCTTGCGCTACCGCTAAGTTAAACAAGGCAAACTTAGTGGCATCTTCTGCAAACGGACGGTCTGGAGCACCTTCGGTATACACTTGGTTATCTGGGCTATTAAATAAATGATGATCAAACAAATAAACTGAGCTAGTTAACTCAATACTTTTGCCTTGGGAGCTTGTATCTTGCGCGCTATTATCTTGTGTGCTTTTATCTTGCAAATCAGTCGCTGTTAAAAATGGCGCTGGCATTTTGTAGACATCGATTGTTTCAAGATTGGCGCCAAACTTTACCACGACCTTAGCAATAAACTCTGCGTTATTGTCTTTGGCAATGAAACCATAATTAGGCATTGCCACATCAACACACACATCAACTTTGGCGAGTGCTGGTGGTAAGTCACGGATAACATCGGCCATTCCACCTACTTTGGCCCCTTTTATTGCGTCGTTTTCTGCTGCGATCATCAACACTTTTTTCACGTTACTGGTTACCTTTTCAATATTGAATTTGGAATTCATTACGTCGATAGCGATATCTAACTAACAAGCGGCTATCTAATGACATAACCGCTTATTGAGTCAGATTTACTCGTAACCTACTGGCAGTCCGAGCATTTTACGGGTGACTAAAGTGATACCTTTTTCAGAGACTCTAAAACCACGGGCTAAATCTTGCTCGCGGCTATAACCTATTTCCATACCTTCTGGGATCACGCAGCCACGATCGATAATCGCATTTTGAATTTTGCAGTTTTTAAGTACCACCACATCAGGTAACAGCACTGAATCTTTAACCAATGAATAAGAGCAGACTCTGACTTCATCAAACAGCACACTGCGTTTAACTTTTGCGCCCGAAATAATACAACCACCAGAGACAATTGAGTCCACTGCCATACCGCGACGGTCATCATCATCAAAAACAAACTTTGCTGGTGGCAATTGTTCTTGATAAGTCCAAATCGGCCACTTGGCGTCATACAGGTTTAACGCTGGGGTTGGCGAAAGTAATTCCATGTTAGCTTGGAAAAATGAATCTAAGGTGCCTACATCACGCCAATACGCTGGCTCGTCAGGCACTGCACTGGTAAACGGGAATGCAAACACATTCGCTTCTTTAATGATGGCTGGAATAATGTCTTTACCAAAATCTCGGTCAGAATTCTCGTTGTCAGCATCTTTTCGCAGTTGATCGAACAAGAATTTAGTATTAAATACATAGTTGCCCATTGAGGCTAAACAGAACTCTTCGTTACCCGGAATCGATTTAGGCAACTCTGGTTTTTCTTCAAAACCAATTACCCGTTTATCTTCATCGACTTCCATCACACCAAATGCCCCTGCCGCTTCTGGAATTGGGGTTTCTAAACAACATACTGTCATGTCAGCACCAGATTCAGCATGGGCTGCGAGTAAACCTGCATAATCCATACGATAAACATGGTCGCCAGATAAAATCATCACGTATTTAGGTATTTCATGGCGAATGATATCGATATTTTGAAACACTGCATCGGCGGTGCCTTCATACCAATTTCCTGAGGTTTGCTGTGATGCAGGTAATATCTCTACCGACTCACCGAGTTCTTTTTTAAAGTGACCCCAACCACGGCTAACATGACGTATCAAAGAATGAGATTTGTATTGGGTAACAACCCCAACTCGGCGAATGCCTGAGTTAATGCAATTAGATAATGGAAAATCGATAATGCGGAATTTACCACCAAAATATAAGGCAGGTTTTGCACGCCAATCGGTTAGCTCATGTAAACGAGAACCTCGTCCACCAGCTAAAATAAGCGCATAGGTATCGCGGGTAAGATTACTAATATAACGAACATTCGACATAAATATTAACTCCTAACTGTACGACTTTGGTTAGGGGCTGCAACTTGTAGAAAACGCACTTCTAGCAAGCTAACAAGCCCTTTAGCTATCTGATGATTATTTGGCTAGCCAAATTTCGTCACGATATGCACTAATAGTGTTGTCACTTGAAAAACGTCCGCTTGCGGCAGTATTTCGAATACTCATTTGAGTCCAATGCTGTTGATCTGCATAGGCCTGTGACACCTTATCTTGTGCCACTTTGTAAGCTTCAAAATCTGCTGCGATCATCCATTGATCAAAAGGATCTTCAATAGCATGAATAATGCTGTCGAAAATGCCCGGTTCCACTAAATTGAAATGACCACTTTTCAGCATGTTTAACACTTGATTAAGCGCGGTCGATTGTTGAATAAATTGTTGAGGGTTATAGTTTGTTTTAAGTTGGCTGACCTGGTCTGCATTAAGACCAAAGAGGAAAAAGTTTTCTTCCCCTACTTCTTCAAGCATCTCGATATTTGCACCATCTAATGTGCCAATGGTCATCGCACCGTTCATCATAAATTTCATGTTGCCAGTACCTGACGCTTCTTTACCTGCTGTTGATATTTGCTCAGATAAATCAGTACCAGGACAGATTTTTTCCATAGCGCTAACGTTGTAATTCGGCAAGAAAGCAAAACGCAGATAAGGCGTAACGACGGGATCTGAATTCACCATATGTGCGACGTTGTTGGCTAATTTGATAATTTGCTTGGCCATCGCATAACCAGGAGCAGCTTTACCACCAATAAGCACACAACGAGGCTGTAGGCCTTCGGTATCACCCGCGACAATACGCTGGTATAAATGGATGACATGCAGAATATTTAATAACTGTCTTTTGTACTCATGGATCCTTTTTACCTGCACATCAAACATCATTGCAGGATCAAACGACACATTGCATTCTTCAAGGACTAACTTGGCTAAATCGACCTTGTTGTCGAATTTCACTTGTTGCCACTGTTTCATAAACGCTTTGTCATCAGTGAACGCATTTAATGCTGTCAACTGGGTTAAATCCGTCACCCATTGCTCACCTAAACGGCGATTTAATAAATCAGCTAGCCTAGGATTACAGTGAGCAAGCCAGCGTCTTGGCGTTACGCCGTTGGTTTTGTTATTAAACTTTTGTGGCCACAATTGATAAAAGTCTTTAAACAAACCTTTTTTCAGTAAATCAGTATGCAGACCAGCAACCCCATTCACCGAAAAGCTTGCCACAATCGCTAAATAAGCCATTCGCACATGAGGCTCTGGTCCTTCTTCAATAATCGACATACTGGCAAGTTTATGGTTATCACCAGGCCATTGATGCGCGACTTCTTCAAGATAGCGCGCATTGATTTCGTAAATTATGTCTAAAATCCGCGGCAGCATGTTTTTCAACATACGCACTGGCCAGCGTTCAAGTGCTTCAGGTAATAAAGTGTGATTGGTATAAGCAACGCTTTTTGAAGTGATGTCCCATGCTTGCTCCCAACCTAAGCCATAATTGTCCATCAATAGGCGCATCATCTCAGGGACTGCAATACTAGGATGGGTGTCATTAAGCTGCATAACGTTTAGTTCACTAAAGCGGCTAAAGTCTTGGCCGAATACTGTAATGTAGCGTTGTAAAATATCTTGCAGACTGGCTGATGATAAAAAGTATTGTTGCCTTAATCGTAACTCTTTACCGTTTTCACTTGCATCGTTGGGGTAAAGCACCATGGTAATTTGTTCGGCTAAGTTTTTACGGGCTACCGCTTCGGTATAATCACCATCATTAAACTCGGCTAAATCAAAGTCATCGGTGGCTTCAGCTTTCCATAACCGTAAAGTATTGATGCGGCCATTTTTAAACCCTGGCACTGGCATATCATGTGGAACAGCTTGAACATCTTGGGTATCAACCCACACATAGTGCCGGTGACCTTCAGGATCGACATAAGATTCTGTATGACCAAAAAAAGGCACTGTAATGGCATGGTTTGCCATTCTCACTTCCCATGGGTTGCCTTCACGTAACCAGCGATCAGGTTGCTCTACCTGATAACCATCAACCAATTTTTGTTTGAACATGCCATATTCATAACGAATACCGTAGCCCACAACTGATAAATCTAAATTGGCACAACTGTCTAAAAAGCATGCCGCTAAACGCCCTAAACCGCCGTTACCTAAGCCTGCATCTAACTCCGCCTCTTGCAGGGTTTCTAAATTGGCTGAATAATCCGTTAATGCATCGTTAGTCTCTTGGGTTAAATCTAAACTGAGTAAAGCATTGCCTAAAGTACGCCCCATTAAGAACTCTAACGATAAGTAGGCTATTTGTTTTTGCTGATACTGGTTATCTTTTAACCGAGTTTCTCGCCATTGCGGTAATAATTGCGATTTAACTGTTGAAGCAAGCGCACTATAAATATCGTTCACGGCTTGTTCATCGCGGCACAATGCCCCATGAAATTGGCGTTCAAATGTTGCAGCTAAGGTATCGCATGGGTCACAATCAGTGATTTTTGCATTAGCTGTGTTCTTGTTGGCGACTGGCTTTTTAGCGGTGCGTTTCGCCGTTTTAGCTTTGGTCTTAGCTACAGGCTTTTGTTTCACTTCTTCGGCATTATTCACAGCAGATAAATTGTCCGCCGAGCCTACATTTGTTGCTGGCGTTTTTCCTTTAGTCACAGTCATCGATAAAACTCCTTTATTACCCGCTTAATTTAAATGTTAATTTCGAAATTTATTTGATAAAAATTTGAGTTAATTCATTTATATAGATGTTTTTTCGTTTTGCTGTTCACATGCATGGAATAACATTAAGCTTCTGCCTAACAAGGTCAGTTGATAGCTGCATGCATAACTCGGTTCTACAACTTGTTCTGATGCGCCATCATCTATGGTTGTAACAGCGACTTTGACTTTGTTTTTCGCCAACAAGCTTTCAATATCACTATTAGCAAGTTGCTGCGTGTTGATTAACGGTTGCCACTGGCTAAAACCTTCAATAATCGGCAAAACAAATTGTTGTGATTGCTCATCGGCATTAAGCAGTAGTAATAAGGCTTGAGGGTGTTGATAAGGCGGTAAGGTTTCGCACGTTAATACCACCGCTAATGTGCGCGCTTCAAACTCGCTCCACTGACGCTTGGCCATGGGTTCGCCGTGTCGGCTATACCAGATAAATCCATTGTCATTTTGATCTTCTGGCTGATGTATAAATTCGCGATGACATAAGGCAGGGAAACGTTTACGTAATTTGATTAGTTCGGCGGTAAACTCGACCAATGGCCAATCGATATTTTGCCAATCAATCCAACAAATACGATTATCTTGGCAGTAAGCATTATTGTTACCTTGTTGGCTATGCCCCATTTCATCGCCACTTAATAACATTGGCACGCCTTGGGATAGCATTAATGTGGTGAGAAGGTTTCGCTGCTGACGTGAACGAATTTGAAGAATATCACCGTCATCCGTTTGCCCTTCTACGCCATAGTTATGGCTGAGGTTTTCATGATGACCATCACGATTATCCTCGCCATTATCTAGATTATGACGTTGCTGATAACTCACCACGTCATGCAAAGTAAAACCATCATGGCTGGTGATAAAATTAATACTGGCTGAGGGACTGCGGCCATGATGTTCAAAAAAGTCACCAGAACCATGAAAGCGTCTAGCAAATTCAGGCAACATGCCATTATCACCACGCCAAAATCGTCTCATAGTATCGCGATATCTATCGTTCCATTCACTGAAAGCAATAGGATAATTACCCAATTGGTAGCCTCCAGGACCTATGTCCCAGGGTTCTGCAATCAGTTTCACTTGGCATAGCACTGGATCTTGAGATATCGCATCAAAAAAACCACACCCAGGGTCAAAACCATAGGTTTCACGACCTAAGCAACTGGCTAAATCAAATCTAAAGCCATCCACTCCCATGACCTCAACCCAATAACGTAGTGAGTCCATGATCAGCTGTAATACTTGCGGATGATTGGAGTTAAACGTATTTCCGCAACCCGTATCGTTAATGTATAAACGCTGATCGTTTGACACTAAGCGGTAATAACTGGCGTTATCAATTCCGCGAAAGCTTAACGTTGGGCCTAGGCGATTACCTTCTGCCGTATGGTTATAAACTACATCCAAAATGACTTCGATATTCGCTTCATGGAAAGCATCCACCATGTCTCGAAACTCAGTGATACTGTCACCACTGAGATAACTTGGATTGGGTGCAAAAAAACCAATACTGTTATAGCCCCAGTAATTACTTAGGTTTTTTTCAATCAAGAAGGGTTCATTGAAAAAACTTTGTACAGGTAATAGTTCAATGCAATTAACCCCGAGCTGAGATAGGTATTGAATTGAGTTTTTTGATGCAAGACCTGCGAAGGTTCCCTTAATTTCATCGTCAACCTCATGATTCAAGACACTAAAGCCTTTCACATGTGTTTCATAAATAATGGTTTGCTCTAAAGGAATGTTTGGACGCTTTATCGTTTTTTGCTTTAATGCGCGATCGTCTATTACCACACATTTAGGCATAAAACTCGCATTATCAATATCGCAAAAAGACAGGTCGGACTCGCTACTGTCTAGTGCATACCCGTAATTGGCTTCATTGGGTTCAAGCTCACCTAGCAGTTGTTTTGCATATGGGTCGAGCAATAATTTATGGTGGTTAAATCGATGTCCAAGCATCGGCTGGTAAGGGCCGTAAACGCGATAGCCATATAAAGTCCCTGCAGTCAGTCCTTCAAGATAACCGTGCCAAATTTGTCTGGTTTTTTGCGGTAGGACAAACTGTTGCTCATTCAAACCATATTGGTCGAAAATACAAAGCACCACCTTGGTTGCATGAGCTGAAAATAATGAAAAGTTAACCCCATTATCATCCACAGATGAACCCAATGGATAAGGGCTAGCAGTTGCTACACTCTCTAAAAGTTGTTGAGATTTAGCATATGACATGACTAATCCTCATCCAGCACATTATTTGAGTTAACGGCTAACACAACACAAGCTAACGGTGGCACAGTGATCACACCACTGCCTTTCATTCCCTGCCAGGCTTCCTTATCGTAAGCAATGACACTATTGGTCACATCACTGCCTCCATAACAATGACTATCGCTGTTAAGCACTTCGACATAATCTTGCTCAAGTGGTAATCCAACACGAAAATGATGATGGACTTGTGGGGTCATATTAATGATGAAGACTAAATGTTCATCGGTTGATTTTGCATAGCGTACAAAGCTAAACACACTGTGTTGACTGTTATCACAGTCGAGCCATTGAAAGCCGGTGGTTTGATGATCTAATTCGTACATACAAGGATATTGCAGATAAAGGTTATTTAAATCTCTCACCCAATCTTGCATGCCTTGATGTGGTGCATATTGCAGTAAATGCCAATCTAAACTCTGGTTATGGTTCCACTCATCACGTTGAGCAAACTCAGAACCCATAAAGATTAACTTCTTACCTGGTTGGCCCCACATTAAGCCAAAGTATGCCCGTAATGTGGCAAATTTTTGCCAATCATCACCGGGGATTTTGTGTAGCAGCGAGCCTTTACCATGTACCACTTCATCATGGCTGACGGATAATATAAATTGCTCGGTGTATGCATAAACCAGCGCAAAGGTCAGCTCATGATGGTGATGACTTCGATAAATGGGATCGCGTTTTAAATAGCTTAAGCTGTCATTCATCCAGCCCATGTTCCATTTAAACCCAAAGCCTAAGCCGCCATTTACAGTGGAGTTAGTTACCCCAGGCCACGCCGTCGACTCTTCAGCAATCATTGTCACGCCTGGATATGATGCATAAATCCGTTCATTCAATAATTTCAAGAATTCAATGGCTTGAATGTTTTCACGACCACCATATTCATTAGGTAACCATTGCCCTGAATCTCGGCTGTAATCTAAATACAGCATAGATGACACGGCATCTAAACGCAGTCCGTCGAAATGAAACTCTTCTAACCAATAACACGCGTTACTGAGCAAAAAACTTTGTACTTCACCGCGGCCATAGTTGTAAATCAAAGTGTCCCAATCAGGGTGTTCCCCTTGACGTGGATCTTCGTGTTCATACAAGCAGCTACCATCAAACTTTGATAAACCATGGGGATCTTTTGGAAAGTGTGCAGGTACCCAATCCAGCAAAACACCAATATCACGGGCATGACAGGCATCAATAAAGGCTTTCAAACCTACAGGATCACCAAATCTATAAGTCGCTGCGTACAAACCTACGGGCTGATATCCCCATGAACCGTCAAATGGGTATTCACTAATGGGCATCAATTGAAGATGGGTAAAACCCATTTCTTCAATATAAGGTATGAGTTGGTCTATTAAGTCTTGATAGTTTAAATATTCATCACCCCATTCACCTTTACGTTTCCACGAGGCTAGTTGAACTTCATAGGTCGACATTGGTGCATGATGTAATTGTGTATCGCCACGCTTTGTAAGCCAGTGATTGTCATTCCATTGATAATCACTTTTTGCTGGAATAACTGAAGAGTTGCCTGGTGCAGATTGCATTTGTACTGCGTATGGATCCGCCTTTTCAACCTGTTCACCATATTGATTGGTAATTTGATACTTATAAAATTGCCCAGCACTGGCATGGGGTAAAAAGATTTCCCATATACCGTTACTTGGGTGAAAACGCATAACATGCTGCCTGCCATCCCAGTGATTAACATCGCCAACCAAAGATACACGCTTAGCATTAGGCGCCCAGACGCAAAAATGTACACCGTCAACGCCTTGCGTTTGGCGCCAGTTTGCACCTAGAAACTGATAACTCTTTTGCTGTTTTCCCTCAGCAAATAAATACACATCATCTGGGTTTATCAGCGAGCTAAATTGATAAGGATCGACAATGGTTTCAACGCTCATTGGATAAGTGACTTTTAGGCTATACAAAAAAGGCTTTACCCTTCGTCCCATCACGCCGGCAAATAAACCTTGATCGTCTATCTGGGCAAGTTCAGCCACTTTTTTACCGTCTTTCAAACTCATCACTTCAACGGCAATCGCGCCTTTAATGAAACAACGCACCAATAATGACTTACCATTTTCAGCCTTATGCATACCTAAGAGTGAAAACACATCGGTATAGTCACCGCTTAAAATTGCGATATCAGATCCATGATTAAAATAAGGGGCATTAGTCGTCATTGTTTATTGCTCCATGTAAAAGTTAATTTGTTACTGTCGCCCTACTACTTGCACTTAATGGTTAGCAACAGTCTTAATAAGTTGGATTTGTTGGCCGTTACATCAAAATGTTATTCAATTGAACCTGCCGATAGCGAACACGATTCTGCAAGTGCAGATTGCTTGCAATGACGAGCACGATTAACAATATGAAGTTTTTGCTTCACATCTTCTGAGTCCATTATTTGCTCTAAACTCTGTGACAACCTGCGCCGCCAATTAGGATATTCTTTCCAAGTTCCTGGAATATTTATCGGCTTAATTTCATTAATAAGATCGTCAAGTTGAACGCTATACAACATGGATTCACCGGATGCTGTAAGTGATAACCATGCATGAATAAGCGCAGGCTGTTTGATATCGTCTAAAGTGATGTGTGACGGTACAAAGTGCTTTGATTTAAGCAAATCTAATAATTGCAGTTTCTCATTAAGCCTGTCGTTCAACGCGTTATATTTCTGCTCAGAGTCAGTTAAACCAAGTTGTTGCCTTAACTGAATGTCATCGCCATTCCACCAAGCTGACAGTGTTGGTACATCATGATTAGCTAACATCATCAAACTATGTGGTTTATAAAATTCTGGCGGTGTAAACCCATGGTAATTTTTTGTGAAGTAGAACAGTTCGTTAGAAAAGATTTTGGCTTTTGATAAGTTTTGAACGATCTCAGGTGGAACAATGCCTAAGTCTTCACCAATTAATAAACATTGCGCTCGCTGACTTTCGAGACATAGAATCGCCAATAACGTATCTAGTGGATAATAAACATAAGCACCATTACCGAGATGAGTATCTGTAGGCCACCACCATAAACGTAATAACCCCATCACATGATCAATCCGTAAGCCACCGCAAGACTCCATATTACTGCGAATGAGCGTAATAAAATGCTGGTAACTTTGCAGCTGAAGGTTAATGGGATCAAGTGGGGTTAGCCCCCAATTCTGCCCTTGTGGTGCGAAAGGATCTGGCGGCGCGCCGATATTCGCTTGCTGGCAAAAATAGCTAGCATTTTGCTGTACCTCAGAACCCGTTGGAGATGCCCCAACAGCCATGTCCCTGACTAAGCCAATCTGCATGCCGACAGATTTAGCTTTTAACTGACATAAAGCTAATTGTTCTGCAGCCACAAACTGTAAGTAGCAAATAAAATCAGCTTCATAGCTAACATTATTATGATGAGGTTCAGCTGCTGGGCTGTTATTGGATAAAGCTAATTGATGATCGACAAATTGACTTAAAGCTTCTCCCTGTTGCTTTTTAAATTGAGTGAATTGTTTAAATCGCTTTGAACGTTTCGAGCTATTTTTAGTGATAAATACGTCAAACAACAATCGATAGATTGAATACTTAACTTGATAAACAGCCGAGTAATTGAGTAGCTCTTCATTGAATAAATCCGTTTTTTTATTATCAAATTCATCAGACTGGATTATGGCCGCGATACTTGCGTATTCGTCTACTGATTCAATGTGGATATATAAAGGATTCAATCGACGGCGATCATCAGGGCTGTACGGGCTGACACTATCGGGTAAACCTAAAGCATGCAGCGGATTTAATAATATAAAATCAGCACCTTGTTCAGCTGAATAATCAATTAGCTTTTGCAAGTCGTTAAAGTCACCAATGCCCCATTGACTGTGACTCTTAATGCTATATAGCTGCGTGCTTATTCCCCAAGGTTTACTCGCATCAACTTCATTTGTGTTTACATGAGCACTTGATCCTAGCTTGGAAGCTGAATTAGCTTTTAAATGCGTTGTTAATTCCGACTCTTGATGCTCAACAGTGCCACAATATGCACTGCGCGGCGCAAGCATAAATATGCCTGTATATGTTTGGGTGTAATTATCTGATTCGGTGGTTAAACTGATTTGATGATAGCCAAGACCCACTGGCATATTAGATTCAAGATTTAACCGATATTGGTATTTGAAGTACTTAATTGAATCAAGTTGATAATCACCAACAATGGATAGCTGATGACTATGCACTTGAAAACGATAAACATCGCCTTGTTCGCTAATGATTTCAACCCGCAGTTGCCCGATAAATGATTCAGGAAAAAATACTTCCACTACCGGTTCATCAACATTGCTCCACTGAAAATGATGCAAAGGAATTAGCCATGGCTTTACGTCAAGTTCATAAATCCGTTGCTCAATATAAGCATCACTGAAACTCTGTTTATTCGGATCTTTATCTAAATAACCCAAACACATTGATTTTAGAATTCCATTTCTATCTTCAGGGCAAATGTGAATATTGTTGCCAAAGCAATCAATAAATTCAGCCCCTACGCCTTGCAAATACAGTAACTTTTCCAGTCCCATATTTGTCTTCCTCGCGAATAACATAACTGGTTAATAACTCAGCACTAACCATGCCAGTAAAACATCACAGTTTAACTACAGTGATATTTCATTAAGGTGACAAGTTAATTTACATGTATTCAGCAACTTACAATCAATAAAAAACCAAGCTTATATTTTGACCGTTTGAATTTAATCATGAATGTATTGGTGCAGATAGTATTTTGGTGCAAAAAACGCACAAGCAATGTGCATCACAAATCACTGAAACAATATAAGAAAGGTGCTACCAGAGATGTTTTATATATGATGCTTTCAAAGCAACAATCTCTTATGATGGGCTTAAATAATAAGTAATTAATACTGTTACACAACCATCGGGGGAATAAATGAACGCCACTCAATTCAATGTACATTTTTCTCTTCAAAGCCTAGCTAGCGAAATAACCTCTGCACCGATTAATAGAAGCTTACGAAAGGCTGCTGTACTAGTGCCGTTAATGGAAGTTGATGGACAGTTACAAATATTACTGACTCGACGTGCACTGCATTTAAGAGCGCACCCAGGACAATATAGCTTTCCTGGCGGTAAAGTTGATGAAGCAGATAACAGCATGATAGAGACCGCGCTTAGAGAAGCTGACGAAGAAATTGGTTTAACTGCTGATAATGTTACCGTTATTGGTAACTTCCCTCCTCACGCCACTTTTACCGGTTTTGAAGTAACACCGATTGTCGGAATAATAAAACAACCTTTTGATATCATATTAGATCCAGGTGAAGTGTCTGAAACCTTTTGGGTGCCATTACAATACTTCTTTAACGCGAGTAATCGATATACTTTTAGTTTTATGCGAAACGGCGATGATTTTGATGTGCATTATATGCCGTACAAAGGAAAGTTTATTTGGGGAGTGACGGCAGCAATTATTGATTTGCTGTGCCGTCATATTGATTTACAGTATTTAAAATAATTTAGCTTATATTACGTAACGAATATAAAACCCCGCAGCAAGAGAAACCAGTAGTAACAAAGGAATATTAACCCAGTATTCTATCTTTCGTGACGTTTGCGCGTAATAGTTCACTGCTAAGTTCACTAAGCTTATCCCTGCACACCACCAAATTAAGTACTCTAATTTGATTGTTAAGTCAGGATCCCAGTTAAAGCGTACTTCAACACCTTTGCTCATATAATAGCCAACAGCTCTGTCGGGTCTTGCTTCACCAAACACGATAAGCGCGTAAACAGCTAATGCCCAACCAGTAATGGATAGCACAGTTAATATAAATTGCAGAACTTTGGTTTTGGACATTTAACCACCTACATCAATTAGATGATAATAAAATATACTCTTTGTTCATACGCTTACAAGCATAAATTAAGATCAATTTTAGTCGTTTAAAGATGATTTACCCCATTAAACAGTCGATATTGTTAAAAGTTAGCTAATAATCTTGCTATAAGGGCTTTTTCGGCTTGTGAAAAGCCGATATCAAGGTAATATAAAGCACTTATTTTTATCATTGATCCATTGGAGAACTAAGCAACAATGAGCATTACATCTGTCGCTTCTGTATTTAAAGGTGACTTCGCGATTGGTTCGCAAGTTACAGTACGTGGTTGGGTTCGATCTCGCCGCGATTCTAAAGCTGGTATTTCATTCCTAGCTGTTTATGACGGTTCATGTTTTGATCCTATTCAAGGCGTAGTACCGAATAATTTAGATAATTATACTGAAGAAGTGCTTAAGCTTACTGCTGGTTGTTCAGTGATCATGACTGGTGAAGTCGTTGAGTCTCCAGGTAAAGGTCAAGCATTTGAAATGCAAGTCACCAAGGTTGAAGTAACTGGTTTTGTTGAAGATCCTGATACTTACCCTATGGCAGCTAAGCGTCACTCTATCGAGTACCTTCGCGAACTTGCTCATTTACGTCCTCGCACTAACATTATTGGTGCCGTTGCCCGTGTACGTAACTGTTTATCTCAAGCTATCCATCGTTTTTATAACGAACAGGGTTACATTTGGGTATCTACCCCATTAATCACTGCTTCAGATACTGAAGGTGCTGGTGAAATGTTCCGTGTATCAACATTAGACATGGAAAACTTACCGCGCACAGATAAAGGTGCTGTCGATTTTTCTGAAGATTTCTTCGGTAAAGAATCATTCCTAACGGTTTCTGGTCAATTAAACGCTGAAACATATGCGTGTGCACTGTCTAAAGTGTATACCTTTGGCCCAACATTCCGCGCAGAAAACTCAAACACGAGTCGTCATTTAGCTGAGTTCTGGATGGTTGAACCTGAAGTCGCATTTGCTGACTTAGATGATGCTGCAAAATTAGCTGAAGACATGCTTAAGTATTGTTTCCGCGCAGTATTAGAAGAACGTCGTGACGATTTAGAGTTCTTTGCACAACGTGTTGAGAAAACAGCAATCGAGCGTTTAGAAGCATTCGTAACCAGTGACTTTGCTCAAATTGATTACACTGACGCAATCGAAATTCTTAAAGCGTGTGATAAGAAATTTGAATTTGACGTTGAATGGGGTATCGATTTACATTCTGAGCATGAGCGTTACCTTGCTGAAGAACATTTCAAAGCCCCTGTTGTTGTTAAAAACTACCCGAAAGACATTAAAGCATTCTACATGCGCTTGAATGACGATGGTAAAACAGTGGCAGCAATGGACGTACTTGCACCTGGTATCGGTGAAATTATTGGCGGCGCACAACGTGAAGAACGTTTAGACGTACTTGATGCGCGTTTAGCTGAAATGGAATTAGACCAAGAAGATTACTGGTGGTACCGTGACTTACGTCGTTATGGCACAGTCCCTCACGCTGGCTTCGGTTTAGGTTTTGAACGTTTAGTATCTTACGTTACAGGCGTAAGTAATATCCGTGACGTGATCCCATTCCCACGTGCACCAAAATCTGCAAACTTCTAAATCAACCCTCAGGTTCGAGAGGTCATTGATTTAAAAAACGCGCTTTAGGCGCGTTTTTTTATGTCTATAAATCCAGCACATTCGCATCAAAAATAATCACCTATAATAGACTTTATTCATCAACACCCTCTACAAGCGCATATAAGCATGGCTTTAGCTATCAATTAAAATCATCCATAAATAAAAGCTGATTCACTGTTTACACTCTAAGGCCTTATTAACAAAGTTTTTGTAGACACGATTTTACTATTGAAAACTTGTTTGCGACTTAACTGCATAGTCATAATAAATGCCATATAATGATTGTTATAACCAAATCAATAATATCGAGCGAATAATGGAAGTCGAACTAATTGAAATTCGAAACTTCATCCGCCAGTACCCACCTTTTGATCAACTGCCTGAGCAAGCGTTAATCGAAGTGTCTAAAAGCGTCGAAATCTCTTACTATCGTTCTGACAGTATGGTGATTGAATTTGAAGATAAGATTCATGATCTGTATATGATCCGTAGCGGCGTAGTAGAAATATACCGCCGTAAAGGTGAACTCTATAATCGACTCGATCAAGGTGGTTTGTTTGGACAGCTTGGCTTATTAACCAACAATAAAGTTCGCTACCCTGCAAAAGCAGTTAAAGACACGCTGCTTTATTGCATTCCCGAAAATATTTTTGAAGAGTTTTGTGAACGTTACGATGTCTTTGCTGACTTTGTTGAAGTTGAAGGCAGTATTCGATTACAGCAAGCTGTTGAGGATAATAGTGATGATGCTAACTCTCTCACTACATCTAAAGTAAAAACCATTCTGAGTGCTGAACCTGTGATGTTGTCTAATACAACGTCAATTCAAGATGTTGCCAGGATTATGACTAATGAGAATGTGTCAGCAGCCATCATTAATGATCCAAGCCTCACAGATGAAGGCGGCAACAGTTTTGTCGGCATCATTACCGTTCGCGATCTATGCGCAAAAGTTATTGCTGAAGGCTTAGACGTTGACACGCCAGTGGGCGAAGTGATGTCTACCGAGCTCATATCGTTAGATCATAATGCCTATATTTTTGAAGCCATGCTATTAATGCTTCGGTACAACGTTCATCATCTACCAATTTTAAAAAACAGGCAACCTATCGGCTTAATTGAAGTCACCGATATTATTCGATATGAATCTCAAAACAGTTTGCTAATAGTCAGCAGTATTTTTCAGCAAAACAGCATTGAAGATTTAACTGTATTGTCTCAGCAAAACAGTGCTTGTTTTGTCCGTATGGTTAACGAGGATGCTAACTCGCATATGGTCGGCCGTGCAATGTCAGAAATTGGCCGTAGCTTTAAGCAACGCCTCCTTGAATTAGCTGAAGAAAAGTTTGGTCCGCCACCTGTGCCCTACTGTTTTCTTGCACTGGGTTCAATGGCGCGTGATGAACAATTAATCGTCACCGATCAAGATAATGCGATTATTCTCGACAATGATTATCAAGAATCACTACACGGTGAATATTTTGAAAACCTTGCTAACTATGTATGTGATGGCCTAGCGGCTTGTGGATATACATATTGCACTGGCGATATTATGGCGACTAACCCTGAATACCGTAAAACTCAATCTCAATGGGAAGATTGCTTTGCTGACTGGATTGAAAATCCGAACCCTCAAGCATTATTAAACTGTTCTATTTTCTTCGATTTGTATGGCGTGTATGGCAGACCTAAATGGGCTGAACAATTAAATGCCTTTATTCTAAGAAAAGCGAAAAAAAATAACCGCTTTTTAGCCTGCCTTGCTCGAAATGCGTTAAACCGTACTCCTCCATTAGGCTTCTTTAAAGATTTCGTCATGGAAAAAGATGGTCGGCATAACAATTCGATCAACTTAAAAAGACGTGGCACTGCCCCACTGGCTGATTTAATTCGTGTTCACGCACTGGCGATTGGCTCTCAATCACAAAACTCTTTCGATAGACTGGAAGACATTATAGAAGCCGGGATCCTTCCAGCTACCAAAGGCAGAGATTTACAACATGCCATGGAGTTCATTTCATTAGTTCGCATTCGTCATCAGGCATTAGATATTGAGGCAGAACAAGAACCTGATAACAATATTGAACCTGAAAACATGTCTGAATTTGAAAGGCGTAATCTTAAAGATGCATTTTTGGTATTAAGCAGCGCGCAGAACTTTTTAAAATTCCGCTACACTGCAAACAGTATGCAGGGGTAAACAATGCGTAATATCACCAATCAAGAAGTCTTAAACTGGGAAGCGTTTTTACAAATAAAAGCCAAAGAAAGCAAAGATAAACGCTTAACAAATTTTTATGATGTCGGCACATATCATGCTGAAACACTCCTCAAAGATATTGAGTTTGTTGCGCTAGACTTTGAAACTACAGGGTTGGATGCTGACCAAAATAGCATCATCAGTATTGGGTTGGTGCCATTTACGCTGAACCGAATCGCACTAAGACATGCAAAGCATTGGTTTGTTACCCCTGAAGATAAACTGCAAGAAAACTCTATTATCATTCATGGTATCACTCACTCTGACTTAAAAGGGGCACCTGACTTACTGCGTATTTTAGAGCAATTATTAGATGAACTTGCGGGTAAAATTGTTGTAGTGCATTACCGTCGAATAGAACGTGATTTTTTTGATGCCGCACTGCGTTCATTGATTAATGAAGGAATCGTATTTCCCGTCGTTGACACCATGCAAATAGAAGCTGAAGTGCAGCAAAACAAACCTAAAGGCTTTTTAGATTGGTTTAAGCATAAGCGACCTGAATCCATCAGATTGGGAAGTACGAGAATTCGTTATAACCTGCCTACTTATCCACCACATGATGCGCTAACAGATGCCATTGCCACAGCTGAGTTATTGCAAGCGCAGATTTATCATCACTATAGCGCGGAAACTCCGATAAAAAAATTGTGGATTTAACGCTGTAAAGCTGTGCTATATCAAATAAAAAAGGCACCTTAATTAAGGTGCCTTTTGCATTATTCTAATAATGTACATTCTCAATACATAATGTCGATAGCAGAGCAGGAACTTAACGCTTTTCTGTTCTTAATCCCATTATTAAACTGATACACATTACCAGCAGAATGATGGTAAATGGTAATGCTGTCGAAATTGCACCAGCTTGTAATGCTTCTATCGCCTCAGTACCACCAACCCAAACTAGCGCTGCAGCAATCGCGCCTTCAACTAAAGCCCAAAACACACGTTGCGGTGCAGGTGCATCGACTTTACCACCAGAGGTAATACTGTCGATAACCAATGAACCTGAATCCGAAGATGTCACAAAGAATATTAACACTAAGATGACAGCTAGCATTGATAGGATGTTGCCTAAAGGCAATTGATCAAACATTTGGAACATGGCTAAAGGAACATCTGTCAGTCCTTTTTCACCTAGCGTACCAATGTTATTCACCACTTGATCAATACCAACGCCACCAAATACAGACATCCATAATATCGTTACCACTGTCGGTGCAATTAGCACGGCAGTCATAAACTCACGAATCGTACGACCTCGTGAAATACGCGCGATAAACATACCAACAAATGGGGACCATGAAATCCACCACGCCCAATAGAATACAGTCCAACCATGCATCCAGGCTTCGTCTTCGCGACCAATAGGATTACTTAATGGAATGATATTCTTAATGTAGCCCATAACAGTCGTAGGGATTGTTCCCATTGCTACTGCAAAGCTCACTAAAGCAACAAATACCACTAAGATAAGCGCGAGCAGCATATTGACATTACTGATGACTTTAACGCCGCCATCAATACCGCGCATTACCGAAACAACTGCAATTAAGGTCACAGCAAAGATAATCGCTATTTGCAGGGTTAAGCCGTTTTCCATACCAAATACATGATGGAAACCACTAGCAGCTTGTTGCGCCCCTAACCCAAGAGATGTAGCTAAACCAAACAAGGTTGCGATAACAGCCAAAATATCAACAACATGCCCAGGCCAACCCCAGGTGCGATCACCTAAAATCGGATAAAACACTGAACGCATCGACAGCGGTAAACCTTTGTTGTAAGCAAAAAATGCTAACGATAATGACACTACACCATAGATTGCCCACGGGTGAAGTCCCCAGTGGAACATAGTCGCACCCAGTGCGAGCTCTTTAGCTTCAGCAGTATTGGCTGCGACATTAAGTGGCGTTTCATACCATCCCGTAAAATAAGCTACAGGTTCAGCAACGGCCCAAAACATCAGCCCGATCCCCATACCAGCAGCAAATAACATAGCAACCCAAGATAATCTAGAATAGTCAGTCTTGGCCTCGGCTCCGCCCAAACGGATTTTACCGTAAGGCGAAATAATCATTGCTAAACAAAACAATACGAAGATATTGGCTGACCACATAAATAAACCGTCGAAAGCACCAATAATTTGCCATTTGATGCCGTCTAAAACAGATTTAGATGTTTCTGGTTCCACCAACAAGATAGCGATGATGAACAGACCAATTAAGGAAGCGCTGATACCAAAAACAGGGTTATGTACATCAAAACCCCATTTTTGAATGTTATCTTGACCGACCGTGTAATCAGTATTGTCGATACTGTATTTATCTTTATTAGTATTCATTGATCCTCGTTTAGAAGAACTTTCATTCGGAAAATGTCATTATATTTTAAGCTATTAAGCGATTTTTTACAGTCGCAGCCGTAAAGCAATCACGTTTAATGTCTCGTTTTTAAGCTAAGATTAGACATCCTTAACAAAAGTGGTGAAACAACCCGCAAAATAAAAACACTCATTTTCGAATGTGAAGTTAATACCTTCAAAGTATTCTGATATTAAAAGATAAAAAAAGCTTAGCATAATTGCTAAGCTTTTATTGTTTCAAACAGGATTGTCTGTAAGTTTATCGATAATAAACTAACTGTTAAGAATAATTTGTTCCCGCAGACTTTTCACTTGGTCACGCACTGCAGCAGCTTGTTCAAACTCAAGATCGCGCGCATGTTGATGCATCTGCTTTTCTAGTGCATCAATTTGCTGCGATAATTCAGCAACACTCTGTACTTTAGTATCGGTTTTATATTGTGTTTCTTTTTCAGCCACTTTACCAAAAGCAGTGTATTTGTGTTTACTGTTACCACGATGAGGATCGCCCAAGTCCATCACATCTGTGACTTTTTTCGTCACCCCTTTTGGTGTTTGCCCTAATTTCAAATTATGCGCATGCTGCTTTTCGCGGCGACGTTCTGTTTCTCCAATCGCTTTTTCCATCGACTTAGTGACTTTGTCAGCATACAGAATAACTTTACCATTAACATTACGTGCAGCGCGGCCAATGGTTTGGATAAGTGAACGTTCAGAACGTAAAAAACCTTCCTTATCTGCATCTAAAATACACACTAACGACACTTCTGGCATATCTAAGCCTTCGCGAAGCAAGTTAATTCCAACCAGAACATCAAAGTGACCTAGTCGTAAATCTCGTATCACTTCTACACGTTCAACGGTATCAATATCAGAATGTAAATAACGGACCTTAACGCCATGCTCATCCAAGTATTCGGTTAAATCCTCAGACATACGCTTGGTTAACGTTGTAATAAGTACCCTTTCATTAACGGCAACACGTTTTGGGATTTCAGAAAGTAAATCATCGACTTGAATAGCAACGGGGCGAATTTCTATTTCTGGATCAAGTAAACCAGTCGGTCTAACAACTTGTTCAGCAATTTCACCATCACTTTGCTCAAACTCATAATCGCTTGGGGTTGCAGATACAAATATCGTTTGTGGCATTAACTGCTCAAACTCTTCAAATTTAAGTGGTCTGTTGTCTAATGCTGAGGGTAAACGGAAACCATATTCAACAAGTGTTGTTTTACGGCTACGGTCACCTTTATACATTGCGCCAATTTGAGGCACGGTAACGTGGGATTCATCAATAATTAATAAACCATTTGCAGGTAAATAATCTAATAATGTTGGAGGTCCATCGCCTTGTGAACGTCCAGATAAATATCGAGAGTAGTTTTCGATACCTGAGCAATAACCTAACTCGACCATCATCTCAATATCATATTGCACACGTTCCGAAATACGTTGAGCCTCAATCAGTTTATTGTTATCTAATAGCTCTTTACGACGTTCACGCAATTCTTCTTTTATATGCTCTGTCGCTTCGATGATTTTCTCTCTAGGAGTAACATAGTGGCTCTTAGGGTACACCGTAGTGCGAGCTAAGCGTTTAGTGACATGACCTGTTAATGGATCAAACTCACTGAGTTGCTCAATTTCATCATCAAATAACTCAACTCTGACCGCATCGCGTTCTGATTCAGCAGGAAAAATATCAATTACTTCACCACGAACACGAAACGTACCGCGCTGTAGGTCGATATCATTGCGGGTATATTGCAGCTCACCTAAACGAGTAATAATGTCGCGCTGCCCCATCATGTCACCTTGACGTAGATGTAATAGCATCTTCATATATAGCTCAGGATCGCCCAAGCCATAGATAGCCGACACAGACGCGATTAATACCACATCTTTACGCTCTAGCAGTGCTTTAGTCGCAGAAAGGCGCATTTGCTCAATATGAGCGTTAACTGAAGCATCTTTTTCGATGAAGGTATTAGAGGCTGGAACATAGGCTTCTGGCTGATAGTAATCATAATAAGACACAAAATATTCAACTGCATTATTCGGAAAGAACTCTTTCATCTCGCCATATAATTGTGCAGCCAATGTCTTATTGGGGGCCATAATGATTGTCGGACGACCTAAGGTCTGGATTAAATTAGCAACGGTAAATGTTTTACCTGAACCGGTTACACCTAATAAGGTTTGCTTAGCGACACCGGCTTCTAGCCCATCGACCAGCTGTTTTATCGCCGTAGGCTGATCACCAGCGGGAGAGTAATCTGAAACAAGATTGAAAACCGGTTCTTTCACGTCTAAGCATCCTATAAAAATGATAAACCATTTTATACTGAACCAGCCGAACATTGCGACCCAAAAGCTTTATAAACCCAGTCAAACAATCGCATATACAAGAATTTGCATAGTTGAAAACTATTTTTCGTCTGGGACACGTTGATTGCTAATTGCATATGACTTGCAAATGACTTGCAAATGACTTGCACATGAGTTGCATTTATCATCAGTTGATAATTTGTCGCTTTTAAAACAGCCATCATCTAAAACAAACACCAAAAATGGTTTGATAAATGAATAAGCGATCCCAAATGATTTAGCCGCTTATCAGTCAATCATTACAATTTGACGAACAAAACATGAAATTATGCTACAACAGCGCCAAAAGCTTAAAACTGTCGATAAAAGCGCCAAGAACCTCATTTCTATGGCAATTTAATACACAATAGCGCGTACACATATACTACATTAACCATCACTAAATAATCCGAGCAAATAAAAATCTATTGCATTTTGTAACACCTTGATTAGTTTTATGATTTTTAATTTGTTGATTCAGAGCATAATTTAACTTCTAGTCAATGCTCATAAGGGCTTCAGAGGGTATTTTAAGAGTAACTCACAGGCTTATCCACAGATTTAGTGGATAACTCACTCTAGCCCAATATTACTGGGGTGTTAGGGTAAACAGAAATTAATAAAACAGTAAAAAAAGATACATGAAATAAAATTACATTTGTAAGTCTGCTGACATGAATACATCATTTTGATTGAAACGGGGTATCGGCAATGACCTGCTCGTACTCGTAATTCGATCTCATTATTAATAAGCCGATCTACATTAAAATTAAAACAAGGGCCGCCATTTTCTTTACATAAAATTCCGCAAACAACATTATTGCTTGCTGTTTATGCGCGAGTAGTGACATTAACCAAACTTGGGCAGTAATGTGCTTATGATGAAATAGTTAGTAGCATCACATTGCCTATTTTATCTTAGCTCTGATTGATTCCATTAAATGCTTTAATCCATAAATCACTATCTCTTTTTTATCCCTCAACTAATTAACCTTCCAAGGCTAGAACACTACATATAAACAACTAGGAGTACTTAGGAAAAACTAGGAGTGACGAATACGTGCAAATCTATTTAATCAACCCACGTGTAAATGGCGTAACGTAGATATGACCGTTATCAAAGCCACCACCCACTAAAAATTTAGCAGCATATATAAGTAACCTGAATACAGATGGCTAATGTTAAGCAGCCAACGTAGATAACGATGCTTAATGAGTTAACCTTATAAAGAGCAGGTTTTTAAGCTTAGCCAAAAGATCTATGGTTTAAGCGCTCATAGATGAAAAAACTGTTTATAAGCGATAGCCGCTAATATGATCGATTAGCATGATTGACGCGTAAAAAGACTTGTATCAGAAGAGAAACAAATATTTTGTAGAAAATGAATTTAGCGTCATTCAAATGATGTAAATGTATAGAACTGCGTCAAGCATCAGCCTACATAGGGATTAAACAGTGATTGTTATTGACTAAATCGCGCAATTAACCTGTTTAGGATTAAAGTTGATAAGTAAAATGGTAAAGCCATTAAATCGTTACTAATCAATTTACTTGTGAAAAAACACTCATTATGATGAATTATAAGCCACGATGGGTATTAGATGAGCAGTTAACATCAATTTTTCAATTTTTTTTATTTCTCGAGTTGACTGATCGTTCAGGGCGTTTTACTATGCGCTCCGTTCTCAGCAATACATTGCTAAAACGATTCCCCTGTAGTTCAGTTGGTAGAACGGCGGACTGTTAATCCGTATGTCACTGGT
>NZ_JAJGZS010000005.1:125934-131404 GCF_020806285.1 Shewanella sp. 10N.7
AGAACGGCGGACTGTTAATCCGTATGTCACTGGTTCGAGTCCAGTCCGGGGAGCCAAGATTTTGACGCTTTGTCAGTATTATACCCTTTCTTGATATCTATCTTTTTTAAATTCCTTTATAATTTCCTAAAATTTACACTACAATCTTAGTGTTAACTCCTTTATTTGTTATAGCTTTTTAATTTTTTGCCGCTATACATAAATGTATGATGACATCAGATTATTACAGGAAATGGACTATTCATGGGCTTATCGAAATCATTCCAATTAGTACTGTTTGTGATTTTTGGACTACTGTTTTTCAGGATTTATGATCTGGAAAATAAAGAAATGCAGCAACAAGGCGCATTAGCCATCCAAAACTACATCACACATATTGATAATATGACTGAGTGGGATGAAAACGGTGAAACGCTATTCAACACCCTGTCCCAAAATTTTACCTTTCAGTTTTTTCAATATATCCATGAAAGCGACAGTGATCTCAACTATACCTTTGGCACATTGGCAAAAAGTGATGAAGAATTTGAAGACAAAATTTTCAGCATTCAATTAGGTCATACAAAGTCATTACCCAATGGTCGCTTGCAAGTCAGACTCAGCACTAAATCAGTCATATCTGCAAGTTTCGTCAATTTAGAAAAAGCCGCGACCCTGGTTATTTTTGCTTACCTTATTCTCATGATTAGCTTTGCTATATTAATGATGCTGCATCGTCGTGGCATAAAATACCTTTGCGATTATATCGACAACATTCCGAACCTAACCTTCCAAGCCGTTCAAACATCTCGTTTAAGAGGTTCTTTAAAACCCATTGGTATCGCGCTTGAAAAAAGCCGTATAGAGCTTAAAACCAGCATTGGTAATTTTCATAAAGAAAATGATTTACTAGCAAAAGCGGCATATCAAGATCCTGTTACGGGCTTTTCTACCCGCCGTCGCTTTAATGATTATATGAAAAGTATCAGTAACTCTGACAAAAAACAGTTTGGTGTGCTTGCAATAATTAAAGCCGCAGATTTATCAACCATCAATCAATTACATGGCCGTGAAGCGGGTGATGATTACTTAAGTCAAATTGCTTCTTGTATAAGACGCGCTGCAGCTAAATCGGGTGTGAGTGAATATTATCGCGTATCAAGTAGTGATTTTGCGCTGTTTATCCAAGACATTACAGTAAAAGAAGGTGAACAGTTTTTAGTCACATTAAAAGCCTACTTCGATGAGTATGCTCAAACTGTTGAAACCGATAACATTGCCCATAGTGGCATGGTGCCATTTGAAAGTAATAGCGATACTCATGCGCTGTTAACCTTGGCAGACACAGCCGTGAGCATAGCGCAAACTTCAGGACTCAATCGTTACCATATTCTTGAAAAATTTACCGGCAACGAACAATTAGGTGATGACCACTGGAAAGTAACGATTAATGAATTAATTAATCGCAAAAGTCTTAAGTTCTTTCAACAGCCGATACTGCCTTGTAACAATCAAGTCGATGTATACCGCGAACTTTACGCGCGATTTTTTAATACTGAAGGTTCAAACTTACCCACAGCCAGCGTTATTGCCATGTCGGAACGTCACGGTTTGAATATCGATTTAGATAAAATGATCGTGGTTCACACCTTACAGTTACTCAATGCAAACCCAAGTTTAACCGGTAATTTTGGCGTCAATATCAGTGCATCTTCTGCCCTACAAGAAATATTTGTTTCTTGGCTGAGAGATATTTTATCAAGCCACCGTTCGACCTCGGCAAGGCTTGTGTTCGAAGTCAGTGAATCGGGTATGCAACAAAATGTCACTGCTAGTCGCCGTTTTGTTCACGAAATGCATAAGGTCGGCGCAAGAGTTGCTATCCAGCAATTTGGTTTAGGCTTTTCATCATTTAAATTTTTCCGAGAAGTAAAACCCGATGTGATTAAACTTGATAGCAGCTATAGCGACGGTATTGACCAAGACAATAACAACAAATTCTTTGTCAGAATGATTGTTGATATTTCACGCCGCATTGGCATAAAAGTCATCGCAACTGGCGTTGAAAGACAAGATGAAAAACTGACATTAGAAAAAATGTTAGTTGATGGCTTGCAAGGATATTATATTGCTAGACCTGAAATCATCGCTAAAACTGATAAATAAATAATCAATGTAAGACCAATCTTCCAAAATAGGGTTAATATTTACATAACCCTTTTTTTTATCCGTTGTTTCTCGACCCTAAACCTTAGATAATAGAGCTAATATCAAATAGAAAAGTGTAGTAATGACAGACTATCTCTTACTGTTAATTGGTACCGTACTGGTTAACAATTTCGTTTTAGTAAAATTTCTTGGCTTGTGCCCTTTTATGGGGGTATCTAGTAAACTTGCCTCCGCCATCGGAATGTCGATGGCTACCACATTTGTACTAACTTTAGCCTCAATCTTAAGCTATCTAACTAATGAGTTTTTACTACAGCCATTTGGATTAACTTATTTACGCACAATGAGCTTTATTTTAGTCATTGCCGTTGTCGTACAGTTTACTGAAATGTTAGTCCAAAAAACCAGTGCATCTTTACATCGCGCCTTAGGCATTTATTTACCGCTAATTACCACCAACTGTGCGGTGCTTGGTGTCGCCCTGCTAAACGTAAATGAAGATCATAACTTTATTCAATCAGCTGTATATGGCTTTGGTGCTGCAGTTGGTTTTTCATTGGTGCTGGTTTTATTTTCTGCCATGCGAGAACGTTTAGCCGCTGCAGATGTGCCACTCCCGTTTAAAGGCGGCGCTATTGCCATGATCACTGCAGGTTTAATGTCTTTAGCCTTTATGGGATTTGCGGGGCTGGTTAAATAGTCATGTCGAGTATTGCAATTGCTGTCGTTGTGCTGACACTTCTAGCACTAATTTTCGGATTAATATTAGGTTACGCCTCAATTAAATTTAAAGTTGAAGGTAACCCAATTATTGATCAGGTCGAAGCCTTATTACCTCAAACACAATGTGGCCAATGTGGCTACCCAGGTTGCAGGCCTTACGCAGAAGCCATAGCAAATGGCGATAACATTAATAAATGTCCTCCCGGTGGCACCGCTACCATGGAAAAACTTGCAGGCTTAATGGGTGTTGACCCAGAACCATTAAATGAAGTTGCACAAGAAGCCGTAAAAAAAGTGGCTTACATCCGCGAAGATGAGTGCATTGGCTGCACAAAGTGCATACAAGCCTGTCCTGTCGATGCCATTTTAGGCGCGGGCAAACTCATGCACACAGTCATTGCCAAAGATTGTACAGGTTGTGACTTATGCGTCGAACCTTGCCCTGTTGACTGTATTGATATGATCCCCGTTGAACAAAATCTTAAAAATTGGGATTGGAAGTTAGCGAGTATTCCAGTCACAGTCGTAGAAGATAGAACTGTCTCCATCAGAATGAAGCAAGAAGATAAAGCTGTAAAAGAGGACTCTCAGTGCTAACTTTATTAGAACAAATTGATAAAGGAACGTTATGGCACTCTCCTGGAGGGATCCATCCGCCGCAACTCAAATCACTTTCAAATCAATCGACAGCCAAGCGATTAACGCCTGCTAGCCAATATCGCGTTCCATTACCACAAGTCGGTGATTGCGCTCGGCTCAGCATTAAAGTAGGCGAGCAGGTAAAACAGGGCCAACAATTAACCGATGGCGAAGGTTTTATGTACTTACCAGTGCATTCCCCAGTTTCCGGCCATGTTATTGATATCAACTTACAATCAAGTAACCATGCTTCAGGGCTACCAACACTAACTTGTATAATCGAAGCTGACGGCCTTAATCAAACAATTGACTATCAAGAGTCAGCTTTAGTTGAATTATCAAATCAGCAAATTTTAGATAAAATTAAGCAAGCTGGCATTGCTGGAATGGGTGGTGCAACTTTTCCGAGTCATATAAAGCTTAACCCAGCGAGTGAAATCGATTTAGTTATTATCAATGGTGTTGAGTGTGAACCTTACATCACATCTGATGATGTATTAATGCGTGAGAATGCTTTAGAGATTTTTAAGGGTATTCAAATTATTAATCAGTTGCTAACACCACAACGTATTGTTGTTGCAATTGAAGATAATAAACCAGAAGCGACTCTTGCAATGCAGCAATGTTTAGCAAGATTTGATGATTTAACCTCCATTGTCAAAATCACCGTTATACCAACAAAATACCCTTCAGGTGGTGAGAAACAATTAATACAAATCATTACCGGCCGAGAAGTCCCAACTGGCAGTATTCCAGCTCAGCAAGGTGTGGTGGTGCACAATGTTGGTACTGCATATGCTATTCAAGATGCTGTTTTACATGGGAAACCCCTTATCGAACGACTCGTCACTTTAACGGGTGAACAAGTTACTCAACCGGGTAATTATTGGATTGCGATAGGTACTAGCGTTGAATATGCGCTGCAGCAAGTCGGTTTTAACGCTGATATTAATCAGAAAGTGATTATTGGTGGCCCTATGATGGGTTACGCGCTACCTGATTATAATGTGCCTGTATTAAAAGGCACTAACTGTATTCTAACGCCAAGTGCCAACGAAATCGCACCTGATGTCGAAGAAAAAGCCTGTATTCGTTGTGGTGAATGCGCCGTTGTCTGCCCTGCTTTATTATTACCACAGCAACTATTTTGGCATGCTAAAGCGGAAGAATACGACAAAGCAGCCAGCTTTAATTTAAAAGATTGCATTGAATGCGGCTGTTGTAGTTTTGTTTGCCCAAGTGACATTCCATTAGTGGAATACTATCGCGTTGCTAAATCGGCATTAAAAAATGAAGCTGAAGAAAAACAACAAGCTGAACAAGCAAAAATTCGCTTCGAAGCACGACTCAAACGTTTAGAAGATGAAAAACTTGCCCGAGAAGAGAAATCTCGTATAGCTGCAGAAAAACGCAAAACTGCGGCAAATGCTAGTAGCAATAAGAATACTGTCGCTGAAGCCATGGCCCGCGTCGCAGCTAAAAAGTTAGCAGCAGAACAAGAAAGTAAACAAGACAAACCAGCGACAGATAAATCTGCAGCTGTAAAAGCGGCCATTGAGCGAGCTAAGGCGAAGAAGTTAGCCAATCAATCAACAACATCGAATACTCCAGATGAAAATGCATCAACTGATAATTTACCTGCAGTTAATGATAAAAAAGCGCAAATTGCAGCCGCTGTAGCTCGAGCTAAAGCAAAAAAATTAGCTCAGAATAAAGCAACGCTTTCTGAAAATGATACTGCATCAGCTCAAAACGAACCCGTTGATGACAAAAAAGCTAAAATCGCGGCAGCAGTTGCACGTGCTAAAGCGAAAAAGCTTGCACAAAAACAAGCTGAATCCGCCAGCAATGCGGATGCAGCAAATTCGCAATTGCTATCTTCTGAAGAGCAGTCTTCTGAAGAGCTGTCTTTTCAAGAGCAAGCGCCACAAGTGCAAGCTCAGTCAGAAATAGGTACAGG
>NZ_JAJGZS010000005.1:131503-183735 GCF_020806285.1 Shewanella sp. 10N.7
GTACGGATTCTGATGTATCCGAACCGCTTGATGATAAGAAAGCTAAAATAGCCGCTGCTGTAGCGCGTGCTAAAGCGAAAAAACTCGCTCAAAAACAAGCTGAGTCAGCTGCCGATACGGATATACAAAGTTCGCCAGTGCAATCATTTCAAGAGCAGTCTTCTCAAGTGCAAGCGCCACAAGTGCAAGTTCAGTCAGAAATAGGTACAGGTACGGATTCTGATGTATCCGAACCGCTTGATGATAAGAAAGCTAAAATAGCCGCAGCTGTCGCACGTGCTAAAGCGAAAAAATTAGCGCAAAAAGCAGCTGAATCTGAAAATAAAACTGATGTTGAGTCTGATGACAGAACAAAGGCTGATGCGCTTATTTCACCAGCTAAAACCGAAACAAGTGCCCTGCCTGTTACGCCTTCTAATGTAAGCGAACCAGTAGACGATAAAAAAGCACGTATAGCTGCAGCGGTTGCAAAAGCCAAAGCGAAAAAACTGGCTAATAAACAGAAGTTGAGCGAAAAGGAATAATCATGGCATTTAAAATTGCATCCTCTCCCCATGTCAGCACCACATTGCACACCAATAAAGTAATGCAACGCGTTGCATTATGTTTAATTCCTGGAATTTTGGCTCAAGTATACTTTTTTGGTATGGGTACTCTGGTACAAATCCTAATTGCTGTATTAACTTGTTTATCGGCAGAAGCTGCAATAATGAAGCTTCGTAATAAATCGATTAAAAATGCCTTATCTGATAACAGTGCATTGGTTACTGGGATATTAATCGCTATAGCAATCCCACCACTTACCCCTTGGTGGATGACTGTCATTGGTTGCGGGTTTGCGATGGTGATTGTTAAGCACTTATATGGCGGATTAGGTAATAACATATTCAACCCTGCCATGGCGGCTTATGTATTACTGCTCGTATCCTTTCCAGTGCAAATGACTAACTGGGTAGCGCCTGCTGAATTAGCTGCGAATCAGGTGGGTATTGTGGCAGCTTTTGCCCATATTTTTGAATTTACCAGTGCGGGCTTAGATCATTTTCGAATTGCCGTTGATGGACATACGATGGCCACGCCGCTTGATACCTTCAAAACAGACTTATCAATGGGTATGACAAGTAGTGAAAGTCTACAGCGTAATGTATTTGATGGCATGACTGGTGTTGGTTGGTTCTGGATCAATTTAGCCTACCTTGCAGGTGGCCTAATTATGTTGAAACTTAAAGTAATACGTTGGCACATTAGCACTGGTATTTTATTAGCAATATTCGTTTGTTCGGGTTTCGGATTTTTACTCAACCCAGACACTCACGCAAGCCCAATGCTGCACCTATTTTCTGGCGGGACAATGTTGTGCGCATTTTTTATTGCAACTGATCCTGTCACTGCGGCGACCAGTACACGTGGAAGACTCTTGTTCGGTGCCATTATTGGTGTATTAGTTTTCGTGATTAGAACTTACGGTGGTTACCCTGATGCCGTAGCGTTTGCAGTGTTACTTGCCAACATGTGTGCACCATTTATCGATTACTATATCCGTCCTCGTTCATATGGTCATCGCGCGGGAAATTAAGCCGCTAAACTACAGGATTAAACATGTTCAATATTATTACTCGAAACGGCCTTATCCTTGCCCTGTTCGCACTCTGTTGCACAGGCTTGGTCGCTTCAGTGAATTTTTTTACCGAAGATCGAATTATCGACCAGCAACGTAAACAGCTTGCAGGTATCTTAGAACAAATTATCCCTAATCATTTGCATGATAATGAGTTAACTGAAGATTGTATTTTAGTGACCAATCAAGAGTTCCTTGGTTCTGATGAAGCGTTGCCTGTTTATATTGCTAAGATGAATAATGAACCTATAGCGATTGCAATTGAAGCTATTGCACCAGATGGTTATAACGGTGACATTAAAATCATTTTAGGTGTTAATAATGACAATGAGTTATTAGGTGTTAGAACCTTAACTCATCAAGAAACCCCAGGGCTTGGCGATAAAATTGAACTTCGTAAATCAGATTGGGTATTAGGCTTTAGCAATTTATTGTACGACCCAAATAGCAAGCCAATGGCAGTTAAAAAAGATGGTGGCGACATAGATCAATTCACTGGGGCAACGATTACACCGCGTGCTTACGTCAACGCCATTAACAATGCGCTCGCTTTTGTCAGCGCGAATAGAGAATCACTTTATAACACCGTCAATCATTGTGGACGTGAAAATGACTAATTATCGTGAAATTGCATGGCAAGGATTATGGAAAAATAACCCTGGGCTTGTACAACTACTTGGGCTTTGCCCTCTTTTAGCTGTTACTGCTACAGTCACTAATGCGTTAGGTTTAGGCCTCGCAACACTCATTGTGCTTGTAGGCTCCAATGTGCTGGTTTCTTTAGTGCGTGAATTTGTTCCCAAAGAAATACGCATCCCTGTATTTGTCATGATCATCGCCGCACTAGTGACTTGTGTACAGTTACTCATCAACGCATATGCTTATGGCCTTTACTTATCCTTAGGGATCTTCTTACCACTTATCGTAACAAACTGCGTCATTATTGGCCGCGCTGAAGCGTTTGCGTCTCGCAATAATGTTACCAGTGCTGCATTTGATGGATTAATGATGGGTGTTGGCTTTACGGCAATTTTGGTTGTTTTAGGCGGTATGAGAGAAATACTTGGCCAAGGAACCTTATTTGATGGAGCTGAACTATTACTGGGAGACTGGGCAGCGAATCTCACCATTCAAGTATTTAATGTTGATACACCGTTTTTGCTAGCAATGTTGCCACCTGGCGCTTTTATCGCTATGGGATTACTGATCGCACTTAAAAACGTTATAGATAGTAAAATTGAGCAAAAGAAACCTCAACAAGCACCAGAAGCTATTGCACGTGCGCGGATCACTAAAGTCGGTTAAATAACTGAAATATCAACATAACGAATAAATAAAATGAATAAATAAAATGAATAAACAAAAACGCTATGAAATGCTGACTAGGCTTAGAGATAATAACCCTAAGCCTGAAACAGAACTTAACTTTGCCAGCCCATTTGAATTGCTAGTCGCGGTAACGCTTTCTGCGCAAGCAACCGATGTGAGTGTCAACAAAGCAACCGATAAACTATTTCCAGTTGCTAATACAGCTCAATCAATTTACGACCTTGGTGTTGATGGCTTAAAAACCTATATTAAAACTATAGGCTTGTATAACAACAAAGCGATTAACGTCATTAAAGCCTGTAAAATGCTAATCGATTTACACGGTGGTGAAGTGCCAGAAAATCGAGAAGCATTAGAAGCCCTACCCGGCGTAGGCAGAAAAACAGCTAATGTTGTGCTCAACACTGCCTTTGGATGGCCGACGATAGCCGTTGATACGCATATTTTCAGAATGGCGAACCGAACCAAGTTTGCTATGGGCAAGAATGTCGATCAAGTTGAAGAAAAAATGCTTAAAGTCACCCCTGCTGAATTTAAAGTTGATGTTCACCATTGGTTTATCTTACATGGACGCTATACCTGCATCGCTAGAAAGCCGCGTTGCGGTAGCTGTATGATAGAAGATTTGTGTGAATTCAAAGACAAGGTTTACCCTGAAGATTGAATCAATTTATTTCAGACACAAAAAAACCGCGTTAAGCGGTTTTTTTATGGCTATTTGGTCAAGGTTATTAAAACAACGATACAAAAAAAGCACTGAAACAAATTGCGATTACTACTGAGGTACCTAGAGCCATTTTTAGTTCTGTTGTCATTATCTTGTCTCCAAATGAATATAAGTTAATTCTAGCTAATATGGATATATTTCACAGCTTTTAACCGTGATTATGTGATGTTAAACAACAAAAAATAATATTCCAAATCAATTTTTTAACTGCAATAGAAATTTGTTATGCTTACAAAAAATACCCAATCAATAACTAAAGAGCACCTATGTCGCAACTATTACATACTATGATCCGAGTCGGTAACCTTGAGCGCAGTATTGAGTTTTATACTCAAGTCATGGGCATGAAATTACTCAGACAATCAGAAAATGCTGAATATCAATATACCCTTGCATTTGTCGGTTTTGCTGAAGAATCAACTGGCCAAGCAGTGATTGAGTTAACTTATAACTGGGGCACTGAAAATTACGATTTAGGTACTGGATTTGGTCATCTCGCCATTGGCGAAGAAGATATCTATCAACGCTGTGATGCGATTGCTGCAGCTGGCGGTAAAGTTACCCGTGCTCCAGGACCTGTAGCAGGCGGAAGTACTGAGATTGCTTTTGTTGAAGATCCAGATGGTTATAAAATTGAACTGATACAGAAGAAAGCAATGAGTGAGGGATTGGGCTAATAATTATTGTTTAGTTCATCAACCAATAAAAAAGCCAGCAAATGCTGGCTTTTTTGATGCTGTAAAGTTCGATTAGAACTTCATTGAGATGCCAGCGTAGATTTGACGCCCTAGAGTGTCATAAACCTCTGGTACAGTACCAGCTTCATTACCACTAGTTACACTTACAGGTTCTTCGTTAGTTAGGTTTTTAACACCTACGTTCGCAGAGAAACCATCGGTAAAGTGATATACACCTGAAATGTTGTGGTACAGCACTGAAGAGATATCTTCACCTGTGTTTACATCATTCATTTCACCGATGTAACGGTTTGAATACATAACACTCCAATCACCACGGCTAGCCGTTAGGTTAAAGTTGTTTTTGTATTCTGCATACCCGCCGTACATACCACCGATTGTACCTGTGTAATCAACACCGTCTTGCTCAAAGTTTAACAAGTAGGTTAAGTCATTGTTGATTTTCCAATCTAAACCTAAACCTTCGAAAGTGTAAGCTAAGTTGAAATCGATACCACTTGTATCTTGATAACCAACGTTAGTTAGCGGGTTAGTCAAATCCGATAAATCGCCATTAGCGCCGATGTTAAATGTGTCACAAGCTGATGCGTCACCAGCAAAACAGTTATCTAAGCCAGCTTGAACATCAAGACGTGCAATAGCACCGTCAATCTTGAATCTCCACCAGTCTAACGTTAGTGACATACCTTCAATGTAGCTAGGTGAGTACACTAAACCGGCAGTGAAAGATTCAGATGTTTCAGCATCTAAGTCTTCATCAGATGTGTAGTTAACTAATATTTGTGGGTCTTGCTCATTGTTCCAAGGGTCAGTTAGGTAATCGTAAGAACCTGAATTACCGCCGTATAGCTCGCTCACGCTTGGTGCACGGAAACCAGTTGCAGCTACAGTACGTAGCATTAAGTCACCTGTTGCTTCGTAAGTTAAGCCAATTTTCCACGTTGCTGCGCTACCAAAAGTAGAGTAGTCATCGTAACGTAATGCAAATTCACCGGTTAGTTTATCGGTAAACGGTACACTAACTTCTTGGTATACTGAGAAAACATCAAAGCTACCATCTGTTGGATCTTGTTGAGCTGCAGTACCTTCACCAGCAACAATCACTGGATCTGGATTGTAATAACCGCTTTCATGACGGTATTCTGCACCAATTGCGAATGCAACTGCACCTGCTTCTAAGTCAAATGCTTCACCACTGATGACACCAGCAACAACGTGTTGTTCGTTACCACCGTTAGTTTGTTCAGTGTAGCTAACCGCATCAATCATCTCTTGGCTCATTGGGTCGCCACCAAACCATGCATCTTGATTTGCATAGATTGATTTTTCCATGTTGCCTTGGTGAATTGAATTATGAACCCAAGTATCAGCTTCGTTTTTACCGTATGTGTAAGAAAGATCCCAATCCATTCCAGTGTTTACATCGATAACACCAGCAAGGCCAGCAGAAATACGGAATGTATCGGTTTCTTGCTCGTAAACACGATTACCCACATCATTCATACGCTTACGGTAATTAATCATGCCTTCTTCATCAGCTGCAACGCCACCGTCAATCATAGCTTGATCAAGGGTAATACAATCGTCTTGCTTAATATTGTTTTCACAAACTTTAAGATCTAGATTGGCTGGTTGAGCTGCCATCATTTGCTTTGATTTACGTTTTGTATATAAAACATCACCAGACAAAATCATGTCATTATTTAGCTCATGCATACCATTTGCAAAGAAGCTATAGCGTTTGTTTGGCGTTTGTAGCCAGCTATCTTGTGTGTAATCATACCCATATTCACGATCACCCCACTCACCTGTTTCAGGGTTGATTTGCTTTCCACCTAAAGTACCTTCAGGAATAAACGAACTTTCACCCTGTTCAACCCAATCACGATCGCCTTGCATAACACCTTTACGTTCAGAGTATGCTAAACCAAATGTGAAGTTGCCGCGGTCAGTGTTGAAACCGTATAAACCACTTAACTCGATGTTTTCGCCGTCGCCTTCAGAAGTCGCGCCGCCATTTACATCGAATTGGAAACCTTCGAAATCTTTCTTAGTGATAATGTTAACTACACCAGCAATGGCATCAGAACCATATACTGCAGATGCGCCATCTTTTAGAATTTCTACACGTGCAATCATGGCTACTGGGATAGTATTCAAATCTACTGCGCTATCAGCACCTGAACCCGAGTTAACCATACGACGGCCGTTTAGCAATACTAAGGTTCTATTTGAACCCATACCACGTAAGTCAACTTGAGCAACACCGTCTGCACCATTGTTGGTAGTAGAACCCACAGCCATACCAGCCATTGCTGGTTGTGATTGTAAAATCTCATCTACTGAGTTGTAACCTTCCGCACGGATAGCACCTGCATCAATTACAGTTACTGGAGAAGCAGTTTCCATGTCTTGACGTTGAATACGGGAGCCTGTGACTGCAATTCTTTCTACGTTTGCAGATTCTTCTTCAGCATAAGCGCTTACTGAAACTGCTGAAGCAGCAGAAACTGAGGCTAATAACGCCACATTAATGCTGTTTGATATTTTAGATTTTTTAATCATTTGTTGCTCCCTGGTGATATCTTTTCTTATTCTGTTTACGCAATTAAATAAGTATTTAAATTTGCGTTGGACTAGATACTGAATAACCAGAGATATTTCGTCAAACCACTAACTTGTAACTTTTGAATCGTTTTTTGTTAATTAATATGCAGTGTATATGTAAACCCAAATAAGTGATAAACATCTCAAAACATTATTAGTTTAATATTTCAGTTGAATAAACTAGTAAAACACCTGTGCAATAGAATTATTACCTAGGTCACAAATAACATTTTTAAAACTTACCCGATTACAAAAGTGTGACGTAGATCACATAAATAGTTTGAACCTTGACTCGGTTAAATCAAATATCTTCAGTTTTCATTCAGAATTTAAATTATTCACAATTAAAAACACTGAAACTCAGTCCTGCTGTGACTCAGAGCTAATTGCTAAATTAAGGAGGTTTATTAACCAAGTTGATTGGCGACAATAAAGGGTGATTATTTTACTGCAGTTGTTTTATTCCTCACTATTGAATGAAGAACATTAAGTAATAACTTTTTACATTCACAGAACAATTAAGCGTTAACTAACAAAAAAATAAACATTTATCGAATTTATGAATTTCACTTTATAAAGTTTAAACAAAAGAAAATGTTAATAAGTTGGTTCTCGGCTCATTGCATAGATATTCATTTTAATTGGGCAATAAAAAAGGAAAGCCTGTGCTTTCCTTTTTCTATTTTATTGTCTTGATTTAATATTAACAATTTATTCTGCAGGTTTGATTATATCAAAATGTTGATATGCTCTGTCAGTCGCTATTCGCCCTCTTGGTGTACGCTGAATAAACCCTTGTTGAATTAAAAAGGGCTCTAGCACATCTTCGATAGTTTCGCGGTCTTCGCCAATTGCAGCCGCTAAGTTATCTAACCCTACCGGTCCGCCCATGAACTTATCAATAATGGCTAATAATAACTTTCTATCAAGGTAATCAAAGCCCTCTAAATCAACATCTAATAAATCTAATGCTTTTTGAGCGACTTCTTCAGTTACAAACCCATCATGTTTTACTTCGGCATAATCTCGCACTCGTCGTAATAACCGGTTAGCAATCCGTGGTGTACCACGTGAGCGCTTTGCAATTTCATATGCCCCCGCTTCATCTATCGGTAACTCCATCACCTTGGCAGAACGGGTGACAATGGTGCACAGATCTTTGACGTTATAAAACTCTAAACGAAGTGGAATACCGAACCTTGCACGTAATGGTGAAGTTAACGCACCCGCGCGGGTAGTTGCGCCAATCAAGGTAAAAGGCGGTAAATCAAGTTTAATAGATCTTGCAGCAGGGCCTTCGCCAATCATGATATCTAATTGGTAATCTTCCATTGCTGGGTATAGGATTTCTTCGACAACAGGGCTCAAACGGTGTATTTCATCTATAAATAACACGTCACCATGTTCAAGGTTTGTTAGAAGAGCAGCTAAATCCCCTGCTTTTTCAAGTACCGGCCCAGAAGTCGATTTGATATTGACGCCCATTTCATTCGCAACGATCATAGCTAATGTGGTTTTTCCGAGTCCTGGAGGGCCGAAGATGAGCATGTGATCAAGTGCTTCTTCGCGCTTTAGCGCGGCCTCAATAAACACCTTTAACTGGGCACGAGTATCATCCTGTCCTGTGTAATCCTCCAACATTTTAGGCCGCATAGCTCTATCAATGTGAACTTCTTGCTCGAATTCTTGTGGCTGGATTAAACGATCCGCTTCTATCATTGTGGCCTCTTTATAACATTGACTTTAGAGAGGCTTTAATTAACACCTCACTTGTCATTCCGTCGCTATAAGCACTTAGCACAGCTTTACTTGCCTGTGCTGGTTTGTAACCTAAAGCAATTAATGCAGCAATGGCATCTTCTTCTGCATTATTTTCGATGGCTGCAGGCTTATAATTACTTTGTAGAGCAAATTCACGTTCAGAACCTACTGATGCTTCTAATAAGCTTTTCAATTTATCACGCATTTCGATAACTAAGCGCTCAGCCGTTTTCTTACCGACACCGGGAAGTTTGACTAAAGTAGCAATATCATCTCTTTCGACACAATTAACAAACTCAGATGCTGTCATGCCAGATAAAATAGTTAAAGCTAACTTGGGACCGACACCATTGGTTTTTATTAATAAGCGAAACAGTGCACGCTCTTGTTTAGTGATAAAACCATATAGTAACTGCGCATCTTCACGAACCACAAAATGAGTGTATAACATTGCAACTTGATTAAGTTCCGGAAGCTCGTAAAAGCTGGTCATAGGTACTTGTAACTCATAACCCACGCCATTAACATCTAACACTATTTCAGGCGCTTGTTTCTCAACAACAAGTCCACTTAATCTTCCTATCATTTATATCGTCCATATGTGCGGCTTTGGGCTTTTCCGCCCATTGCAATTAAACTTTGAAAAGTATGGTTATGACATACAGCAACGCCCAACGCATCTGCCGCATCCGCTTGGGGGGCTGCTGGCAACTTAAAAATTTGTTGGATCATATGCTGAACTTGTGTTTTTTGCGCGCGTCCAGTTCCTACAACCGCACTTTTAATTTGAGTTGCACTGTATTCGGCAACAGGTAAACCCGCATTCATTGCAGCGACAATGGCTACGCCTCTTGCTTGACCCAATTTAAGGGCTGAATCAGCATTTTTTGCCATAAAAACTCGTTCAATAGCAAATTGGTCGGGTTGGTACTGCTTTATTATTTCAGTGACCCCATCAAAGACTTGTTTAAGTCTAGTGGGCAGATCATCTGCTGAGGTGCGAATACAACCACTACCAAGGTATCTTTGCTGTCTACCCTGACATTGAATGACACCATAACCTGTGATCCGCGAACCTGGGTCAATACCCAAAATGATTGTCATCGCTTTACGCTTCCTTGGAACAATTATTCAAGGCTTTCCATCACTTCATCTGAGATTTCAGCATTATGATAAACTTCCTGAACATCATCATGATCTTCTAGGTTATCAATTAAACGCATAAATTTTGCCGCAGTATCGGCATCTAATTCAGCTTTGGTACCTGCTATCATAGTGACTTCTGCATTGATGGCTTCAAATCCAGCAGCATCCAGTGCATCTTTAACACTGCCAAAGGCATCAGGTGTAGTCAGAACATCAAATGCACCATTGTCATGAGTGACAACATCATCAGCGCCAGCTTCTAGTGCAGCGTCCATTAATTCGTCTTCGTCAATGGCTGCATCATAAGAAATAACCCCTGATTTAGTGAACATATATGCCACTGAGCCATCAGTACCTAAATTTCCACCAGATTTACTAAAGGCATTACGTACGCCTGATACGGTACGGTTTTTATTATCTGTCATGGTTTCTACCATAACTGCTGTACCACCAGGCCCATAACCTTCATAAATAATGGTATCTAATTGCTGACCATCGAGTTCACCAGCCCCACGTTTGACAGCACGTTCAACAGTGTCACGAGTCATGTTATTTGATAATGCTTTATCAATTGCTGCACGTAGACGCGGGTTAGCATCAGGATCTGAGCCTCCTTCACGAGCAGATACCGTTAACTCTCGAATAAATTTACTGAATAGCTTACCTCGTTTTGCATCTTGAGCAGCTTTACGGTGTTTAATGTTGTCCCATTTACTGTGACCAGCCATTGTGACTCCTTCAGTTATTTTTGTTCTATATAAAAACAGACCGAGGCAAAAGCCTCGGTATGTGGGTTAACGCTTTAGTACAAACCAATGAGATTTGTAATTTTGCTGATTAACATTATTCGTCAGCGGCAGGCTTTTCTTGAGGGATAACGCTAATCCCTAAATCAACTAATTGCTGAGGATTGGCAAATCCTGGGGCATTCGTTAATGGACATGCTGCAGTCGTTGTTTTCGGGAATGCCATTACATCACGAATTGAACTAGCACCTGTCATTAACATGATAATACGGTCTAAGCCAAATGCTAAACCTGCATGCGGTGGTGTACCGTAACGTAATGCTTCGAGTAAGAAACCAAACTTTTCATTCGCTTCTTTATCATCAATGCCTAAAATACGGAATACCGCACTTTGCATGTCAGCATTATGAATACGAACAGAACCACCACCTAATTCGCAACCATTTAATACCATATCGTAAGCATCTGAAATTGCTGCACCTGGATTGGCTTCAAGTTCTTCAGCAGTTACGCCGCGCGGAGCTGTAAACGGATGGTGAACTGCATGGTAACCACCATTGATTTTTTCGAACATTGGGAAGTCAACAACCCACATCGGGCGCCACTCACCTTCAAGAAGTTCAAAGTCTTCACCGGCTTTAAGACGTAATGCACCCATTGCTTCAGCAACAACGTTTGCTTTATCTGCGCCAAATAAGATGATGTCGCCAGTTTCAGCATTAGTACGTGCGATAATTTGATTGACGATATCTTCGTTTAAGAATTTAAGTACTGGTGATTGAATACCTTCGATACCAGCAGATAAATCATTAATCTTCATCCACGCTAGGCCTTTAGCACCGTAAATGCCAGCATATTTAGTGTAGTTATCGATTTGCTTACGAGATAAAGATGCACCTGTTGGGATACGAAGCGCTGCAACACGACCTTCTTCATCGTTAGCTGGACCACTAAATACTGCGAACTCAACATCTTTAACTAAGTCAGCAACATCAACAAGTTCAAGTGGGTTACGTAAATCTGGCTTATCAGAACCATAACGCGTCATAGCTTCTGCATATGACATACGTGGGAACTCACCTAAATCAACATTCATTAATTCGTTGAATAACCCGCGAACCATAGTTTCAGTTTTTTCCATGACTTGCTCAGCTGACATGAAAGAAGTTTCGATATCAATTTGAGTAAATTCAGGCTGACGATCAGCGCGTAAATCTTCATCACGGAAACATTTTACAATCTGGTAATAACGATCAAAGCCAGACATCATCAGCAATTGTTTAAATAATTGAGGAGACTGTGGCAGAGCAAAGAACTGACCTTTATAAGTACGGCTTGGTACTAGATAATCACGCGCACCTTCTGGTGTGGCTTTGGTCAAAATAGGCGTTTCAATATCCAAGAAACCGCTATCATCAAGGAAACGACGAACCGCGCTAGTGACTTTTGAACGGAAAACAATACGGTCAGCCATTTCAGGGCGACGTAAGTCAAGATAGCGATACTTTAAGCGCTGTTCTTCACTGTTGTTTTGATGATTATCCATGCTCAAAGGAAGCGGCGCTGAAGCATTAATAATTGTTAGGGCTTGACCTAAGACTTCAATTTCGCCAGTTTTCATTTGTGCATTAATTTGACTATCAGGTCTTGCACGAACTAAACCTTTAACTTGTACACAGAACTCACCGCGTAAACTGCTGGCTACTTTGAAAACGTCTTCCAAGTCTGGATCGTAAACAACTTGAACTATCCCTTCTCTGTCACGAAGATCTAAAAAAATTACGCCGCCTAAATCGCGACTACGGTTAACCCAACCGACTAAGGTGACTTCTTGACCAAGATGAGACTTATTAACGTCTCCACAATAATGACTGCGCATTTAACTCTACCCTTTAATTCGGAAATAGGTGTCTAAAAAACAATTTAATTTGGCATTATATTAAAATAATGCAGGCAACTATAGCACTTATAATACGCCTAAAAACGCGTTTATTGAACGTGTGCTACATTTTTGCATGGAAGTATCGATTAGTTTACTGCAATTGAACAGGCTTTAGAGAAAGTTCCCGTTATAACCGAGTAAAAAAACAGCAAATAAGACAATTTTGTTTGTTCATCACCTTGAAAACTCAACCGGTGATTAAAAGCTGCGTTGATCACCACCCTGCTTTTTTACTTTGTACATCTTTTTATCAGCCATCTGTAATATGGCGATAGCATCATCACCATCATCTGGATAAACCGCAATACCGATACTGGCTGATGCAGTTAATGTTATTCCTTCAATAATGAGGGGGTCAGATAACACATTAATAATATTATCTGCGACTTTTATCGCGCATTCGCTGCTGTCGACCTTGTTAAGTAAGATGACAAATTCATCGCCTCCAAAACGCGACACGGTATCAGATTTTCGAACTACTGATTTAAGTGCTGTGGCAATGTGAATTAATAATGCGTCACCAATGTGATGACCATGTTGATCATTAACATTCTTGAATTTGTCTAAATCTATAAATAACAATGCAAACTTGGCTTGTTCACGTTCATGGGCTTTGATCGCACACGCTAAACGGTCATCGAGTAAACCACGATTAGGGAGTTTAGTCACAGGGTCGTGCTCTGCAACAAACTTTATCTTTTGCTCAGCCGTTTTTCTCAAAGTAATTTCACGTTTAAGACGTTTATTACCCAAGAAGACGATAAAGGTGATCATACTGATAATCAGCGAACCTAATAGTACAATTTTAAACCACTTTTGATATTTGTCCGCTTCAGAACGCAAGTCAACCGCCACCCATTTTTGGTACATCTGCTGTTGTTTGGTTTCATCAATCGTTTCAATGGCGCGGTTCAATAATGGAATGATAGTTTTGAGTTTTGGATAAACACCAATATGACTTTTTTGTTCTGTTAAATCTGCAACTAAGGCCATTTTTAAATCAGGAAACTCCCCTTCATTGAGCACATAAGCAAGGGTCACAACTTGTTCGATGAATAAATCGACATCACCAGAAGAAACTGCCTGTAAACCACGTTGAGTATTATCTACTTGAACAATTTCTAAACCTGGAAATTGTTGGCGCAATATATTGATCAAGTTATAGCCTTTGACTACCCCTATTCGCTTACCGTTATATTGGCTTAAATTGAACAACGGCTGTTGAGTTAACGTAGTCGCAATAGCCCAAGGTGATGGCCAATAACCTTCTGTAAACTCAAGTGCTGGCTCTCGATTTTTATTATTTGCCATACTGCCGACTAAATGAATACTGCCGTTTTGTAAGTCTTTATTGAGTTTGTCCCACTGCTGATAGGCAACAGGAATAATATCGATGCCTAGTTGCTCTGTAACAATTTCGATAACTTCTTTATTAATACCGGAAAATTCACCTAATTCATTTTGATACTCCATGGGCGCCCACTGAGTTAAATACCCCAGTTTAATTGCACCCAGTGAGTCTAAATATTTTCTGTCTTTATTACTGATATAGATTTGTTTATCGACAGTAGAAAATGTTCTATCGGCTTTATTTAAAAGCCATTTCTGTTCAAGTTTTGCCATTTCGAAATCACTAATTAGTTGAAAACCATTAGCGATGCGCTCTGCAAGTTCTGTATCTTCTACATTGGTGAGGTTATATATTTGAGTACCAAAATCGAGCTTATTATATTGATAAAACTCAGACCATGATTTTTGATGTAATAGGTAGTGTGAAGTGTAAGCACTTGCAGCAACAAAGCCTGCGATGTCGCCATCACGACTTGCCTTGATTAATTGCTCCATGGAATCGTAATAACGTATCTGCGCATTAGGAAGCACTTTCCTAAGCTCGATGATATAAGGTGATGTGGCAAACAATCCGATACGTTTACCATCAATTTCACTAATATCTTTGATTTCTTTGTTGTAGCTAAAGAATCGACTTTTAACTGAATAAAAATGATTAGCTCTATTAAGACCGGTATTGATTTCTTCACTCTCAGGGTAACCAATATGTACGTCGGCATGACCATCTTTAATGAGTTCAATGCTGCCATTCATGTCGCTTGGGATAAAGTCTATTGAAATTCCTGTTTTTTCAGACCAAAGTCGCCACAAATCGACATATAAACCATGGGGTAAACCGTCTAAACCAATATCCACAAATGGCTCTACATTCATTTGCATCGCAATCAATAGACCGTTGGATTCACGACGATAGCCAAACCAACGCTTTTCAATTTCATCGACATGGGTAGTAGACACTTTCTTAAAACCTTCATTAATAAAGGAGACCCAAGATTGATTTAGCAAAGAGACTACTGGCGCAAGTTCTATTTCTTTAATCAATATGCGTGAAGATATATGGAAATTGTTGGCTAGTTCTAAATTAATAGGAATGCCTTGGTTATAGCCTTGAATCGTTGCAAATACGTATATTTCACCTGCAACAACAGCATCGTATAACGCTTTTTTAGTCTTAAAATATTTAAATGTCAGGCTGGGTTCTATCGCGAGTAAGTCCTGTTCATGTGAAGTCCCTTCAATAATGCCTATTTTAAAAGGACGAATATCACTAATCGCTTTTTTATTAGCAATATCTTTGTGAAGGTAAAGGTAGGAATTAAGAGAAGATACTTTATCTGCATATGAAAATAGTTGCTGTCGCTCTTTGGTTATTGCCATACCAATGTGAGCATCGACGTCACCGTCACCGTCAGCGACTGATTGTAAAGATTGTTGCCATTGCATGGGATAAAACGACACTTTTACGCCTGTTGCAGATGCCCACTCGCGCCATAAATCTACCATGACACCTGCGGGGTTACCGTTATCATCAACAAATTGATAAGGGTAAGCATCTTCACTCATTGAAATGGCTAATGAATTTGGAAAAGCCAATGATGATACCGAGGCGGATTCATTTTCATCGGCTGATACAATAAATGTCATCAACGTAAACAGGAAAAAAGTAAAAATAGTGCTAATTAACTTCAAGCGCGTTCCTTTGTGCTAGTTGTCATTTTATTAGTCGTTATTTGTTATATTCGTTTTTTGACCACACACTTTATCTGGTTGAAATTTTGTTAATCAACCTTAAGCTTAATTGTAAATCATTTTAATTATATGTTCATCATACCGATTTATATCGACCAATTGTCCTACTTAATTAATTATTTAGCCAAAAAAGAGCAAATAAACAAAATAAAACAAAAAATACCAATAGGATACTTGCTGCTATTTGGTAGGATTGGCTAAAATGAAGCTATGATTTTCTCAAGTTACCTCAGATGAACTCTCAACAAGATACAATTTACGCTGCAGCAACCGATAAAATATCAGATTTTCAATTTGATAATCGGGTTGCAGGTGTATTTAATGACATGATACGACGATCAGTACCTGGCTATACCCAAATCATTAGTACGATTGGGGATTTTGCTGACCGTTATGTTACCCCTAAATCTAATATTTATGATTTAGGCAGTTCTTTAGGTTCTGCGACTTTGAGTATTCGACGCCAAATTGAGCAAAGACAATGTCGTATTATCGCTGTTGATAACAGTGAATCGATGATCGAGCGTTGCCAAGAAAATTTATCTGCCTACGTCAGTGACACTGAAGTAGAACTCATTTGTGGTGACATTAGAGACATCGACATCACTAATGCTTCAATGGTGGTATTAAATTTCACTCTACAGTTTTTACCTGTTCATGACAGGGACGAGTTAATCGCCAAGATTTATCAAGGTTTACTCCCTGGCGGTATTTTAGTTATTTCAGAAAAATTACGATTTGAAGATAACGTGATTCAAACACTTTTAGATGAACAACATCTAGACTTCAAACGCGCAAATGGATACAGCGAACTAGAAATTAGCCAAAAGCGCAGTGCACTTGAAAATGTGATGCGCCCAGACAGTTTATCCATGCACCAACAACGCTTTACTGAGAATGGTTTTAGCCATTCAACAGTGTGGTTTCAATGTTTTAATTTTGCATCAATGGTGGCCATCAAGTGATAAGTTTTAGCTCCTTTTATCAACAAATTGCCGATTCAAGCCTGCAACATTGGCTAGAAGAACTTCCAGCAATTTTAGGGAAATGGCAAAGAGAACATAAACATGGCAACTTGCCAAAATGGGAAAAAGTCCTCAATAAATTACATTATCCAGCGCCAACCCATATTGATTTATTCAACGGAGTCAAAATTGGTGACGGTAGCCAGCTGACTCCAGGACAAACAGAAAAGTTACAAAATCTACTTGGGTTATTTCAACCTTGGCGTAAAGGCCCTTTTTACATTCATGGAATCGAAATTGATACTGAATGGCGAAGTGACTGGAAATGGGATCGGGTTAAAGAACATATTTCTCCATTAGATAATCGCACAGTATTAGATGTCGGTTGTGGCAGTGGTTATCACATGTGGCGCATGCTAGGTGCTGGTGCTAAACGTGTCGTCGGGATTGATCCCTCCCCGCTGTTTTTATGTCAATTTGAAGCAGTAAAGCGTTTAGCAGGTAATGAACATCCTGTACATTTATTGCCACTGGGCATTGAAGAGCTTCCAGCATTAGATGCGTTTGATACCGTATTTTCTATGGGGGTCTTGTACCACCGTCGTTCACCCATCGATCATATAATGCAATTGCGTGATCAACTGCGTATGGGCGGTGAACTTGTATTAGAGACCTTAGTGATAGATGGCGATGAAAATGCTGTTTTAGTCCCACAAGACAGATATGGCAAAATGAATAATGTCTGGTTTTTGCCATCTGTCGATGCACTCATGTTATGGTTAAAAAAGTGTGACTTCACCGACATACGTTGCGTTGATGTGGATATTACTTCAATGGCAGAGCAACGCTCAACACAATGGATGAAGAATGAATCTTTAGTAGATTATCTTGACCCCAACGATGTAAGTTTAACGGTCGAAGGTTATCCAGCCCCAAAACGGGCAACGATAATAGCGATAAAAAATCAACCTAATCACGACCTAGTTTAATATAGTATTATAATTATCAAAGTATTAGCTTAGATTAAAGAAAACAGGAATTGTCATGTTAAAGCAGGTATTTATTTTAACCGTCACCGCCGCATTAATATCAGGCTGTGCATCAAGTGCGAAAATCACTCCCGTTGGAAGTGAGGAATTGAGTGCTAATCTTGCAACTTCACAAACTGCGATTATCGAGGCAATAAATGCTCAATGTGCTCACTCATCTACTGAAATGCAAACCTTGAGTGCTGAAGTCAACGACCTAAAATTACAAATTACTGATGCATTAGCAAAACAATCTAAAAAAATGAATGATGATGCTGCAGCACTTGCACAATTAAGTGAGCCACCACAGTGTCCAGAGTCAGTTGTCTCAGACAAAATAGTCTTAGGTGAAATTGAGCATGTATATGTTGATGAGTTAAAAGCGTCATTTGAAACCCGCATCGATACAGGTGCAGAGTCATCTTCATTAGATGCACGTAACATTGTGTTATTTGAGCGTAACGGTGTTCAATGGGTTAGGTTTGATGTGATGACCAACGGTGAAAAGCAACCTGGCAATACTTTCGAGCATAAAGTCGAGCGCTTTGTTCGTATCAAACAAGATGCTGATTTACCAGACGATCGCCGTCCTGTGATTCATGCTCATTTAAAAATTGGTCAATATGCTGCCGAAACAGACTTGAACTTAACCGACCGAAGTCACCTTGAGTTCCCGCTACTTCTTGGCCGTAAATTTATGAAAGACATTGCAGTAGTTGATGTTGGACAAATTTATGTTCATGGCAAAAAACCACAAACAGAATCGACTAAAGAAGCGCAATAGGAATTCAAATGCATTCTCGTAAGCCATTTTTTATCTTTGTAGCCCTATTATTCATATCAGGGATCAGCGCAAGTATTTACCGCAGCGTTGAACACAACGTTCCTTTTTTTCCAGGCAAACAAGTTCAAAGTTGGTCTGTTGAAGCAAAAGTAATGTTCAACGGTACTAGCAAGCCAGCTGAAGCCTCGCTTTCTCTACCTCAAGACCCTGCATTTGATGTGTTAGCAGAAAATGCTACATCTGCCGGTTATGGATTAAATATTTCTGAAGGCGAAGACCGCCGCGCGGTCTGGTCAATTCGTGAAGCATCTGGTCGTCAGTCTTTATACTATCGAGTGACATTAGTGCCTACTGGCCAACTAAAAGTTGATGCTGATGAAGAGCCTGTCACCCCAGAGCCGTTTTTATGGCAAGTTACTGAACGTGGTGCAGCTGAACAAATCATTAACCAAGTATGGGAAAGAAGTGCGAGTAACATTTCTTATGCTCAACAGTTAATGGATGTGATTAATGATAGTAACCAATCGCAAAACCTTGCATTACTATTATCAGTTAATTCGCGAACTCAGCTTTTTGTGCAAATGCTTCAATCAAAAGGTGTTCCAGCCAAGTTAGTTAGTGGCTTGATGCTAGAAGATCAACGTCGTCGTCAACAACTTAATCCTTACGTTCAAGTCTACCAAGATGGTGAATGGATTTTATTTGATGTAGAAAACAACAAGCAAGGTCGCCCAGATAACTTAGTACTATGGCAACACAACGGCATGTCAGTGCTTGATGTCATTGGTGGTAGTAATTCACAAGTTAATTTCTCAATGTTAAAGGAAACTCGTTCTGCGTTAGCGACTTCTATTGACATGATGATGAACACTGATTCGTTAGACTTTTCGCTTTATCAGCTACCCCTTGAGGAACAAAGTACCTTTAAAGGCATCTTACTCATCCCTATCGGTGTGTTAGTTGTTGTATTCCTTCGGGTCATCATTGGTATCAAAACTTCTGGTACTTTCATGCCGGTTCTGATTGCATTGGCATTTATTCAAACCACTTTACTGACTGGTCTAATCGGTTTCTTACTGATTGTCGCATTCGGATTAATGATTCGTTCGTATTTATCGCAACTCAATCTCTTGCTCATATCCCGAATATCCGCGGTGATTATTGTGGTGATATTTATTATTGGGTTGTTCACGCTTATATCTTACAAGCTGGGGCTCAGTGAAGGATTAACGATTACCTTCTTCCCTATGATTATTCTTGCTTGGACCATTGAGCGTATGTCTATCCTTTGGGAAGAAGAAGGTCCTAAGTCAGTATTTATGTCTGGGGGTGGTAGCTTATTTGTCGCCACATTAGCTTACCTCGCGATGAGTAACAGTTGGATCCAACATTGGGTATTTAACTTCCTTGGCATTCACTTAGTTATTTTGGCTATGGTACTGGTAATGGGTCAATACACAGGTTATCGCCTAACTGAGTTAAAACGCTTTAAACCACTGGCTGAGGATAAGTAATGAAGAATTACGCTTGGCCTTGGGAATTACGTCGAAATGGCGTATTGAATATGAATAAGCGCAATATCGATTACATTGGTAAGTACAATCAACGCAAATTTTATAAACGCGTAGATGATAAGCTCATTACTAAGCAGTTAGCTTTAGCCAATGATATTGCAGTACCTGATCTAATTGGTGTTGTTGAAGAGCAGCATAAAATTAACGAAATACCACAAATGGTATTAGGCAGAACTGGCTTTGTTATCAAACCCGCTAAAGGGTCTGGTGGTAAAGGTATTCTGGTTATTACCCATGTTGAAAATGGCCGTTATTACAAACCTAATGGCGATGAAGTAACGCCAAATGAAGTTTATCGCCATGTGTCTAATATCTTAAGTGGCCTGTTCTCATTGGGTGGGATACCTGATGTTGGATTAGTCGAAGGCTTAATTGAATTTGACCCAATTTTTGACGGTTTTAGTTACGAAGGTGTACCTGATATTCGTCTTATCGTCTTTAAAGGCTATCCAGTAATGGGCATGCTTCGCTGTTCAACAGCGGCTTCAGACGGTAAAGCAAACTTACACCAAGGTGCTGTGGGCGTCGGTTTAGACATTGCAACGGGTAAAAGTTTGTATGCGGTTCAGTTTGATAAGCCAGTGCTTAGGCATCCTGATACCAATTATGAACTTTCTCAAATCCAAGTACCTAATTGGGACGTGCTACTTCATACCGCATCAAGCGCATATGAAATGTGTGAATTAGGCTATTTGGGCACTGACATGGTGTTAGATAAAGTCCGTGGCCCTCTTTTGTTAGAGTTAAATGCACGACCAGGATTAGCAATTCAAACAGCGAACGGAAAAGGAATTTTAGACCGACTTAAACACGTAGAAAGCCTGAAAGGGCCGACGTTATCAGTGGAAGAACGTGTCGCTTATGCTAAAAAACATTTTTGCAGCAACCCTAACTTTTAGTTTATTGGCAACTGCTCCCGCAGTTGCCAACCCTCTAAACCTGTTTATCCAACAATGCTTGCGTTACCAGCCTTCGCTATCTGAATTAGACTTAACTCGGTCTGTTTCCCAACAGGCCGTTCAATTTGAGCAGCTCACCCTAGGCCTTAATAACATTAATGATCGTTTAAATTACTATCGTGATTTGGCCATTAATAGCCAACGAGAAAGCATATTAATGTGTCAGTTACATTTAGCTGACGAATTACAAACACTACTTTTAGAACCAAAACTTGATCAGTTAATAATGAATCTGTCGCAATCACAGCCCCCCTATTCCTCTTTGGCTGAAACATTAACTAAGGTTAAACAGCGTCAGCTCGATATTAATACCAAATCACAGCTGCATAATGCTCAGGCAACCATCAGCAGAAATTTAACAAATCAGCATATTGCTATGGTTTTCAACGATAAAACCTGTCAGCTACCGACTCAAACAAGCCATAACTCAGACACACCGACTGCCAATTCAATGTTGAAAACCACCAAGCCAAATCTGGATGTCAGTCTAGCTAAATACTTAATGTCACAACCTAACGAACAGTGTAGAAAAAATGCTTGGCTTGCTTACCAATCACGAGCAAAAGATAAAAATGCGGCGTCATTAGATATTATTAAGCAGCTTTTGCAAGCAACGGCTTTCGAGTCACTTAACACTCAAATACTCAATGCCACTTCACTTAATGAATATTTACAGCAACAAACAAGTAATATTAACCTTGCACCTTGGAACATTGGGCAACATCTTGCTTCATTACCTCACCAGCCCTACTCTGGACCTCAGTCTGCAAATGAGATTTTTACAAGTGTATTTACTCAATTAGAAAATTTGGGGATTCGAATAGAAGCATTGAATCTCAGTGACATAACCGACACTAAAACAGTTGAAACAAGCGACACAAACCGCACTAACACCAAAGATGGCGTTAAAAATACAATTTATCGTGTATGGCACCAACAACGTCTACTCGGAGAATTGTTTGTTAGCCCAACTGGTCAGACTAACACCCATGTTATTCGTTATCCCGTGATCGGACATCAATTTGCACAAGCAAGCATCAGTTATTCAGAAACTATCTCTAATAAAAGACAAGCAAATAAGTTGATTAATGCAATTGCAGAAGCTGTTACAGGTTTAGCACGGGGTAATAAATTTTATCTGATTAATAAACAGGGAAAATCTGCTGATAACCATTTATTAGGGCAATATTGGCTGTCTGCATACCTACGCCAGCAAAACGATTCTGTATTATCTCAACGCGAGCAAGTTGTTCAAGATTATCGTCGGCAATTACGTGTTATACGTTCCAAAGTTATTATTGACTTCTATTTGAATGAGCCCTCAAAGCAACAACAGTTATCAATGGCTTTTAAAGATAGCTTCAATCAAGAGTGGCAATACGCTACTGATTTAGCTTTTAGCTTCAATGGTATTGCAAATGAAGGGGTTAACTATTATTTACCTCTTTGGCATCAAAGCCTTGTTAGTATGATTTTCGAATCTAGTAAATCTTCAGTAACAGAACGTCAAGTTTTTGATATTTTGGTGGTTAATGAAGATAATTTAACCCTAATGGAGCAAATGTTCATTATACTTACTCCACCCAATGATCCATCTTCACTCATCAGGAGAGCCTTCAATGCTGGCCACTCGCAAAAGTAAATCGTTATCGTGCTTAATTGGTTTATCATTTATAGTATCTTCGGTATCAGCCTTCGCTGCCGATGACCAAAAATCAACCGCAACACCATTAACACACCAACAAGTAAGAAGTGCGATACAGGTTAACCTTGAACAAAATATGTATTCTCTGCCACCAAGAATTCAAGGGCACTATGGTTTAAGAATGTACCGAATGACGGGTGATGAAAAGTATACAAATGCAGCCTTGATAGATTTAATCACGATTACTGAACGTCAAAACTATTTTGCCTGTAATATTGATAAGCCTAAGTTTATCGAACAGCAAGCCAATGAAGCAATAAGTGTATTAGGTAAAGGCCCTCGTGCAAAAGCGAGAAAGAAAGCACTGAAGCCCTTCCCAGAATTTATCTTTTATAGTGATATTTTATTACGTTATGCCAGTCGTACGGACGAGTTAGGTTTTATGGGTCCTTGCCATCAAAAAATGGTTACGGCATTAAAAGCATATGATCTTAAACCTGCATTGACTGACCCTAAGATGATTAAATCTTGGGCTGCACAACTGATCAATTACGCGTATTGGGCAGAACAACTTGAAGTCGGAAACTACGTCGATGATTACAAACAAGCTTTCATTGCCGCTTACCCTAATGATAAAGATAGCGAATTAGATAAAAGACAATTCAGAAATAAATTGTATGGCATGACTCACTTTATCTTTGCTGCAAGCGGTTATTATCAACAAGAAGTAAGTGCCAAAGAGTTTAAATGGATTTTAGATTACTTTGATGACAACATTGACCGTATCCTTACCGATGCCACAGACGATATTATTTCTGAAGTCGGGATCAGTTTCTATTTAACAGGTTTACGTGATCATCCTGTCATTAAGAAGACGCAAAACCACATAGCAGCATCGTTTAACCCTGAATACCAACTGATCCCTTCACCACGTGGAAATCCAGATATGGTCATGGGTGAACACAGAAATGTTTTAGCCATGATGTTGCTTGATTGGCCAGAAACCCTTCATAAAGGGCCATATCTTGCTGAAACAAAAGCGACGATGAAGTACTTACCTGTACAAGTGACACCTAAAAATGACACGAGTAAAAACAAGTAAGTAAGATATTAGTGATGATTAAGGGGTAACGATTGTTACCCCTTATTTTTGCAGTTTACCCCAGCATGAGTAATTTAATACATGAGTAGAGCTAAATCCACGTTAGAGCAGTGGCGAATTATTCAATCTGTGGTTGATTTCGGTGGTTACGCCCAAGCTGCTGAACAGCTTAACAAAAGCCAATCATCTCTTAATCATGCCGTGGCAAAACTACAGACTCAATTGGGTATCCAATTACTCGAAGTTAAAGGCCGTAAAGCCTATCTCACAGAACAAGGCGAAGTTTTACTGCGTCGTTCACGACATTTAACCCAAACAGTAGATGAACTCGAACAACTTGCGAGCAATCTTGGCGAGGGCTGGGAGCCTAACTTAACCATTGCACGAGAAATCATTTATCCTCTGCACTATTTAGTGGATGCCTTAAAAGCATTTTTGCCCCATAGTCGCGGCACGCGGGTAACGATTATCGACTCTGTTATTTCTGGTACTCATGAACTAATTTTAAATAACACTGCTGATATTGCCATCTGTGGGATCCCCGCTAAAGGTCATGTTGCAGAGCCTATATGTGAGTCAGAATTATATCTAGTGTGCTCGCCCGCTCACCCATTAGCTCAGCAAGATGTTATAGCTGATGACCAAGTTTTAGCTCAACATCTACAGATTGTCATTAAAGACACAGCAACCCATAAAGCATCAGATACTGGTTGGCTAAAAGCAGAACAACGTTGGACGGTTTCTAATTTTCATGAAGCGAAAACAATTTTAAAAACAGGCATTGGTTTTTGTTGGGCACCAGCTTACTTAATTGAGGATGAGATTAAATCAGGTGAACTGCAAAGATTGGCATTGAAAGGCAGTAAAAGTCGTAAGGTACAACTTTCATTAGTGGTTCCAAATAGGGATAAACAAGGGCCAGCATCTAAATTATTAGAGTCATTGATATTATTACAACATGATATTAATCAGGTGGTTGAATAGGTAACTATTCATATTAGCTAATAAATTTGATTACTTTGAATGCAATTACTTTGAATGCAATTACTTTGAATGTAATTAGTTTGAATTGATTTGAATGACTTGAAAAGTGATGAAGTGTTATACGGCAATATTAATAGATGAATATTCTTGTGCGGCGTTAATCGCTGAATCCTTGATACGAGAAATACTCGCATTGTTAGCTTGCTCACTTCCTTCATCATTTGTTTGATCAAATGGGTATGTTGGCGTAAATTGCTGCTCATCCAACTGCTGAGCTAATTGATTGATTTGTTGAGACTCTTCAGTGCTTAGCACCTTTTCTTGTCTTTCAGATACAAGCTCTTTTTTAGCTTCATTCATTTTTCGAACCGCTTCATTAGCGACTTGAATGTCTGCTGTAGAAGGTTGAACCGGAGCCATTGCTGCAGCGTAAACCTTTTGCATTTTATTGAAAGTAGCTTGAGCATTACCTTCTATTACACCAACATCAATCTTTACTTCCCCCTCTACTGCATACCGTTTTCCGTCTGGGCCTTTTTCATAAGTATATTGGGGTGTTTGAGCAAAACTTCCGCCAACAGCTGCATGCGCCTGTTCATGGGTTTTTACTTCAGCATCCCTTTTAGATAATTCATTAATAATTTGAGTATCAAGTTGTACTTGTTGTTTTTCTTGCTCAGCTTGATGTGAATCTTGCACATCTTGTTTTACTTGTGCCTTTTGTTCAGCTTCAGCTTTGCTGTTGTCACTTTGAATGTCGTTGTTACTTTCGTTTGTACTATTATTTTCATCGACATTAGCAATAGCGTCTTTTTGATCCGTCGCCACCAGCGTAGAAGCAGCAGAGCTTTTATCGCTTTCTCGTAAGCGGGACGTTACATCATTAGTCGTATCCTCAAAAGCGCTCACTGACGCAGATGTGGTCAATGAACTCGTGTTAACAGAATTTGAATGACCACCAGCGATTTGATTAGCTTGGCCATCAATCTGGATGTCTGTAGTTTTGGAAGATGAAATGACACCTAAAACCGATACTGGTCCACTTTTCAAATTAAATTGCGGGCTCAAATGACTTGAATTAACGACACTCTGTGTTGTTAATGGCTTCGAACTCAGGGAGCCTGCGTGAAAATTTGAACTGGACTGAATTGAACTGGACTGAATTGAACTGGGCTGAATTGTGCTTGACTGAATTGTACTGGAATTGAAACTTGAAGATGAGGCCAATACTGAAGATTTTTTTGTAACACTGATCGTTTCGTTATGGTCGTTAACATCAGCGCTGACAAGTTCAGGACTTAGAACATTATGATTAATATTATTGGTATTTAATGCATTTGAAACGGGTTTATTTGTTACAGGGACAGTTGAGACCGTTTTACTTATGGCAGAATCAGCCACAACACTTTTACTACTCGAAGTATTGTGACGATTTAGAGAACTTGTCCCTTGCTGAAGTGGCTGACTTTGTACGTTCATCTCTGAATTTTAAACAGATAAATCTATAATAGTGCCAACATTTTCAGAGGCCACATCAATGACTTCAGCAGATGCCTGAGCTTGAGTCACTGCTTGTTCAGCATCAATGATCGCAGACACTTTATCTGGTGATTGTGCAGCTTGAGAACTTAACGTAACGGTATCTTGTTCAACTTTAACTGGAGTCGTTGTAGTGGGCTCAGGCGCCGCGACAGCTGTCGTTGCTTGTGCCAAATCATTTTGGGCACTCTGTAAACCTTGTATTCCTGAAGTCATTGCAGAAGGTATTTGCATTTGATCATTCCTTTTTAAACCCAAATCTAACCGTGTATACAATAAATTTATTTACAACACTCACGTTAGACTTAACTCACTAATTGGTTAATTATCATCCATGAATACAAGTTTGTACAGTACTACAATGATGAACGTAAAAGTTAAATTAATGCCAAGCCCGCTCCCAATCTTTCCAAACTGGATTTAATCCTTTAATCTGCATTTTTTCAATCACTTGCTCAACGCTACGGTCGTCACTGATTTCAAATTGATCCAGTTGAGTATGTGGATTTTGATAACCACCAGGCTCAGTAGAGCTGCCTGCACTAATATTTGTCACGCCAAGCGGCAGTAAATTGTCTCTAAACTCAGGTGTTTCACGAGTCGACAGGCTAATTTCAAGCTGTGCATTAAATAATCTGAATGCGCAGATCATCTGTACCAAACCTTCATCAGTCAGTTCCACTTTTGGCGAAACGCCACCAGTACAAGGTCTTAATCTAGGCAATGAAATACTGTAGCGAGTGCGCCAATATTGCTTTTGTAAATAAGCTAAGTGATGACCCATCACAAAGGCATCAAGTCGCCAATCATCCAGTCCCAGCAACACGCCTAAACCGATTTTATCAACGCCAGCTGCAGCCACTCTATCTGGAGTTTCAAGCCGATAAGCAAAGTCTTTCTTTTTACCGCGAGTATGATGCTTGCTATAGGTATGCGGCTGGTAGGTTTCTTGATATACCATCACAGCATCAAGCCCTAACTCAACAAGCTCTTGATATTCAGGTTGAGTTAACGGCTGGACCTCTATCGCTACATAACTGAATGCTTGCTTCACTATGGGCAATACATGCTTAAAGTAGTCAATGCCAACTTTGGTTTCATGCTCCCCTGATACTAACAATATTGAATCGAACCCTCGCTGTTTAATGATCTTCATTTCAGCCAGCAATTCATTGTCAGACAAGGTTTTGCGCTTGAGTTTATTGCTCATAGAAAAGCCGCAATAATCGCATTCATTTGCGCAAAGGTTTGACAGATATAAAGGCAAATATAGCCCGATATTTGCACCAAAGCGCTGTCTTGTTAACTGGTAAGCTTGTTGTGCCATTTGCTCTATGTATGGTTTAGCAGCTGGTGATAACAATGCCATTAAACTGTCAATACTACCTTGTGGGTGATTGAGTGCACGCTTAACATCATCTGCCGTCGTGCTATATAGGCGCATTGATAAGTCATCGAGGTTTAACCGCTTAAACTGTTCAAGAAAACTCATTGGTAACGTAAACCTTTAATCATAAATTCAGAAAATTTGTCAATGGACTGGTGTGTTTTGCTTGTTTTTCCACATTGCCCAACCCTGCAAGATAAGCTTGTCTACCAGTGTTAACAGCTTGATTAAAGCATTTAGCCATCAGCACCGGATCGGCGCTACTGGCTATTGCAGTATTAACCAATACTGCATCTGCGCCCATTTCCATTGCTCTGCAAGCTTGAGATGGCGCGCCAATCCCTGCATCGATCACTACAGGAATGTTAGCTTGCTCAATAATAATTTCTAAAAAGGGTTCTGTGGCTAACCCTTGATTACTGCCAATTGGGCTACCGAGTGGCATAACAGCCGCGCAGCCTGCCTCTTCAAGCCGGTAACATAACACTGGATCAGCATGTACATAGGGTAAAACCATAAACCCTTTTGCACAGAGTATTTCGGCCGCTTTTAATGTTTCAATCGCATCTGGCATCAGATACTTAGGATCAGGATGGATTTCTAATTTAATCCATTTTGTCGCTAACATTTCACTGGCAAGTTCAGCAGCAAATACGGCTTCTTTAGCATTTCGAGCGCCTGCAGTATTCGGTAAAAGCTTTACGCCCATTTGCTGCAATGGTGTCAGTAAGTCATCAAAATCTTTATTGTGATCGATACGTTTCATCGCTAATGTGACTAATTGCGACTGAGAGGCTTCAATAGCCGCTAACATGGTCTTAGTGTCGGAGAACTTTCCTGTGCCCGTAAATAATCTTGAATCAAATTGGTGATCGGCAATAGATAGCATATTAACCACCTGCTACAGCTGAGAAAACATCAATTTTGTCACTATGTTGGCACTCAATCTGCGCCCAGCGACTCCTCGGTACCACTTGGTCATTAAGCACAAGTGCTAACGACTTTGGGTTCAGGTTTTTCAACTCTATTAATTGTAATAAACTTGAGTTGTAACCTAGCTCTTGAGCTAGTCCATTAAATTCAATTGTAATCATGTCAATTCCTACACTAATAACTTGTCCTAAATGCAACTTGGAGTGCAAATACAACAATCTGGGTCTTGTGACATTGTGACTTTTCGCCACTGTAAGTTATGGGCGTTAAATAAGTGCAACTGCCCTTTTAATCGATCACGTTGGCTTACATCACTTGTTAGCCAATTAAGTCCTAATAACGATTGCATCGATGCCATGGATAATAAGGCTGATGTTAATACGCCTGCTTGGGCACACGATTGACTGACATTGGAGTCATCGGGATAAAGACACTGATAACATCCTGAACCGTGAAAATTGCTCTGCTTGCTATGATCAATACAGAATAACTGACCGTTTGCCCCACTTATCGCAGCACTGATCAACACGCCTTTTGCATTTACCACCGCCTGATTAATCAATAATCGCGAAGCAAAGTTATCTGTACAGTCAAATACTAAGTCCACAGAATTGACTGAATCAACTGAATAAAAGTCTTCAGCTGTGAAGCGTTTACAGACGGCTGTGATTTTACAATCGCTATAAGCAGTACTCAGTTTCTGCCTTACAATGTTAACTTTAAGCTGACCAATGTCTTGCTCGTTGAACAGCAGCTGCCTTGGCAAGTTTGAAAGCTCAACAGTGTCATCGTCCATTAAAGTAATATGTTTAACGCCTGCCGCAGCCAGTTGCTGAGCCACGGCATGACCCAGCCCGCCAACACCAATAATTAACACTGAACTTTGTAATAACTTAAGCTGACCAAGTTCACCAATTTCAGGCAACAACACATGACTTGAATAACGGATATATTGTTTATCCGTTAGCTTACTCATCATCACTGTTCCCTTTGATCATATATTTACTGTCGTTAGGCTCTTTTTCATACTGACTTTTAGTACTAATACCAGTACTGTCACTGAACCACTGATGCGACAGTTGTTTAAATGCCGTTTCAGGGTAGTTAGCTTCAGTAATCGCCCTTACTACAGCAACACTGCGCACTGTTGTTGCTTTAACAGCATCGAGCACATGTTTATTAATCCCACCTATTGCTACCGTTGGACAAACAGGTTTAAGCAAAGCAGCATAATGCGCTAACTTAGCCAGTCCTTGCGGTGCTGATGGCATCACTTTCGTAGTGGTAGGAAAAATATGCCCGAGTGCGATATAAGACGGTTTTAACTGATGAGCTAATAAGATTTCAAAGATGCTGTGACTTGATAAACCCAGCGCAATACCAGCCTCTTTTATCGAGTCCAGGTTAGCCAATTCAACATCCTCTTGGCCTAAATGAACTCCAAAAGCACCATGCTTTAGCGCTAATTGCCAATGGTCATTAATAAACACTTGCGCGTTATAGTCTCGTCCTAACGTTATTGCTTGTTGAATTTGTTGCTCAATATCCTTAAGTAATAAATTGTCTGACTGCTTAATACGTAATTGAGCTGTGGTGCAATTAGCCTTAAGCAGCGCTTCGAGCATCACGACATCATTTACGACAGGGTAAATTCCAATCTCTTGTGATAACTGGGGAAAACCATTGTCATAGCAACCACTTTGCGTGGTTGAAGTAAATAAATCACAGGGCTGGTGATCATAATAAAAGCTGATAGATGGGTATAAACTAATATCTTCAGGCCAGCCTGTTTTAGCAACTGGGCCCGTACCTTGGCCATATTGCACGCTGTTGATTAAGCCTTTTGACACATAAGCTTTGGCCATCACAATCGCATCATGCAGCACATAACCATATGCCATAAAACAGGCAATAGCACTTGATAAAGTACAACCACTGCCATGATTATTATCAGTATCGATTCGTTGAGAAGTTAACCAAATCTGTTGATATTGATGTGACTCACTGACGCCATTGACCTGCTGACATACAAATAGATCACTAGCAGTTTCCCCTTGCCATGGTTCGGCATCACCACCTTTTGCAAGCACATTGCAACGTAAGAGTTGATTTAACGCTGTTGCAGCTTGATGAAAACCGACTTTAGAGTGGGGATTGGCTATGTTAGCTAAACCTTCTAGCCTAAATAACTCTGCAGCATTAGGTGTCACTAACGTCATCAGCCCTTTAAAAGGGCTAAAATCTAATTCGTCAGTTTGATTTAAACCATCACCACAGCTGGCCACCATGACAGGATCAACAATCACCGGCACAGTCTGATTTGCGATATTTCGCTGTCTAAAAGCATTTAGCCAGCAAGCAATTGCATTTAATTGCTGCTGATTAGCAATCAATCCTATTTTGATTGCTGCAGGTTGTAAATCGTCATAGAGCGCCGTCAATTGTGCTTCTAGCATCGCCTCTGAAACGGGTTCGACTAAATTAACTGCAACTGAGTTTTGCGCAGTAATTGTGGTAATGACACTGCAACCAAAACAACCTAAATCATTTATGGTTGCTAAGTCAGTTTGAATACCCGCGCCGCCGCCACTATCTGAACCTGCTATGGTCCAGACGATAGGCTTAGTTTGCAATTGCCCAGCTTGCACGGGCTTAGCTTGCACTTTTTTAAGGTCGTATGGCCTGTGCATGCTTACCCCTCAAGCTCTTCAAGCTCAGCCTCTGGGGTGACAAGCGGTTTGTCAGATACGGCGTGGTATAGTGCTGAACCTGTGGCTTTGAATTCTGCAGACTTCTTCGCCATCGCCGCATTAACTTCAATGACTTGTTTTTCAGCATTAGCATCTGAAACTTGTTTCGCTTTAAATTCGCTGGCATCCACAACTGATACTAGCTGCTCTGTTACTGCACTTTGTGCTTGTTTTTCTTGCTTTGCTGCATATTCTCTGACTTCTTGTGTGATTTTCATTGAGCAAAATTTTGGACCACACATAGAACAGAAATGGGCGACTTTGGCAGATTCTTGTGGTAAAGATTCATCATGATAAGCGCGGGCTGTATCAGGGTCTAAACCTAAGTTGTATTGATCTTCCCAGCGAAATTCAAAACGGGCTTTTGACAATGCATTATCACGTATTTGAGCGCCAGGATGACCCTTTGCGACATCTGCTGCGTGAGCTGCAATTTTATAAGCAATTAAACCTTGTTTAACATCTTCTTTGTTGGGTAAACCTAGGTGCTCTTTTGGCGTGACATAACACAACATAGCAACGCCATACCAAGCCATCATTGCAGCGCCAATGCCTGAGGTAAAATGATCGTAACCGGGAGCGATATCCGTCGTTTGTGGGCCTAAAGTATAAAATGGCGCTTCATCGCAATGGGCGAGTTGCTTTTCCATATTCACTTTAATCAATTGCATTGGCACATGACCAGGACCTTCAATGATGGTTTGCACATCATATTCCCAAGCCACTTTTACTAATTCACCTAAGGTTTCGAGTTCTGCAAATTGTGCTTCATCATTCGCGTCGGCAATACTGCCAGGGCGCATGCCATCACCTAAAGATAAAGACACATCATAAGCGGCGCAGATTTCACAGATCTCTTTGAAATGTTCATATAAAAAACTTTCTTTATGATGGCTTAAGCACCACTTCGCCATGATTGAACCACCACGGGAAACGATACCAGTTAACCGCTTGGCGGTCATCGGCACATAACGCAATAACACACCAGCATGAATAGTAAAGTAATCAACGCCCTGCTCTGCTTGTTCAATCAAGGTATCGCGAAATACCTCCCATGTAAGATCTTCAGCAACACCGTTCACTTTTTCTAACGCTTGATAAATCGGCACCGTGCCAATGGGTACTGGTGAATTTCGGATGATCCACTCTCGCGTTTCATGAATATAACGGCCAGTTGATAAATCCATAACCGTATCCGCGCCCCAGCGGGTAGACCAGACTAATTTCTCGACTTCTTCTTCGATTGATGACGTCACCGCAGAATTACCAATATTCGCGTTTACTTTTACTAAAAAGTTACGCCCAATGATCATGGGTTCAGCTTCTGGGTGGTTGATATTTAATGGAATAATTGCACGACCACGAGCCACTTCATCACGAACAAACTCAGCCGTAATTGGTTGTCCAATCACTGCGCCAAAGGCTTCACCTGGTGCTTTTTGCGTAAGGATTTCATCGGTAACTTGCTCACGGGCCATATTTTCGCGAATGGCAATGTATTCCATTTCTGGTGTGATAATACCTTGGCGAGCATAGTGCATTTGAGTCACACACTTACCCGTTTTAGCACGCTTTGGGGGAACTAACGCTTCAAAACGTAAATGATCCAAGCCATCATCCGCTAATCGTTGCTGAGTAAAATCAGAACTCACACCTGCAAGTTGCTCGGTATCTTTACGTTCATCAATCCAACTTTCGCGAAATTTGTTTAAACCTAATCGAACGTTAATTTCAGCATCGGGATCTGAATAAGCACCTGCACAATCATACACTTTGATTGGTGGGTTTTTCTCTGTTACTGGAGCATCGTCGCTGCCACCTAAAATGGTGTCTGTCTGATGAATTTGGCGCATACCGACTAATAAATCTTCACGGGATCCGCTTAAATATATTTTCTCGGAATTAGGGTGTTGTAGCGGCTTTAACGTATCAATGAAAGCCTGGGCTTGTTCACGGGTTTGACGACGATTTGACATTAGCAACCTCAAAATTAATGAAATAGAGTTGCTTGTCTGGAGAGGTGTGTTGATGACGAGCGAGTTATACATAACTCTGTAATTTGCATTTAATGTTTAAAAAACATCCATAAATTTTGGATACTCTTTTTGTATTTTTGGTCATTCTAAAGGTAAAGAACAATCAAAATCACACTGTATGTTTCAACATCAATTTCAACGTTTGTTGAATTAAATTGGACATAAACAATAAGAAGAAATAGCAAATTAACTGCTTGTTTCCTTCGCAGGTTTTAACCTGATCAGGTTCAACGGATCCCGAATAAACGGTCTCAGCCATAAGGCACTCCGACAAGATGCAAGCAGTATACTCAGCTAATGAAATAAAATACAAGTGAAATAAAGTCAGGCAAACACAAGAATCAATCAAATTAATTCACGCGATAAGCATTTGATATTAAGCAGAAATTATAGCTATGAATATCAAATTAATATATTAAGTGAATTATTATTAAGAGAAAAAGCAATGATTGGTTTCAAAAATGGATAAATAGTCAGCAAATGTTTAAGGTAATTGCACTTTAGATAATCTATTTTGAATTGCCTTGCTCAAGGCTTGCTTCATTTTTGCACTATCACAGGGCTCAGCAAAACCTAGACCTTCTGCATGAGGATTAATTTGCGTAGGTAATGGCACAATACGATAGCATGTCTCCCCATGTTTCATAATTCTATTGGGGTCTAATCTATGGTCAAGTGTGGTTGCTTGTCGCTTGTCTTCAATCTCGATAATTTCAATATCAAACATCTCAGGCGTGAGCTCGCTTAAACTTGCCCCACTCTTTGAGGTCGCTAAATGAGCTTGCTGTGAAATTAAAGTATTAAGTGCTTGCTGATTTAAGTTTTTCAATACTTGATGCTTAACTGCATTTGTTCCTGTAAATAAGTGTTGATTTAATTCTTTGTCTTTAAACAAATGGGAGCTTACATCATCATCCTTTTCTTGCTGTAAATACATGCTGTCTATATTTGCCCAATTAAAATCTTCTTTGGTTTCAATTATCGTATTGATTTCATAAATTTCTTTAACTTCAATTAATTGGTTATCAGATGAATTCATTTCAGGTAAATTAACAGTATTGATTTTAGTTTCTACACTTGTTGCATCATCAACTCGTTCCTCTATGACTTCCTCTTTGACTGCATCTTGTATTGTAATGGCGTTATCTTGTGGTTCAGTAGCTGTGTTATCAATTTGGGTTTCATTCACGTCTGAGGCTGACGTATCTTGATTGATTAGGCTGTCTAACTGCTCAGCAGTAATAAAATAAGCATTGATCTCTTTCGTTTCAGTTTGATTTTCTTGTTTCGAGGTGGCGATTTCTACGAAAATGTTGACTGTCTGTTCAGCAAGAACTAGCAATATGACAAAAGCTAAAATATGAGCAATTGCTACCATAAACACGGTTAGAGTTAACGATTTCCTTATCGTTTTAAATTTAGAAACGGTACCAATATCTTTTGCGGATGAATAATTTGATTGAGTTATTTTACTATCTAATTTAAAAGATTCATCAAGTTGAAATGGCTCATCAAAACTTAATGATTCGTTGTGGTTTTGGCTTGCTATGGCTAAGGCTAGAGAAAAGTTTAATTCAGAAAGCTCAATGTTATCGCTATCATTTACATATTGAGAAACGGCATCGCTAGCAATAATATGACTTTGAATATCTTCTGAACAAGATTGATTGAAATTTGTAGATTCGCTTAGGTTAATCTCTTCATTAAAATTTGCATGGGGCGAGTCTTGTTTTGATGAAGCACTATCCTTTACAGCAGCTAACGACGAAGTAGATAGCTCTTTTGTTAAAAGTTTAGGTTCATGCTTGTGGGTCATTTAGCGCATCCTATCGCCTTGGTGATTATAAAACGCTATAACGCTTTATCGCATATAGTGTAAAAAAGTTAGTGTTAAAAAATGTCCGTGTTAAAACGATTTATCAAGCGATGAATAAAGCATTGGTTTGATTGTCTAGTCTTGGTCAACCTAATCTCTGCTTACAGCTGCTGTCTCTAAAGGCTAATGCTACTGACATTCACTACAAGCATTCACTACTGTTTTAATCGCTGAATATTATCTGATACTCAATCTTTAAATTAGTTCAATAAAGCATCGAGAAGACCATAAAACACATAATACTTTGCTAACAAACTGAATTAATACACTTTTAAATTTAGCTTACACATGTACGCTAAAAATCTAGTGTTTTACAATTTAAGCTGTTACTCTAATTTTCCAATTAGTTTATTAAGTTGTATACCAAGATGTCTCTTGAGTTAAATGTGGCGCCCAAAATTGAAACTAACTCATGCTCTCAGTCTGACTATTGTGCGACTGAAGAGCTAGCAAACAGTGTCACCCATGGAATAGGAGTGTTAGCAGGCCTCGTCGCCATGGTGGCAATGTTAGTTAAGGGATCGACACATTTAAATACCACTGAGATGCTTGGCATCGGAATTTACGGTCTCAGTATCGTTTTACTATTTCTAGCATCAACTTTATACCATTCAAGCAAATCACAACTTTGGCGAAAACGTTTTAAAATGGCCGATCATTGTGCCATTTATACATTAATTGCCGGCACTTACACTCCCCTTATGCTGATTAGCTTAGACGGGGAACAAGCAAATATTGTTTTGGCTGCTATTTGGATACTTGCACTGGGTGGCATCATATTCAAGACACTTTTTATCGGCCGCTTCAAAGCCTTTAGTGTCATCCTATATCTCGTTATGGGCTGGTTATGCGTTACGGTTATGAATGATCTCATCAAAGGTATGACAGATTTAGGTTTTAATCTGCTATTAGCAGGCGGAGCCTTTTACAGCATAGGTGTCATTTTCTACATTAATAAGCGTATTCCGTATAACCACGCTATATGGCATTTGTTTGTACTCGCTGGCGCATTATCACACTTTTTGTGCATCTATTTAGCCGTGATTTAAATGCTCTGTTCAAATAAAACGTCACTTTAACTTTGCAAAGATTCCTATCAAGCAACTGATAGATTATGCTGTTGTTTTTGCTGTGATGATTATTGAATGAATCCGCTTTCGCCAAAACAAAAAATCTGGTTTATCGTCAACATGATCCCTGAAGGCAATGTACTTGCCTATGGCAAAGTTGCAGATTTAGCAGGACTTCCTGGTCGTGCTCGCTATGTATCTCGAGCACTACAAGAAGCACCACCACATTTAAACTTAGCTTGGCATAGAGTTATCAATAGCCAAGGTAAAATATCTTTTAAACTCAACACGATTAATTTCCAAAACCAACAAGAGCGACTAAGATCAGAAGGAATTGAAGTGAACAAAGGCAAAATTTCACTGTCAAAATTTGAATGGAAACCCGATATGGCGACATTGGTTTTATCGTTACCTTTTTAACTCTCTTACGTAGGTACTGCTTTGGTTAAATTATTATCCGATTTTTCGAATATTACTACGACAAATAACACTTCATTAACTGCAGTAGTAATAGCAGCCCTATTGCTGCAGCCTTTTTCACCCGTTAATGCCGAAACATCCCCTATCACCACAGCACAACAATCAGATAAACACACACAGAATATTGCCACAGACACAGAAATAGAACATTCACCTAACTACCTCAAGCCCCTTGCTGCTCACAATGCTGAATATAATGTTTACTATGGCAGTATTCATTTAGGCAAGGCTCGTTATCAACTGCCGGCCTCAGATAATGGTTACTATCAATATCGTTTCGATAGCGATGTCAGTTTATTGATGTTGTCTGATGTGCGTAATATTAGCAGCGAGTTTCAATTAGTAGAGGGTAAATTAAAACCTATCCGCTACATGAGCAAACGCTCAGGAACCGGTAGCGACTATAGTGAACAAACGGTATTCGCTGAAGGGCAAGGTGTTATTCATACTATATATAAAGACGAGCGCGAAAAGTTAACATTCGAAAGCAACATTCTCGATCCATTAATGGTGCAACTGCAATTTAGAATGGATATGTACAATCCTCCAGAAAAATTGCACTACACCATGGTCAAAGAAAAAGAGTTAGATGATTACGAATTTAAGATTGTTGGTAAAGAATTAATGACACTTGAAAGTGGCTCATACGACACCATTAAAATTGAAGTTGTCAGAACCAGCAAAAAACGTCAGACATTTTTTTGGATGGCACCTGATTTAGGCTACTTACCAATAAGGTTAAGCCATTTCTCAAAAGGCAGTAAACAGCTCGACATACAAATAGATAATTATCAATTTTTAGAGCCTATAGAAAACGAAACACTTGTACCTTTTACTAAATAGACTACAAAGCAGGTGTTTGAAACACCCCATATAATAGTAAAGTTTTTTACAGACGTTCTGGTACTAATATTTGTAGATTTAAATCTACATTTGCTCAATGTCCAAGTAATTAAGTTTTAACCAAAAAAAGTGACAGTCGATTATCGACTGTCACTTTTTATTATCACAAAGATATTTCTTCTATCACAAAGAGTTCAAATTAATATCTACAATCAGTTGCAGGCCTGAAGCTCACCTTGTCTGAATAGCTTCCATTCACCCGGTTTTAAAATATGCCACTCTTCATCTTTAGTTAGTGGTCTAGTAGCAATCACAGTGACCACATCGTTCGGTGTGGTTTCTTTATCAAAATCAATAACCACATCGGTATCAATTAACTTTGCTTTGCCAAAAGGTGCACGGCGGGTGATGTAACATAAGTTATTACTGCAATAGGTCATTAAATCGATCCCATCACTCAAAATCATATTAAACACACCAAGGGCTCTTACTTCGTCGGCTAACCCAGCTATAAATGTAAACACTTGATTCATATCTTCAGGTTGCTTAGAGCCAAATTCAACTAACACTTGTTCCATAATCCAACAAAATGCTAATTCACTATCTGTATCGCCAACCGGTTGAAAACGATTAACAACAAACTTTTCTTGATAATCAGATAACTGACCATTGTGAGCATATGTCCAATACTTACCCCATAACTCACGGGTAAAAGGATGGGTATTTTCAAGTGACACACAACCACGATTAGCCTGACGAATATGGCTAACCACTATCTCACTTTTAATAGGGTAAGATTTAATCAATTTGGCAATATGTGATTCACTGCTTGGACAAGCATCTTTAAAAGTACGGCTACCCTTGCCTTCATAGAAAGTAATTCCCCAGCCATCGACATGAGGACCAGTGACACCGCCTCTTTCAGCTAAACCTGTGAAACTAAACACAATATCAGTTGGAACGTTAGCGCTCATCGCTAATAACTCACACATGGGGAAACGCCTTAAAAAGTTTTATAAGTCATAATTTTATCTAATAACTATTGTACCTAGTGCAAAACATTTTTGGGATATTTTTATTGTAGAAAATATTTTAAACAATTGTTTGAAAAAACTTGTAATCGTGTGCAGTAAGGTTTAATTTTATGTGATAGAGGTCTGACCACAAGTCACTTCTGTGAATAGGATCATTAATTTGTAAGTGCTCAATTTTTGAATGCTTTAAGGAGAAAGACATTGACTACCCTGACTTGGATCATCGCCATGATCGCAGTGCTCGGCGCAGCCACTTATATGCGAGTATCGCTACTCACGGCTACCATCGCCGCTGCAGTCGTCATGCTAATTGGCAGCGTATTAGATATTGTTGGTATCGTGGCATGGATTGTTTTTTTAGTCTTAGCACTACCGCTAAACGTAAAATCATTTCGCCAAAACTTCATTTCACGTCCATTGCTTAAAGTCTATCAGGGCATCATGCCTGAAATGTCTTCAACAGAAAAAGAAGCAATCGAAGCTGGAACCACATGGTGGGAAGCTGATTTATTTGCCGGTAACCCAAACTGGAATAAATTGCACAATTACCCTAAAGGGCGTTTAACTGCAGAAGAACAAGCCTTCCTAGACGGCCCTGTTGAAACTGTGTGTAAAATGGTTAACCAGCATCAAGTTTCTCATGAGTTAGCTGACTTACCCCAAGAAGTATGGCAATACCTGAAAGACGAAGGTTTCTTTGCCATGATTATCAAGAAAAAATACGGTGGTCTTGAATATTCTGCTTACGCTCAATCACGTGTATTACAAAAACTTGCTGGTTTAAGTAGTGAACTTGCTTCAACAGTAGGTGTACCAAACTCGTTAGGCCCTGGTGAATTATTGCAGCACTATGGAACGCCAGAGCAACAAGACCACTACTTACCTCGTCTTGCAAAAGGTTTAGAAGTACCTTGTTTTGCATTAACTAGCCCAGAAGCTGGTAGTGATGCTGGCGCCATTCCAGATTTTGGTGTGGTATGTAAAGGGGAATTTGAGGGCGAAGAAGTGTTAGGTATGAAACTAACATGGAACAAACGCTACATCACCCTAGCCCCTGTTGCTACTGTATTAGGTTTAGCATTTAAATTACGCGATCCCGATGGCTTATTAGGTGATACTGAAGATCTAGGCATTACTTGTGCGCTTATCCCAACGGATATTCCAGGTGTTGAAACAGGTCGCCGTCACTTCCCACTGAACTGTATGTTCCAAAACGGCCCAACGCGCGGTAACGAAGTCTTTGTACCATTAAGCTTCATCATCGGTGGCCCAGAAATGGCAGGTCAAGGCTGGCGTATGCTGGTTGAATGTTTATCGGTTGGTCGTGGTATTACTCTACCTTCAAATTCTGCTGGTGGCATAAAAACTGCTGCTCTCGCAACGGGTGCTTATGCACGTATTCGTCGTCAATTTAAGCTTCCTATTGGTAAGCTTGAAGGCATCGAAGAGCCAATGGCACGTATCGGTGGTAATGCTTACCTTATGGACGCTGTAAGCTCTCTTACGACTGTAGGGATTGGTTTAGGTGAAAAGCCATCGGTTATTTCCGCCATCGTTAAATACCATCTTACCGATAGAATGCAAAAGTGTGTTATCGATGCGATGGATATCCACGGTGGTAAAGGTGTTTGTCTTGGCCCGAATAACTATTTAGGTCGCGGCTACCAAGCAGCGCCAATTGCAATTACTGTTGAAGGTGCAAACATTCTTACCCGCTCGATGATCATTTACGGTCAAGGTGCGATTCGTTGTCATCCATATGTACTTGCTGAAATGGAATCCGCTTTTGATACCACATCAGGCAAAGGACTAAGTAACTTTGATAGTGCCATTTTCGGTCATATCGGATTTGCCATGTCTAACTTTGTTCGAAGCTTCTGGATGGGTGTGACATCAAGTCATTTCTCTAAATCACCATATAGCGATAAAACAAAACGTTACTATCAGCAGATGAACCGTTTCAGTGCTAACTTAGCCTTATTGTCAGACTTGGCAATGGCCACTTTAGGCGGCAACTTAAAACGTAAAGAACGTATTTCAGCACGTTTAGGTGATTTATTAAGTCAGCTATACCTAGCATCAGCAACGCTTAAACGTTATGAAGACGAAGGTCGTTTAACTGAAGACTTACCATTAGTACAATGGGCGGTTGAAGATTCACTTTATAAGTTACAAACGTCATTAGATGACTTATTAGATAACTTCCCTATGGGACTAGGTTTTGCACTGCGTGCTGTTATCTTCCCGTTTGGTCGCCCTCTTAAGCGTCCTAGTGATGTACTGGACCATAAAGTATCAAAGATTATGCAAACTCCGTGTGCCAGCCGAGACCGCTTAGGTCAAGGCCAATTCTGGACGCCTTCAGAGCACAACGTAGTGGGTATTCAAGAACAAACCTTACTGGATATTCTGGCTTCAGAGCCATTGTATGACAAGGTATGTAAAGCAGCAGGTAAACGTCTACCATTCATGTGGTTAGATAAAATTGCTGCAGAAGGTAAAGCACTTGGCGTGTTAAGCGATGCTGAAGTTGCATTACTCGAAAGAGCTGAAGTTGGGCGTTTGAAATCAATTAACGTTGATGATTTCGACTCAGAAGAACTAGAAGCAAAAACGGCTGCTGTTGCGAAACAAATACAAGCAGCGTAACGTTTTAGTCTATTAAAGCCAAAGGGAAAGCATCTGCTTCCCTTTTTTATGCCTCTAATTAAAATAACGATAGCGCAACTGCCAACATAACTTAAGTCATCTTTTTATTATTTAGTTGGTCAAATACCAAACCTCATTTCAAGCGCTGTGCCCAATTACCGTTATGCTGCGCCTCACATCGTGTTTCACTTTCAAACACGATTTGTTTGGCTTGTACTTTAATGCCCTGTTGCAATAATTTATGGGTGATTAAGTTTTGAATAAAAGTATCTTCTTTGCTCAACGCTAATTGAGTGAGCTGCGGATCATTTTCAAAAATACACACCACTTTTAACGACGCAGGGAAAGCATTGAAATTAACAGTATGGGTTAACCATTCAAATCCTGAACATTGCTCGAGTAATACCTCGCACACCTCTGTCAGCGTATCTCTAATTTGATTATCTAATTTTTTGTCGGTCTTTTTCATCTGCGCTCTACTTGGTACTTGATTGTGACAGCATATAGCTATTATCCATTGATTTTGAGCTTAGTCATTATTTTACGACTAACGTTAACTATCGGAACATATCACATGGGATTTATAAACAATGAGATATTCATTTATGCTTAGTAGTCATAAATAGAAAACAATAAAAAGCCAGTTACGAATAACTGGCTTTTAAGTTTGCTAATTAGCTCTTCAGTTTTAATATAGCTTAATTAATCATTTGAAAGTTCTTGTTCAAGCTGTTTTGTGATCGCATCTGGTGAGCTACTATTACGGGCGAATATACTATACGCCACAGGTATCACAAGTAGTGTAAAGAACGTGGCTAACAATATGCCTGAAAGTACCACCACACCAATAACAAAGCGGGTTTCTGCACCTGCTCCGCTCGACATAACTAAGGGTATTGCGCCAGCTGCTGTCGTAATACCTGTCATCAAGATAGGACGTAAACGCTGGGATGATGCTTGAATTACCGCATCATCAAACGCAATCCCTTTATCACGTAATTGGTTGGCAAACTCAACGATTAAAATACCGTTTTTAGCCGCAAGCCCCACCAGCATGATAATCCCGATTTGGCTGTAGATATTGATACTTTGATCAGTAAACCACAGGCCAATTAACGCGCCTAAAGTGGCTAGCGGAACCGTTAACATAATCACCATTGGATGCACATAACTTTCAAATTGCGCAGCCAACACCAAGAACACAATCCCTAATGCCAACACAAAGACAAAGTACATTGAACTACCAGAACTTTGATAATCTAAAGACTGGCCTTTGTAACTGATAACAGCTTCAGCAGGTAAATAAGTATCCGCAATATCATTCATATAATCTAATGCTTCACCCAAACTATAGCCATCGGCTAAGTTAGCCTCTATGGTAATAGCCCGCATTCGGTTATAGCGGTTAAGTGAACTGGCATCAGCGTACTCTTCCACTGTCACTAAATTTGATAAAGGGACTAACTCACCGCTTCGGTCTGAACGAACATAAATATTTTCAAGATCCGTTGCAGTGTTTTGATTTTCACGATTACCTTCAATAATCACATCGTATTCTTCACCATCGCGCATGAAGGTAGTGACTAATCTAGAACCTAACATCGACTCTAACGTGCGACCAATATGCGAAATTGATACACCTAAATCTGCTGCGCGATCTTTATCAATCGCCACTCTCAACTGCGGCTTAGTTTCTTTGTAATCATGATCAAGACCCGCAAGCATTTCGTTCTCACCTGCTTTTTCAATCATGATGTCACGCCACATTGCGAGTTCTTCGTAACTTGGACCACCTAATACAAACTGCACAGGTTTACCCACACCTCGACCAAAGGCTTGACGCATGATCGGGAAAGCTCTTACACCAGCTAAGTCAGATATACGCGAACGGATGTCGGTAATGATTTCATTCGCTGGGCGACGCTCAGCCCAATCTTCAAGTACGATAATGGCCATACCATTAGAGAAGTCAGCACCAGATCCAAAACCACGTGGTGCTCGAATTAACAAACGCTTGATATCTCCAGATTCAACCAAAGGCATTAAGCGACCTTCGATTTCATCCATATACTTTTCAATATATTCAAAGCTTGCACCTTGTGGGCCATTAACCACTAAGAACATCGAACCGCGATCTTCTTGTGGTGCAAATTCTTGCGGGACTTTATTAAGCAAATAACCACTGACAGCAAATGCAGCAACAACAATTAAACCGATAAAATAAGGTTGTTTAATGGCAGATTGCAGATTGGACTGGTAGATATTAGTGACAAAATCCATCATGGCATCGACTTTACGCACTAACCAAGATGATTGACCCGCAGGTTTTAGTAACTTAGAACACATCATTGGGCTAAGTGTCAGGGCGACTAAGCTTGAAAACATCACAGCTGCACTCATGGTGACAGCAAATTCTTTAAATAGTTTTCCTAAATCACCATCAAGGAAACTAATCGGCATGAACACTGCGATAAGTACCAAGGTTGTTGCAACAACAGCGAATGCCACCTCACGTCCACCAAGGTATGCCGCTTTTAATGGAGAATCGCCTTGCTCAATTCGGCGGTGAATATTCTCCAGCATCACAATCGCATCATCTACTACCATACCAATGGCTAAGATCATCGCCAAAAGGGTTAATAGGTTAATGGTATACCCAAGTGTATATAACACGATAAACGTGCCCATAAGTGATACAGGAACGGTTAACGCAGGTATCAGCATGGCGCGCACGCTACCTAAGAACAAATAAATCACAATGATCACCAGTATCATTGCAATAAACAGCGTCTGATAAACTTCTTTAATCGATGCTTCAATAAATACTGAACTGTCGTATGAGCGTTTTATCTCCATTCCTGCAGGTAATGTAGGATTGATTTCATCCACTAACGCATTGGCAGCACGTGCCACTTCTAAAGTATTTGAGGTAGATTGTTTAGACACGCCTAAACCAATCATCGACTCAGTATTACCACGGAACATAATCCGCTCTTCTTCAGAGCCAATTTGTACCTTAGCAACATCACCTAGCCTCACCAAATAGCCATCATTACCTTGTGTAATCACGAGATTGGCAAAGTCTTGTTCTGTTCTAAAACTTCTATCCACACGGACAGTAAAGTGACGCTCTTTAGATTCAATGGACCCCGCTGGTAATTCTACGTTTTCTGAGCGCAGCGCAGATTCAACATCAGCTACGGTCAAATTTCGAGACGCTAGGGCTTGTCGGTCAATCCAAATCCGCATTGCATAGACTTTACCGCCACCTAAACGAATATTAGCCACGCCATCGACCACAGAAAAACGGTCAGTTAAATAACGGCGCGCATAATCGGTGAGCTGCAATGTGGTCATTTGATCAGAGACCAGGTTTAACCACATGATGACTTCATCACCACCATTGGCTTTTTCAACCTCTGGTGGATCGGCTTCTTCAGGTAAGTTATCCAGTAAACCTGAGATTCTGTCACGTACATCATTGGCAGCCGCTTCAATATCACGGCCAACATCAAATTCTAATGTGACAGATGAGCGCCCGTCACGGCTACGGGAGCTAACATGCTTAATCCCTTCTACGCCGCTAATCCTATCTTCAATTAGTTGGGTAATACGGCTTTCAACAACCGAGGCACTCGCACCACGATAGCGGGTGTCAATCGATACCACTGGCGGGTCAATATTAGGGTATTCTCGTAATGGCAATTTTTCAAAAGACACTAAACCAAGAATGATAATCAAAATACTGATAACAGAGGCTAATACCGGTCTTTTTACAGAGATATCAGTTAAAATCATGCCGCATTCTCCGAACCAGCGACCTTGGCAAAATTAAATGCTTCAGCTGCTTCAGTTTTCACTTCATCGCCCGGTCTGACTTTAAGTAAGCCACGAATAATGACCGGCGTACCAATCTCCACGCCGTCGATGATTTCTACCCAGCCACGATTACGGATCCCAAGCGTTACTGGCTTTTGCTCTACCACATTTTCATCGTTAACTATGTATACGAACTGTTTAGATTGGATGGGGATAATCGCAGATTCTGGTAATAATAAGGTTTCTCGATTTTGTTTAATCAGTTTTACTTTCATTAACATGCCTGGCAATAAAGCAGCATCGGCGTTATCAATGATGGCGCGTACAATCACTGCGCGCGTTGAAGGGTTGACGCGACTATCGATTGAAGTCACAACGCCTTTAAAAATACGATCAGGAAAAGCGATGGCTTTTGACTCAACACTTTTGCCTAACTGTAATTCTTGAATAAAACGCTCAGGTACTGAAAAGTCGAGCTTAATCTTGCTGACATCATCTAAGGTGGTGATTTGAGTGCCAGGAGACACTAGCGAACCGACACTGACTTGTTTAAGCCCTAAACGGCCAGAGAACGGCGCATGAATGGCTCTATCTTCTAATGCCGCTTTAGCTTGCTCAAGTTCTGCGCGAGTGGTGTCGATTAAAGTTTGTAACCTATCTCGCTCAAGTTCCGCCACTGTTTTACTGGTCACAAGACTTCGGATTCGGTCAAGTTCGCGCAGATGGTCTTTCACTTTGACTTCTGCTGCTTGCACTTTGGCGAGTTGTTCACGGTTACGAAGTTGAACCAGTAAGTCGCCCTTCTGTACTTTTTCACCGTCGTTAAAATTGATTGTCGCAATTTGCTCAGTCACTTTAGGGGTAATGGTAATAGATTCGAAAGCCTTGTTTGTACCAATCGCTTCCACTTCATCACGCACAGGTAACATGGCAACTTTGGCCACAACAACATTCGGAATAGGTTTAACACGCTCTTTGGTGTTACTAGGAGATAGAGTCGATTGGTAGCCGAACCAAGCTAGACCTAATGCAACGAGTAATATAATTATTTTTTTCATCGGAATTCCGTTCGTCAAACTCATATACAAAATGTTAAAAGGATTGAAGCAAACGTTAGTTTACCCAGCAGCAAGCTGGTATCAAGGCGTTTTACCTTTACTTACAAAATACACATTTCATTAACACTTGGTTTTGTACGATTAAAACTGAATTACAGTTCACATATTAGCGGTTATCACCTCTTATGTAGATTAATTCAAACTAAATAACTATATATTTAGCCAAATTAAGCATAAAAAAAAGAGACACATAAATGTGTCTCTTTGTAATAAATTGATGCATTTTAAAGCAACATCAAATAATTATTTACTTTATAGCCTATCGTACTTTACGGTCTGCTTTCATCGCTTCGCTTAATACGCGGTAAAGCTCAGTAATAACTTCGTTATCTAACGGCTCACCGGCAGCATCTTTAATAAAGATTTCTGTTTGTTCTTTGTCTGCTGTTTCAACAAGTTCAACACGATAGTTACCACGTTCTAACGGTAATTTATCTTCGCCCCATAACGAGCTCCAGAATCCGCCGCTTTCTTCAAGAACGATGTAATAAAGGCCTTTAGCTGAGTTCATATCAACAATATCAAAACCTAGCTCAGGCATAACGATACGCAAACGATCCCATGTTTTTGTATAATCAGCTTCAGCAATCCAGAAAGCGCCTCTTTCTTCAGTTTCAGCAACGAGATCTACATCAATCCCTAAACTCTGTTCAATACGGTCAGCTTTGATTTGCTTTTCACGCTTAACACTCATATAAGCAATGGTGTTATTGAGCATATCAATGGTGTAACGACGTTGGTCTTCACCGCTTAAAAAGATTTCTTGTTCTTCGCCGTCATAAGATTCTTCATGTTCTACAAGATCGATACTCATGCTACCTGAACGGCCATGAGGACTCACGTCAACATCGTAGCGGTAGCGTTGACGAAGTAAATAAACTTTGTCATCACCAAACCAGCTTGTTTCGATAACGTCTTTGTTCTCAATCCAACCCGTTTCGAGAACACCAGCTTCATAATCTTCTTTTTCGATAGCAACATCGTACTTAGCTAAGAAGCCTTTAAGATTTTCGAACACTTCTTGCTTAAGGTCTTTTGTGCTTGCGATAGATTCAACGATAATTTTAATATTATCGGTGCCTTCTTCGACACGGGTACCTTCAGACATCGGCAGAACTAATAATGGAGGACGGATATCTAAACGTTTACCAATCAGTTCTTTGTTTACGCCTTCACCAGCTTTAGGGATATCATATTCACGACTGTACGTCGGTTCAGTTAATCCTTCTGGAATGGTAAGAAGTGGTACTTCTTTGGCATTAGTAAAATCTTCACTACCATTTGCAACTCGACGATCTGTCGGCGTACTACACGCTGTAACGGCAGCAATCAGTAAAATTGGGGTGACTTGCTTCAACATTTATCGGTTTACCTCTATATGGGCTTGTTTCATCGCTTCTAACAACAGACCATGAAACTGCTCAGAAAGTTCAGTTAAAGGTAAACGAATATGCCCTTGACTGATTAAACCCATCTGATGTGCAGCCCATTTAACCGGAATTGGGTTAGCTTCACAGAACAAATGTTCATACAGTCCTTTCATCGGCAAATTAATGCTTTCTGATAGTGCATGATCGCCTGCTAATGCAGCGTCACACATTGCTTTGAATGATTTTGGTACAATATTATTCGCAACAGAAATTACGCCGTCACCGCCTAATAATAAAAAGTCACGAGCAGTAGCATCATCGCCACTGTATAACTTAAAGTCATTACCACAAAGTTCACGTAATTTAGCCACACGGGTCAAATCACCGGTCGCTTCTTTAACGCCAATAATGTTACTCACTGAAACTAATTCAGCTACCGTTTCAGGCAACATATCAACTGATGTTCTGCCTGGCACATTATATAGAATTTGTGGGATATCAGTACAAGCAGCAACCGCTTTGTAATGAGCAATTAGGCCCTTAGGTGAAGGCTTATTGTAATATGGCGTAACCCCAAGCATACCAACGATACCTGAGTCGGCCATAGATTGGGTCAACTCAATGGCTTCAGCCGTTGCATTTGCGCCGTTTCCGCCAATAACAGGTATTCTGCCAGCAGCAAATTTAACGGTTTGAGCAACCACTTGTGCATGCTCTTTCATTGGTAGAGTCGCTGACTCTCCAGTGGTACCCACGGCTACAATCGCATCTGTGCCTTGGTCAATATGAAATTCTACTAGTCTTTCTAGACTGCTGTAATCTACTGTGCCATCACTATTCATAGGTGTGATTAAGGCAACGATGCTTCCGTTTATCATCTAAATTCCCCAAGGTTTCAGGATTCGCTATGTTACTTATGCCTACTACTAATGACAAGCATTAACGGGGCTCTCAAATGCATTTCTACAAAACTGTAAAATTATCGACTTATTTAAACACTTTTTTAGAATTTATATCTTATTTAATACATGCAGAAATAAACTTTATTTCCTTACAAATCAATACTTATTAATTATAAGTGTCTCAACATACCACTTTTCAGACAGTTTATAGCCTATTACGTACATACTTATGTGGTTTAGTTCTAGTTATGTTAGCATTACGCTCCGCAAAAAAACTTTGCGTTAGTTCGCTAGTTTACGCTCTATGATATCGAAAAAGTGAGGAAAATCCATGACCAACTATCTGGTCGTTACTGCTATGGGTGCAGATCGCCCTGGTTTAGTAAGTCGCCTAGCCCGTTTAGCAAGTGAATGTGATTGTGACATCGTCGATAGCCGTATGGCTTTATTCGGTAATGAGTTCACACTCATCATGATGATTTCAGGTTCTTGGGCTGCAATCACTAAGATAGAAACCTTGTTACCAGGCTTAAGTGTTGAGCTTGAGTTACTCACTGTGATGAAGCGTACCTCCAAACATACGCCTAAGAATTTTGTTTCTCGTATTGAAGTCAGCGTTAATGGCCAAGATCAGCGCGGCACGATGAAACGTATCACTGAATTCTTAGCTGATCGTTCTTTAGATTTAGCTGCTGTGCGTTCTCATGCTGATGATGACAACTTAACTCAAACAATTTTGTTCACGATTAACGTTCCTGAAAAAGTTGATCTAATAAAGCTTGAGAAAAGTATTCATGAACTCGCAACTGAACTCTCTTTAGATTGTTCAATCAATCATATGCAGGCAAGTGAAAAATAAAATAATTGAATAAGGACTTTACATGAATACCCTAACCGTTGGTGATTTAGCACCGCAGTTTTCTCTACAAAACCAATTTGATGAAACTATCTCTTTAACGGATGCATTAAAAGAGGGGCCAGTATTAGTCTATTTTTACCCAAAAGCGTCTACTCCAGGTTGTACAGTTCAAGCTCAAGGTTTACGTGACAGTAAAGCGGAACTTACCAACCACAAGGTTACTGTTTTAGGGTTAAGTCCTGATCCTGTTGCTAAACTGCTTAAGTTTAACGACAAACAAGAGCTTAACTTCTCGTTATTGAGTGATGAAGACCACGCTATCGCCGATGCATTTGGCGTCTGGGGCGAAAAGAAATTTATGGGTAAAATCTACGATGGCATCCATCGTTTAAGTTTCTTAATTGGTCAAGACGGTAAAGTGGCGCACGTGTTTGATAAATTTAAAACTAAAAATCATCACGAAGTTGTCTTATCAGTTATCGCTGAGCACTAATCACAGAAAAGTATCACTTTGAATTAATTCAAATACTTATACTAAAAGGCTTCGTTAACACGAAGCCTTTTTTGTTACTGATTATTGATTCATTATAAACTGACTTTTAGTCTTGAGGCTTATGTTGACTGTTGGACGGTTTTTTATCCGTTGCTTGCGTTTCATTTTGCTCAGCTTGTTGTTTTTCCGCTTGCCTTTTTTCTGCTAGCAGTTTTGCTTCTCTATCAGCCACTTCTTTTAAGTTACGTTGGATGACGTCCTGTTCTTGGGCCTCTTGTGGTAACAAGCTGATGAGCTCGATGCCTATCGGTAAGTCTTGCTCAATACCTGAGACAATTTTTACTTTTTGATCTTTAGTCAAATAAATTAATGGCATTGCAGTTTCGCCATAACGAGATTTAAAGTCTTCCAACGTAAAGTTTTCAGTGATGTTAGTCACCTTGATGACCGCACCTTTAGCCATATAACTGGCAATTCGTGCATATGAGACAGACTCACCAAATAAGCATAAACGTTGTAAATATGATTCAGACAATTGATGTCTAGCACTTCCGCCTTCAGCATTATTTAAACCATAAACTTTTTCACTGCCAAAATAGTCCTGAAAATGAAAACTCACTAGTGGGTTTAATTGTCGATAAGGTGACAGGATTAGTACTCGGCCTATACCGCTTAAGTCCATAAAGTTATCGGCATGCTCTGAAGCTGGGTTGCCAAAATACACTGGAATATTTGCCATACGCGCTTGACGAATATTATCCCAGTTATTATCAGCAAGCATGACTTTGACATTTTTCTCAGTTAACACTTTAGCTAACTCACGTGAAAATTTAGATGCGCCAAATAACAGTAAACCTTGTGACGAATCCGCTTTAACGCCTAAAAATTTAGCCCATGGGCCTGCAGTCAAACTTTGAATAACGACTGTACCGATAATAATTAAGAAAACTAATGGTACAATTGAGCTCGCGCCGTTAACCCCTATAGCTTCTAGTTTTATCGCAAATAGTGATGAGATAGCTGCTGCAACAATACCGCGCGGTGCAACCCAACTTAAAAACCATTTATCAGAGCGGGACAAGTTAGTGCCAATGCCTGAAATCCAAATGCTTAATGGTCTCGCCACCAGCATTACAACCATTAATACACCAATGCCACCCCAACCCAGATCTAACATGGCTGTTGAATTTAATCTTGCAGCTAATAAAATAAAAAGTGCAGAAATTAACAGTACCGTTAAAGTTTCTTTAAACTCTAAAATATCCGCAATATCCACGCCGCGCATATTGGCCAGCCAAATTCCCATCACGGTTACAGTCAGCAGACCTGATTCTTCTTGAATTAAGTTAGAACCAACAAACATGCCTAGCATGATGGTTAGCACAGCCGTATTTTTAAGATAATGGGGAAAGACATTGGTTCTTAACGCGACACCAATTAAATAGCCAGCTATAGCGCCCAAGCCAAAACCCAGTAGTAAAGTAATACCTAATGCTGACAATACATGAGTGGTGGGGTCTGCAGCGGCAGCAACTGCGATATATTCATAAACTAAAACCGCAAGAATTGCGCCAATTGGGTCTATCACAATGCCTTCCCATCGCAATATACTGGCAAGGTTTGATTTAGGCCTTACTGTCCGCAGCATAGGGACAATAACCGTTGGCCCTGTTACCACAACTAACGCACCAAATAACAGTGCCATAGGCCATTCAAAGCCCAATAACCAATGTGCTGCAGGGGCAATACATGCCCAAGTGATAAAAGCACCAAAAGTGACTAAATTCGTCACCATGCGGCCGTGATCTTTAATTTCTTTAAAGTTAAGCGTTAATGCGCCTTCAAACAGGATGACTGCAACCCCTAAAGAAATAATAGGAAACAGTAAATCACCAAAAATGGCGTCTGGATTTAAAATGTCTAAACCGGGTCCTAACAAAAGTCCACACAGCAATAACGGTAAAATTGCAGGTAATCGTAACTTCCAGCCGATCCACTGACACAATAAAGACAACACACCAATGAGTGCGAGCATGCCTGTGATGTGTTCCACCATGTATATATCCTTATAAAAGCGCTAACGTGCTTAGCTGTATCTTTGCCGATGTTCTTTGTATTTTACTTACAGTAATAAAATACTAAATACCTAAGTAGAGCAAGTGATAATTAATAGATTAGACGCATTTAATTAAAGATTCATTAACATCATAAGGTGTTGATTTGAAATACGTAAAAATTAAGCAAACTGTGAAAGGTAAATTTTGAGCACAAAAAAGCCCTTGTCATATGACAAGGGCTGATCTGTTTGGCGGAGCGGACGGGACTCGAACCCGCGACCCCCGGCGTGACAGGCCGGTATT
>NZ_JAJGZS010000060.1:0-1003 GCF_020806285.1 Shewanella sp. 10N.7
AGTGTTTCGCTATTGCGCTCTGCCGTGTCAGTGGATGCGCATTATAGGCAAATCAGATTTTCGCGCAAGGGCTTTTTTACATAAAAATGAAGTTATTTTGTATTCCTTGCTTAAGTACAGGATACGCACCCGTTACCCCCAAGGTTATCCACACTTTTACCTATCGTTGCCGTTAATTACCTCAGTGCTATAACGACTTAATACCCCCTAACGTCTGTGATACAAAGGACTAACGGCCATTATTACCTTCATGCATGCTAATTTTTATTTAGCAGCGCAAAGATGACTGCGGTAAAGCTATCCACATTTTGAGTGCGAATGAATAGCTTCATCTTTACAAAAGCAATAAATAGCCCGCACATTAAAAGAGGCGGTATTCAATTCTAATTGAACCTGAAAGAATAACCGAAGATATTTTAGATTTAATTCAGTCACGCGACTAAAATCACTTTTGAGTTCACTTAGCTCTACTGTAAATCGAGCAAAGGTATCCATATATGATAAAGATCCCAAGCCTGACTATAATAACACAGGGTAGCAGGTATCACTTTGAGATGGATAAGATGAGTCGGTTTCAGTTTAATGATTGGCCGTCGACTATATATCTGTAAAATGATGCGGTTTACAACAAAAACTCTGCACCTTGTAGCGTGTTATTTGACTCTTACTTTGAATTATTCTGCACGCTTATGGGGATCTGCATCAATCATCTAGTAAATTTCAGACATAAAAAAGCCCGTAACATCAGTAACGGGGTGTCTGCTCTCAATTAAGAAGCTCTAATTTAAAAGATATATGGCGCTTGGCGATGGTCAAGCTGCGGATAAATCCTCCGCGTTCTATGTCAGTATTACGCCATGCTATATAAACACAGACAGGTCACCCTACTTTCACATGCGCATATCGCCACATCATTTTTCAATACTTCAAGACATTGCAAATTCCAGACACAAAAAAGCCCGTTACGTGAGTAACGGGCTATCTGCTCTCAATTAAGAGAAAT
>NZ_JAJGZS010000062.1:0-950 GCF_020806285.1 Shewanella sp. 10N.7
TGTTCAACACTTGGGATAAGGACGCGGCTACGCGCGGCCTATCCTTATCTGTTAGGTATACTCTTCACCGAAACTCTCGTAACACTTTGGAAAGTAACCCCAAACTCTGATTGTTGACTTGGTTGTTTCAAACTCAAAGCCAATTTTTCGCACTAAAGTTAATACAGTTTCAGTTAGTTCTATATCAATCCACTCAACGTTAAGTAGTGGGAATGGTAAGTGATAATACCATTCGCTATCCCAGCCCGATATGTAGCCATTAACTACCTTAGTTCGGTAGCAAGGTGGATTAGGAAGTTCTCGCATTTCTGAGATGAGTTCATTCCATTTTGTGTTGTTGGCAGCACCAACTAATTGCTTTTCAGCAATGATCCTTTTAGCTTCTTTCACGTCCTTTTCATCGGACACTGCATCAGCCATTGGCAGAAGACTCATGTGTATACCTAACAGCTTATTAGCGAGAATTCCGATAAACACCCCAAGGCCACTTACCAAAACTCAATCACTTTTCAGCATGATTTATTAATAATTTTAATAACTTAACAGCCATCAAAATTTAAATCAATCGACTAAATAGTGGATAAAACCGAGAATAGAGATAACCGAGAATTACCTTGGGTCGTTATGTAAACTTATTCAAGAATAAAATGTATATTTTTCAACAATATAAATTTTTTCGGTTGGTAAATCCGAGAACTTTTGGCTTTTACATAACGAGAAGCAAATGCTGTCAATTGCTGCATTTTAATTATAACTGTGTATACATACAGCTATAATTAAAAGGCTAACAAACTTTGGGACAAAAACGTTTTAAGGTTACCAATTCTATACTTCATTTATATTGGCTCAGTTACAGCAGACCATTACTTCTATCTAATCCATTGCCTGCCACAGGGATGTTCAGGATGAACGGAATGTCGCGATCACATGGTCAATGATGTTCCCTACAT
>NZ_JAJGZS010000063.1:0-944 GCF_020806285.1 Shewanella sp. 10N.7
GGATAATGGAATGGACCCATCCACTTTTAATCGGCCTCGCAATGGGCCACGATGTAGTAGCTAAAACTCATCAGAAAGAGGACGGGTCCACTATGAACATTACTACAATTGGTCTTGATATCGCAAAGTCTGTTTTTCATTTTGTTGGTGTAAATAGAGCTGGAAAGCTTGTCAAAAAGAAAATGATAAAGCGTAAAGATTTACTTCATGTAATTGCTCAAATAGAGCCTTGTCTTATTGTTATGGAGGCATGTGGTGGCGCAAATTACTGGGCTAGAGAGTTTGAGTCGCAAGGTCATCAAGTTAAGTTAATTGCTCCTCAGTATGTGGTCCCTTATAGACAGGGAAATAAAAATGACTACAACGATGCTCTGGCTATCGCGGAAGCTGCACAACGTCCTAATATGCGCTTTGTGCAGCCTAAACCAATAGAGCAGCAAGATATTCAGATGCTACACAGAATGAGAGAAAGGCTGAATAAGCAATCTACAGCATTGGTGAATCAAGTCAGAGGAATGCTCACTGAATACGGCATTGTCATAACAAAAGGTAAAGCGTCTTTTAGGTCAGCATTACCTGACATTTTAGAGAATGCTGATAATGAATTAACCACTAAAGGTAGAAACATTTTTTACCAATTATATGAAGAGTTTAATGGTATTGAGGAAAAGATTAAATCTTGTGATAAGCAGGTACAACAAGAGGCAAAAAGTAACCAAGTTTGTCAGCGTTTAGAAAGTATTCCAGGTGTCGGTCCAGTCACAGCTACCGCATTTTATGCAGCTGCTGGAGAAGGTAAAGATTTTAATAATGGCAGACACTTTTCTGCATGGTGCGGTCTAGTTCCAAAGCAACATAGTAGTGGAGGAAAGGATAACCTTATGGGGATCAGTAAACGTGGCAATGCTTATTTGCGAACCTTATTTATTCATGGAGCCAGAACC
>NZ_JAJGZS010000064.1:0-863 GCF_020806285.1 Shewanella sp. 10N.7
ATTGAACCTACATGTGTAGGATAGGTGGGAGACTTTGAAGCTTCGTCGCTAGATGAAGTGGAGTCAATCTTGAAATACCACCCTTGTAGTTTTGATGTTCTAACCGCGGCCCCTTATCGGGGTTCGGGACAGTGCCTGGTGGGTAGTTTGACTGGGGCGGTCTCCTCCCAAAGAGTAACGGAGGAGCACGAAGGTTGGCTAAGTACGGTCGGACATCGTACGGTTAGTGCAATGGCATAAGCCAGCTTAACTGCGAGACATACACGTCGAGCAGGTACGAAAGTAGGTCATAGTGATCCGGTGGTTCTGTATGGAAGGGCCATCGCTCAACGGATAAAAGGTACTCCGGGGATAACAGGCTGATACCGCCCAAGAGTTCATATCGACGGCGGTGTTTGGCACCTCGATGTCGGCTCATCACATCCTGGGGCTGAAGTCGGTCCCAAGGGTATGGCTGTTCGCCATTTAAAGTGGTACGCGAGCTGGGTTCAGAACGTCGTGAGACAGTTCGGTCCCTATCTGCCGTGGGCGTTGGATGATTGAAGGAAGCTGCTCCTAGTACGAGAGGACCGGAGTGGACGAACCGCTGGTGTTCGGGTTGTTATGCCAATAGCATTGCCCGGTAGCTACGTTCGGAATCGATAACCGCTGAAAGCATCTAAGCGGGAAGCGAGTCCTAAGATGAGTCATCCCTAGGAATTTAATTCCTCTAAAGAGCCGTTCGAGACTAGGACGTTGATAGGCAGGGTGTGTAAGCGTTGTGAGGCGTTGAGCTAACCTGTACTAATGACTCGTGAGGCTTAACCATACAACCCAGATAAGTTTTATCTGAGTTGATGGTAACTAGATTTATTACTTACTGT
>NZ_JAJGZS010000065.1:0-809 GCF_020806285.1 Shewanella sp. 10N.7
TCTGCACAAAAGCCTGCGGCAGGCAATGGATTAGATTGAAGTGATGGTCTTAAGTAATTGAGCCAATTTAGATGAAGTACAAAACATAAACGGGTAACTCGTTTCTGCCCCAAAGCTTGTTAGCCTTTTACATATAGCTGTATATAAAAGGCAGCAATTGACAACATTTGCTTCTCGTTATGTAAAAGCCAAAATTCTCGGATTTACCTACCGAATAATATTATATTATTGAAAAATATGTATTTTATTATTGAGAAAATTTACATAACGACCCAAGTTAGTTCTCGCTGATCTCAATTCTCGGTTTTATCCAGTATTTAGTCGATTGATTTAAATTTTGATGGCTGTTAAGTTGTTAAAACTATTAGTAAATTAAGCTAAAAAGTGATTAAGTTTTGGTAATTAGCCTAGGGGTGTTTATCGGAATTCTCGCTAATAAGCTGTTATATTGCACAAGGGGTCGAGTGGAAAACTCTAGTATGGTGAAAATAAATCAACAATTAGAATCAGATGCTAAAAAAGCTCTCTGGGTATTTGTTGCATTAAATATTAGTGTTTTAATACTTTTTGCTCTTCAATCGCACGGGTTAGCTTTCGCCATTTTATCTATTCAAATAGCTTTGTTTTTTCTTTGGCTGTTACCCGTTGCCTTGTATCAAATAGTTCGTAAAAATAATTCTATTAAATTGGCAACTTATAAGGCATTGGCATCATATCGCAACATCATGGAGCAAGCTTCGTGGTAAGTGCAATATAACAAATAAGGATAGGCCGCGCGTAGCCGCGTCCTTATCCCAAGTGTTGAACAA
>NZ_JAJGZS010000066.1:0-752 GCF_020806285.1 Shewanella sp. 10N.7
TTTGTCTTTACGTCCTTTTGCGTTACGTTTGAAAATAACTAAACGGGACTTAAAAGAGGTTTGTTCACCTAGCATGTAAACACCGAGGCTTTTAGCTCTGGTGCTTGCTTGAACATAGAGTTGTTTAACTGGATACCAGCTATCTACTGGTAATTTTTTACAGTGAGTTCGATTTCTAAATCTGCCTACGTAATCCCAATTTAATGACAAAATTTGCTTGAACCAAGGTATACGAAAACCTGCATCTGTCACGATTATTGGTTTGCACTCATTGGGAAGCATAGTTTTTAATTTAGTTAGAAATAGTTGATGAGTTTTAGGCTTCTCTTTTTTATTTAGCGGATGAATTTCTTCATAAAGTGTCAGTGAACGACCTTGAGCTGCAAGCGATGCTCTAATGAGAAAATGTTGCTTTCGGTCATCAAGATCAGACCAATCGATATGAATTATCGGTTGTTTCATTCTTCCGATTAGTAAGCAAGTCATGCGTGTGTATATAAACTCGATATCACGATGTAAATGGCCATTATTACAAAGCCTATCGACACGTTTAATCTTATGTTTTTCCAGCGCTTTACTTTCAATGTTACGGCCAAGGCCTGTAATTGAAAGGGAGCCTCCATTCATTGAGCTTTCGACTGCACAGAACAAACTTTGTCGGCGAGTTTTGTGCATTAACGGGGTGACAATCGATAGGCATTTTGATAAAACTTGTTTCGCATTCATGGCATTTACTCGTGGTAATTTTTGTT
>NZ_JAJGZS010000067.1:0-606 GCF_020806285.1 Shewanella sp. 10N.7
GTGTCGATACGGGTAAATTTCAACTCGACATTTATATTCGTCCGCTTGATATATTTTTCACCGTCAATAACGATGAGAAAGGGATTAAAGAAGCGATAAACCTCATCAAAAAACACCGCCCTGAACGTATCGTAATTGAAGCCACTGATCGCCTAGAAATGCCATTTATCATGGCCTGCTCTGAAGCAAACCTGCCTTTCGTTATCGCCAACCCAATACACATAAAACGCTTTGCTGGGGCTATTGGTCAACGAGCTAAAACAGACAAACTTGATGCACAACTTATCGCGCATTACGGTGAAGCAATTAAACCTAAGCTGTCGACACTAAAGCCTGACATCATGCAGGCTATGAGCGATCTAGTAGGCAGACGAAATCAACTATTAGTCATGCAAACAATGGAAAAGAACAGGCTTCAAATTTTACCCAAAGAGCTTGCTATGACGATCAAACCCATCTTAACCGTGTTCAAAAATCAGATAACAAAGATAGAAGATAAAATCGTTAAACTCATCGAGTCTTGTCCTGATTATCAGGCTAAAAATATCATCCTACAAAGTATGAAAGGGATAGGTAAAATTGCCGCTGCATCAATCATCAGCAACC
>NZ_JAJGZS010000068.1:0-585 GCF_020806285.1 Shewanella sp. 10N.7
GCGGCATGATAATAACTCCCCTAAGCGTGTACAGATTTACTTGACCACATCACATTGCTGTTGATACCCTTTTAGTCTGGTGTGGGCGAAGCGCCACGACCTTGATTTAGATTTAGATTCAAATCTAGAAATCATTAGCTGACTAAAGCTGCTAAATCGTTTTGGGGCATAAACGAGTTACCCGTTTATGTGTTGCACTTTATCTATATTGGCTCAATTACTTAAGACCATCACTTCAATCTAATCCATTGCCTGCCGCTGGGATGTTCAGGATGAACGGAATGTCGCGATCACATGGATGTGAAAAAGCGGCCTTTTGTGCAAGCACGACTGTGACACGCTGCAAGTTCATCCCTGAAAACTCGGCCATGACGTCCATGTCATGGACGGTCACAGCCATGCTTACACCCGAATTTTCATCTCTTCGATTTAACTGTATTCGTGACAATTTAAAGAGCTAAAAAGCTCAAGTTGTATAGGTGTTTCGATCTTCTAAGAATGCACAATTTGAATTGAGGTAAGCAAGAAAGTCGCGTGAGTCCAGACAAGGATGTCTGGCTAGCTTTCGAGGGGAAGGGACGCCCC
>NZ_JAJGZS010000069.1:0-555 GCF_020806285.1 Shewanella sp. 10N.7
ACAGCACAGTCACCCTAACCCTGACTGATAGCGCTGGCACAGTGCAAGTCATCACTGGCGTGACCGTTGATGCCAATGGCGATTACAGCATTGGTGGCGTAGACATTTCGGGCCTGGTTGATGGTGACATTACTGTAGATGCTCAAGCAGTCGACCAAAACGGTCAAACCGTGACTGATGCTGACACCGACAATATGGATGCGACTGCGGGCTCTATCGATGTAGCCCTCACCATTAATGATGGCGCAGAAACTGCTGACATTTCAGGTACCACTACAGATGTGGCGCCAAACAGCACAGTCACCCTAACGCTTACCGATAGCGCTGGCACAGTCCAAGTCATCACTGGCGTGACTGTTGATGCCAATGGCGATTACAGCATTGATGGCGTAGATATTTCAGGCCTGGTTGATGGTGACATTACTGTAGATGCTCAAGCAGTCGACCAAAACGGTCAAACCGTTACCGATGCTGACACCGACAACATGGACGCGACTGCGGGTTCAATTGATGTGGCGCTCACCATCAATGACGGCGCAGAAACAGCTGACATTT
>NZ_JAJGZS010000006.1:0-179646 GCF_020806285.1 Shewanella sp. 10N.7
GCCACCTAAGTGACAATTTCGATTAACTCAACACCTGTGAGTGTCCACACAGATTACTTGATAAATTGTTAAAGAGCGGACTCGGTAACTAGCGTTAAACGCCTTGTTCCGTGTCAGTGGTTGCGCATTATAGGGAAAACATTTTTTCCCGCAAGTGCTTTTATTAAATAATTTAAAAAAAACCGATCAAAAGCGTACTTTTTGAACGTTTCGAGTTAAAAATCATCATTAAACGTTCATTTTGCATTTTTATGACAGTTTTAAGAGCAAACTTTTACTACTTGGTTAGCTCAGTTAGGTAATTAGGTACATCCGCAATGCTATCTACAACTACTGTCGCAAGCTCAATTCCTGCTTCATCGACAACTTTGCCGCTTCGTACCAATATAGCGGTATTAATACCAGCAGCTTTTGCTGCGCGAATATCGTCAGCTTTATCACCAACCATAATAGAGTTAGCCATATCAATTTTTAAAAACTTTGCTGCATCTAATAACATGCCAGGTTTAGGTTTACGACAATCACAATCTTGTTTGTAATCCCCTATGCCTTTAACTGGATGATGTGGACAATAGTAGATACCATCTAAATCGACACCTTTATCTGCAAAGTTCCAATCCATCCATTCTGTTAAATGGTGAAAATCATCTTCTGAATACATTCCACGCGCAATACCTGACTGATTAGTGACAACAACTATCTTATAGCCCATTTCTTTAAATGCTAAACAAGCTTCGAAAACGCCCTCTATATACTCAAAGTCATCGACAAGGTGAACATATCCCTTATCAACATTAATGACTCCGTCACGATCTAAAAAAACGGCTTTATCCACGATACCACTCCAAAATTCTTTATTATTGCGATTATCCCATTACTGAGAAAATTATGCACTTGTATTATAAAAGGAACATTTTTTACTGTTGTACTTTATAATGCGTGCAGTAAAGGTTACCCTTCCGTAGATATTTTGTGACACTTATATAAGAAGTAATGAGTCAAATAAAACCAATAATTCATAAAACACGCACTCAGGCGGTTGTTGAAGTACTTAGAGAACGCATTTTGTCTGGTTATATAAAAGCAGGCGAACCTCTAAGACAATCAGCTATTGCTGAGCAGCTCAATGTAAGCCGTATTCCGGTACGTGAAGCATTAGTTCAACTAGAAGCCGAGGGCTTAGTTAAATTTGAAGCGCATAAAGGTGCAACTGCGACTGAACTTTCTGTAGAGCAAGTCACAGAATTATTTGAATTAAGGGTTATGATTGAAACAGACTTACTTGCAAAGGCTATTCCTAACTTGCAAGAAGAAGACTTCGATAAAGCTAACAAAGTACTAGCTCAATTAGAGTCGGCATTAAAGTTACAAGACTCCGTGGCAACATGGAGCGAACTCAATACTCAGTTTCATACCTGTTTATACGAAGCCGCGAACAAACCACATACACTCGAAGTCGTCCATGGATTGAACACTAATTGCGATCGTTATATTCGTTTGCAGCTATTATTAACCGGTGGGATCCCAACTGCGGAAAAACAACACCGCGAATTATTCGAGTTATGCAAAAACAAAGATATCGATAAAGCGACCCAGCTTTTGCGAGAGCATATTTTACATGCCGCAAAAGCGATAAAAAAATTAGTTATTCAACAAATCGATGAATAACACTATTTTAGTGTCGTTTTAGAAACAATTTAATTTTTATTTGAGAGATAAACACATGCAGTATGCTCATATTACCGGGTGGGGAAAATGTGTCCCACCAGCAAAGTTGACCAATGACGACTTAGCCACCTTTATGGAAACGTCAGATGAGTGGATTAAAACTCGTACTGGCATCAGTGAAAGACATATCAGTCATGTGAACACATCTGAACTTGCCACTGTTGCTGCGCAAAATGCATTATTAGCTGCAGGCATTGAAGGTAGTGAATTAGATTTAATCATTCTTGCTACTGCAAGTCCTGATACGCTTATTCCAAATATTGCTTCTACTGTCCAAGCTAATGTTGGCGCAACCTGTGGCGCATTTGATATCAATGCTGCATGTAGTGGTTTCTTATATGCCCTTGGTATGGGTAGCTCTATGATAAAAAGCGGCCAAAACAAGAAAATTTTGGTGATAGGTGCTGAACGCTTATCTTTTTATTTAGATTGGTCTCGACGTGAAACTGCAGTCTTATTTGGTGACGGCGCAGGCGCAGTTGTGATTGAAGCAAGTAATGAACCTGGTGGCGTATTAGGCTATGAGCTGAATAATGACCCAGCTGCACGTGACATTTTATCTTCGGGTTTTGGTACTCGGATGGATCGATTTGACTCATCTTCTTTAGATTTCTTTATCAACTTAAATGGTCAAGAAGTCTTTAAGCGTGCTATTCACGGCATGGGCGGACTCAGTACTAAGGTCCTGGAAAACTGCAACATGAGCAAAGAAGATGTTGACCTTGTGATTCCACATCAAGCTAACGAACGTATTATTGATACCTTAATTAGCCGCATGAAAATTCCAAAAGAAAAAGCTTTTGTTAACATCGCTAATTATGGCAACACATCTGCAGCGACTATTCCAATCGCGATTTGTGATGCATTAGAACAAGGTCGAATGACCTCTGGTCAAACAATTTTATCTTGTGCATTTGGCGCTGGACTTACATCAGCTGCGTTACTGCTAAAATGGGGCGATCGCACAACCCCAATCAATGCGCCAACTGCTGAGCTTCCACCATGTGAAGTGTCGGCATTAGAGTTGATTAAACCTGCTGTGGATTTCTTTACTAATCGTAAGTAGTCGCTACAGCGGTTTTCAATAATAAGAAACCAGCTTAATGCTGGTTTTTTTATACCCAAAAACCTTCAACTTCGCATTAGAAAATTCACTCATATTGATATAAATTCTGCTGCAGACAACGTATTAATGTCGCCAATGGAATTAACTTGTGCAACAAACAATTCAGCACAAGCCAATGCATCAGTCAGTGCATCATGTCCTGAATATGTCGGTAAACCATAGCGCTGCCTACAGGCATCTAAACGCAAACTCCCCTCTTTCAATACATCATGTTGACGCAGTAATCGCTGTTTCTCTAGTGCCAGCGTATCGATAAAAGGAAGCTTTATAGCTCTACCGTTGGTTTTATATAAATGGGATTGTAAAAAACCAATATCCATGGGCGCATGGTGTGCCACGAGTAAATGTCCTTTGGTTTTCTCAACAAACCATTCCATGGCTTGGGTTAATGTTAACGCGCTAGATAAATGATGATCAACAATACCGTGTACCGCAGCACTTTGACCGACACTGCCGTCAATATTAATCATGATCTGCTGCGCTTTGGCTAATGGAATCGATAATGGCATTGAGCTTGGCTCAATAGGAACGATACCAATACTGATGATTTGGTCTTGTTGAGGATCGAGTCCTGTCATTTCAAGATCGATAGCCATTAATGGTGCTGATGTTATTGGCTTATTAATCACACTCAAGTAAGCCTGTTGGTATTCAGATAAAAGATCACTTTGGCCAAACATTTCATAATACAATCGCGCTTTTAGCCATAATTCGTTCACAGATTAATAGCTCCGCATAAATTTCATTCGCAAACCAGATTGCGCGTCATGAACCACTTTAAAGGCATCCCGTAGTTGGTGCCGTATAAGCGAAGACATCTGTTGAGGCTTTAAGTAATTCGTCACATCTTGCTGACTAGTATATTGTTCGCCCTGATTAGCAAGGCGCATATGTGCAATAAATTCATGCGCATCTGCAAGGTTTAACGCATCTTTACGATTAATAATATTCGCGTCCATCAAAGCCCGAATACGCTTTGGGGTATTCACTTCTGTTATCCCAGCACTTAATGCATACACGCGAGCAATATCATTAATTAACGCTACGCCTTTATGCTTTAAGTCCATCCCTTTTACTTCACTACCATCACGCTCAAGTACGAATTTTCTAAAGAAGCCTAATGGCGGCGATTCAACCAAAGAGTTACCCGCCATTCCAGCAAGGAAAATGTCATTATCTTTAGTGCGCTCAAGCACATGGTTTTGCAATTGCTCGAATAAGTTTTGAGGGCCATACACCGCGCGCATATCAAAAAAGATACTTGCATGCATCAATGCCTTAGGCTCAGGTGCATTTAACCAACTTTCGAAATGACGCTGCCATTTATCAAGTGATAATCGCCATTTCGGGTTTTGCGCCATAATATCGCCTGGACAATAAATATAGCCACACTTATCAAGACCTTCACACACAGCATGGGATAAAGCATTGAAATAACCTTTAGCATGTTCATCGGGTTCATGAGCAAGCAGTAAACCATTATCTTGGTCGCTACATGCAGCTTGATCTTGTCTACCTTGAGAACCAAAAGCTAACCAACAAAAAGCCATTGGCGCTGCACCTAGTATTTGCTGGTTTAGAATGATCAAACGTCGAGTTAACGCATCCGTTACCGACGTTAATACACGGCCAACTTCTTCAGCCCTTGCATCGGCACTGATCAGGTTTTGCAGTAATACTGGGATTTGTTTACTGACATTAATCAAACTATCAATATCTTGCTGTCTTTCAATTTCCCCAATGAGCAATAAAGGTTGCGAGCTTTGACCACGCAGAATATCGGTACTGGTCAGCATCCCAACTGCAGGCGCTTCAGTGTTATCATCAATGGGGGTTTCAGCCATGATAGGTAAATGGTGTATTCCATGCTCACTCATTAAAAGCATCGCTTCAAACACTAATGCGTTTGCCGATAGCCTTTTAGGATTAGTTGTCATTGCTTGATGCACTGCTAAACTGCCATCGAAACCTTCAGCTAATACACGGTTACGTAAATCTCTATCAGTTAAAATGCCAATTAATTTATGATTATCTATCACTAGTACTGATGACACTCTTGCCAGACGCATTTTTTTAGCCGCATCACATACACTGGCATGGCAATCAATCGTTAAGGGATCAACTGACATCAGACTATTAACCCGATTGGTGGTGGTTAAGTCTTTGGCTTTAAACCTCGCTTGGTGACGCATTCTTTTTGCAAATGCACGATTAAAAAACCGATCGAAGACTCTGCTTTCATTTCTTAAATAATTGAATGTGTCTGGATCAAGGTGATAAACAAGACTATCTTCTAGGATTTGCACCTGATTACTGACTTTTTCACCTGACAACAATGATGGAAAACCAAAGTAATCACCTTCGCCTAACCTATCAAGCAATTCCCCCTGCTCATCTCTGACTTCAAACGCACCACTTCTGACGATGTATAATTGCGGGTGACTTTCATCTAAAGGTACGACTTTGCTCGTTTTACTGTAATAGCCGATGGTTAATTGCTGGCAACACCTGACTAAACTTGAATCGGAGAGTGAATCAAATGGCACTAATGCGGAAATAAACTGTTGTATGGGTTGAAGCTCGCTATCATCTTTCATATTAGCCTCATCAGAAAACTCAATTTGTCAGGGTGTTGATAGACCTTGTTATATTGAACTATACGGAATTGTTTAATTGAGCACTATTCGACTTAAGGTTAGTGATAAGGTTAGAGATAACGAGTGCGATGTTATGAATAATCATCAAGTTTTCAAAAACAAAAAGAGCGCCGAGGCGCTCTTTTTAATGAATGAGTATTATCAACTCATGCATCATGATTAATGATCTTGTGCTTCACCTGATCCTTTAGGGAAACGAATAGATTCAACCATTGCCACCACATCATCAGGTATTTTCTTAGTCACTTTAGTTACAGCAAATGCAACACCAAAGTTAATGAACATACCAACCAGACCAAAGCCTTCAGGTGAAATACCTAAGAACCAGTTATCACTGATGTTGGCACTTGGATTAACAAACTTGAAGTAGATGATATAAGCAGCGGTACAAAATAGACCTGATAGCATACCGGCAATCGCGCCTTCTTTATTCACTGTTTTAGAGAAGATACCCATGATAATCGCAGGGAACAGTGATGATGCAGCAAGACCGAATGCAATCGCCACTACCGCAGCCACAAATCCTGGAGGATTAATCCCAAAGTAACCCGCCATTACAACACCTAAACCTGCAGCAATTCGGGCGTATTTGAGCTCTTCTTTATCAGAAATGTCTGGCATTAAATTCTTCTTCAATAAATCATGTGAGACTGAAGTTGAAATAACCAATAACAAACCTGCTGAAGTTGAAAGTGCTGCCGCTAAACCACCCGCTGCAACCAGTGCAATAACCCATGCTGGTAAAGAGGCAATCTCAGGCGTCGCGAGTACCATGATATCGCGGTCAATCTTCATTTCATTGGCATCACCATTGGTGTAATAGATGTTACCGTCACCGTTTTTATCATCCCAAGTAATTAAACCTGTTTTTTCCCAGTTCTTAATCCACTCAGGCGCAGCCTCATAAGATACACCTGTAGAGTCTGGTCCATTAATGGTTTCAATCATATTTACACGAGAGAATGCCGCTAGAGCAGGAACAGTAGTATACATAATAGCAATAAAGACTAATGCCCAACCCGCTGATACACGTGCATCTTTCACACGAGGTACAGTAAAGAAGCGAACAATAACGTGAGGTAAACCAGCCGTACCAAACATTAATGCACCCGTGATAAAGAACACATCAATCATGCTCTTTGAGCCTTCGGTATACTGGGCAAATCCAAGCTCTGCCGACAATCCGTCGAGCTTATCAAGTAAGTACACCCCCGTGCCATTACCTGCGGCATCCACCATTTCAGCACCAAAGCCGATTTGAGGTAAAATATGACCTGTCATCATCACTGAGATGAAAATTGCTGGCACCATGAAGGCGAAAATCAGCACACAATATTGAGCAACCTGCGTGTAGGTAATTCCTTTCATGCCGCCTAGTACCGCATAGAAGAACACCACAGCCATACCTATGTATACGCCGGTTTCTACATCTACCTCTAAGAAGCGGGAGAACACCACACCTACGCCACGCATTTGACCAGCAATATAAGTAAAACAGATAAAGATGGCACAAATGACAGCAACTGTACGTGCAGCTTGTGAGTAGTAACGGTCACCGATAAAGTCTGGCACAGTAAACTTACCAAACTTACGAAGATAAGGAGCCATACATAGCGCTAGCAGAACATAACCCCCCGTCCAACCCATTAAATAAACTGAGCCGTCATAACCTGTAAAAGACACAATACCTGCAAGCGAGATAAATGATGCCGCTGACATCCAATCGGCTGCCGTTGCCATACCATTCATTACTGGTGGAACCCCACCACCAGCAACATAGAATTCTTTAGTTGAACCAGCACGAGACCAAATGGCAATACCGATATATAGGGCAAATGTGACCCCAACAATGAGATAAGTTAACGTTTGAACATCCATGATTTATTCCTTAGTCTTCGTGTACGTTATATTTTTTATCTAAAGCATTCGCTTTCGCTACATACACAAAAATTAGTGCAACAAACACGTACATGGCACCTTGTTGTGCAAACCAAAATCCTAATTTAAACCCCATAAAGGTAATTTCGTTTAGTACGTCCACTAATAAAATGCCGCACCCAAAAGATACAAACGCCCAAATTGCGAGTAGTTTTAAAACTAGTCGTAAATTTTCGCTCCAATATCCATTTGCCTTGTCTTCATTTTCAAAAGCCATTGTGACTCCCCTGTGCTAATTATTTTTAAAGTCGATAGTTAATCTAGCAACTCAAAATGTGACGACAATCACGACCTTAGTCTATAGCGGCAAATACCACTTAAAACAAAACCCAACATAGTGCAATATATTCAATAACTTACACCAACTTAACCAATAATTTACAAATGTAATGACTTGGCTCGGTTTAGACCAAGGTCGAATTAGAAAAGTGATAAAAAGAAGGTAAACAGCCAACTACTGGATGAATCAGATGCCCTGGCTAAACAGGTTTATAGCCTGAGCTCACTGTAAAGTAAGGTACGGAAATGGATGCTAGTATTAGGGTTATCATAGTTAAAGATGGGAAAGGAGTGTGTTAAGTCATCACAACTGTGAGTTGGAAAATTTCAAATGAACGTAATAACTCGCTCATCATGATGTCTCTTTCAGCGATGAATAAGTGGGAGTAACCCATGTCACTCTCACTCATTTTGAGCTAAATTAAGAAAAGCATTCGTTAATCTAAGTGTTAACCTAAGCGTTAATCTAAGCGTTAATCTAAGCGTTAATCTAAGCGTTAATCTAAGCGTTGGCCTACGACTTAGTCAGTCAGTGGTCAGTCAGTGAAATAATCAGCGAGTTATTCGAATTTCGCTGATTTATTGTTTGAGTATGGGTTTGAGTTTGAGTTTGAGACTCAATTTCCAGATACTCATTTTATATTCAATCTTAAATGCAATTTTTAGATACAAACTTTTAAGTATCTATGATTAAAAACCAGGCTTTATAGCTCGCTTATACATTCTCCTTTTTTGCTAAGCCTCTGCACTCGAACCCTTCTATTAGCCAGCGACGTTTCATACAATTGAAGCAACTTATTAGCTCATCATCAATCATCTCATCTTCATCATCTTCCATGAATTGATCGCAGTACTTTGCGGCTTGTTGAGCGTGATGGTTATCTTCGTTGGTAAATCGAAATAGCCATTTTCCCTGCTGTTGATAAAACCAGTTTTCTTTATCCGAAAAGCCTTCCAATTTTTCTGACATGACATTCTCACTGTTAATAGTTTTTCAATTGCTGTTTTAATGCATTGCGCCAACTCGGCTCGCCTGTCAATTCATCTCGGTGCTGATACACAAGCAGTGCAAACTGGTTATTTTGCAGCACAGCTTTAATTTTTCCGCTCACCAATACTGATTCTTCATCGTTTAACAAAAAGCCATTAAGTTCAATGACCGCATCTAACCCTGTGAGTTTTTTGATTTGATGTACTGATAACATTAGCTCTTTGGTGGAATTTGTTAACCCCACATCAAGTTGGCCTTTTACCCGGCCATCTCGACCAGATAAACGTAGACCAATACCTGCAATAGCACCGATAACGCCTTGACCTGTTCCTCCGTGCTCCGATAAATCGATCCCTAGATTAGCCGCTAATTCATAAGCATCAGATTTAGTTTTTACTTGCCTCTTTGTTTCAAAGCCAAAGGCCATCAAGCGTTGAATTGCACTCGTAGTTAATAAGCTTTTTTCTATAATAGCCAACCCGGGATCGGCAGCTAATGCACTTTCAGCTTTTAAATGAATAACACAAATATCTTTTATTTCTGCCAGTGTTAGCGAAGATAAGATTTCAAAACACATCGCACTATTATGAGATGTATAAGGAATATCTGGATGCACAAACAACTGATGACGAGTCACCCATGCTGATGATGAAGTTAACCTCACTTTACCTTCAACATGATCACCTAAGGCCTTTGAGTTCAGTAAATCCATTATTTCTTCAGCAATTTCACCTGTGCCTTTAGTACCAATATCATCGGTATCATCAATACAAATTAACCAAGACTTGATCATTTGTGCGCCGCCTTATTCGTTGTTAATAAATCATGGGCATCTAGGCGATTAATAATAACCGGCACCAGCAAAGCACCTGCTATTGCAAATACACCGCCTTTAACACTACTTAACCCAAATTGAATAAATGCCACTTGCGGATCCATTCCAACCAGTAAATTTTGAATCCAAGATTTGCTCGCCCATGCAATGCTGCCGATAATGGCAAGTAAAATACATCGCCAGCGCAAAGTGAACATATTGGCCATAAAGATTAAAGCTAAATCCATTGCTAATGCTGGCAATGCAAACTTGAGTAATATAAAAGGCCCACCTTTTCCTACACCCAAAATCATCGCCAACATCCCTGTAAGTAAGCCGCATAAGGTCATGCTGCCGACTTTATTTGTCGCACCATAGCAAACGAGATAAAACAAGCTGATTAAGAACATTGAATGACCGGTTAACCCCAGCTTCATTCGCATCATACTTTTTATGGCCACCAATAATGTGGCGCAAAAGCCTATGAATAATGCATTGTGTAACGTGAAGCCTTGCTTCATTGATTAATCCTCTTGAGTGGTAGTAATTAACTTAATGGCCAATGTGTGTGTTTAATGTGCTTATCAAAATGTCTTTGTTGTGCTGATTTAGCGATATGTTTTGACAAGCTCAGCAGTTGAATGAGTAAAGGAAATAACACGCAGCGAACTAGCTCAATCCAATTAATAGGGTTGATTAACTCTTTAGGCATGATTCGAGCGCCGCGTAAGCACTGAATATGATAAATATCTCTCACTTCTTGTGTGATAAACGGTAATAATTTAATCGATGTCGTGATAACAAATGCCCACTTACTGGGCAGGAATAAGCACAAAACTTGACTCATATGGTGCGCTGTTTGTGTACTCGTAAGCCACCAGCTTGGTAGCATGACAAGGATAATCCTTAGCACCACAATTAAGGCTTCAAGTACTCTTTCGCTGCCATAAAACAAAGCATACAAACTGACCGTGATGACAGATTGAATAGCAAATAATTTAACAAGGGGCTTTAATCGCGCTTTACAAATCCAAGCATGTATCATTAAGCCCAAATTAATCACAGCCAAATAACCCAGCTGCTCTGTGGTGACTAAAAAAGCGCTACTGGACAAAACAATACTGAAAATAATCGCAACGCCACAAAGCCAACGTTTTCTTTTAGACTCGGTTAATCTAGCCTTGTAGCTTGATGCATTAGGTGATGTATTAGTTGATACATTACTTAGTGTATTACTCGATTTTTTACCTAAATTCTTGTTCATTGTGATATCAAGGTTGTTGACATCAGAATCGTCGCTTTTAAGGCAAACCCGTTTACTCATAACAGTGCCTTTGTTGTTAATTGACCGTTCTCGATTTGCCAATATTGAGTCAATTGCGCCTCTAAAATCGGTCGATGGCTGGTAATTATGATTGTGCCACCGTGCCTAGAAAAAGCCGTTAACATGCTAATGATATTGGTAAAATATTGTTCATCTAGCCCTGCAAATGGATCATCGAGTAGCAATACTTTGGGCTTTACACACAGCACTGAAGCCAACGCCACTAAATGTTGCTGGCCATAAGAAAGTTTGTGCGGAGACTGAGTCGCTAAATGGCTTATTTCTAATTGTTCTAGTATTTCATTCACTCTCGATAGCGGAAGGTGAAAACGTTTTAAGCTGAACTCTAACTCTTGTCGAACCGTTACCTCAAACAACTGCCTTGATGGCCGCTGCATCAGTAAGCCCAAGTCTTTATTAAAACGGCCAAATTTAGCAGGCTTACCAAAGAGCAAAATATCCGCTTGATTGCTGTCATCAATGCCAGCAATCTGATTAAGCAGGCTCGACTTACCGCTTCCGTTTTCACCAAACAGACCAACTATATCTCCTGCATTTAGATGCAAGGTTTTTCTAATCTCTACCACTGGCGTTTGGTTTTCAAACTGAACTTTTAAGGGGAAAATACTTAACCTGTTTTCGGTTGCACATACTTCATCAGTAATTAAAGACTGAGTATTTGCAGCGGAGTTAGTATTTGGAACTGAAAAATCTAAGTTAGATTCACAACATTGGCCCTTGAGAATTGAAGATGCGCTTACCGCATTAATTGAATTAGCTTCGACGAGAGTTAATTGACCTTGTGCTAATAGCCAATAAGTCTGAATGACTTCAGCAAAAGCGTCAGCATGATGTTCTGTCATGATCACACTCACTCCTGAATCGACTAAACGCTGAAGCACCAGGTTCAACTCGCTAACCCCAGAGTTATCTAGTTGTGCCCAAGGTTCATCGAGCAAGAGTAAATTAGGATTAAGTACCAATTGCGCAGCCAACATCAAGCGATACTTTTGTCCTAAGGACAGATGGCTAACTAAGGTATCTAATGGTAAACCAAGCCCAACAATGGCTAATGCATGTTCCACTAAGCTAAACATCTCATTGACTGAATATGCTAAGTTTTCTAATCCAAAAGCTACTTCAGCGCCAATAGATTCACGAATAAGCTGAATGTTGGGATCTTGCATCACCAAACCTAAACGAAGGTTTGGGTGATGGATGATTTGACCGTCAAAGTCGACATCATTTGGCATTGCTATTAACTGTAACAAGGTCGACTTACCCGCTCCGGTGACGCCCAAAATACAGTGGCACTCACCAGCAGCGACCGTAAGGTCTAGCTGGTTAAACAAGTCAATTGAGGATGAGTGGTGTCGATAACTCACCCCATGCAATGCCAATAGCGACATGAGCTACAGCTGCCAGTTAATACCAACAAAGATCTGTCTTCCTGCTTGAGGCAAGGCTTCACTTTGGTAGTAGTTCACATCGAGTAAGTTTGTCGCACGGATATACGCTTCTAAATTATCTACCATCAACGGTTGCACAATATTGATATCAACTAACGTGTAGTTATCAACTTCATTTCGTACGGACATGGTTTCATCAGCGACCTTTTCACTGGTGTAGTAAATTTGATCTGCAATATACTCAACATTCAAATTTACATTTAGACCAAAATCAAATTGGTATGCGCCCTGAAATCTAAACTGATGTTTTGGGCGGTATTCTAATTCGCTCATGACATCATTATCTGAATCTTCTGAGTCTAAGTAGCTATAAGAGACCGTTAGATCTAGATCATCGAAGTATTCATTTTTAACTGAAAAATCCACCCCTTTAAAAGCGTAGTTACTGATGTTTTGATAAACGCCATCTGTATCTTTAGCAATGTAATTCTCAGCGTCAGTATAGTAACCGGTGATATCCATACTGGTGTTATAGGCAAAACCTTGATTTAGACCTAATTCAAAATGGGCTGATTCTTCTGGTTCAAGGTCGCTATTACCAGATGATTGAGAATAGAGGTTTCTCAATGAAGCGAAACGTACTTTACGGGCAATACCTGCGTGTAATTTGCTATCTTCTGCTACTCGCCAATAACTAGAGATTTGGGCGGAGTAGTTGGTGTCGTCACCTTCGTCACGTTCCTGACTATGAGCAGCACCACCAATAGTCACACCATAGTGATCATTATGTTGATATTGATACTCAACAGCTAAAGTATTCAGCCAGCCATCTTTATTAAAGTCATCACTTGAGCCAGAACCTGAACCGCCACCAGAGCCACCTCCCGAGCCAGAACCAGAGCCTGAACCAGAACCAGAACCAGAACCAGAACCACTAGATGCTGTATTAGTGTCGCTTTCAGCTTCAAAGTTTACCGACTCCCAGCTTTGTTTTTCACTGATAATTGAGCCTGTTAATAAACCCGCAGAGTCAAAATCGGCAATCAGTTGTAAATTACCACCTTGAACTGTGGATATGCCGTCTTGAGTTGAAGAAATATCGCTGTAATCACTGCTGGTATATGCGGTTTCAAAGACCTGACTCTCATTGTGGTAGCCGTAGCCACGTAACGCTAAAGTATCCGAAAATTTATGGGCGAAACCTAACTGCATGATGGTGCTTTCAAAGTCATCAACACGTTCATATTTTGATTTATTCGTGCCAGAGCCATCGACACTCGGTTTGCCCCAGCTTCCAGATTTATAGTTTAGATTAGCGGTTAACATAGTATCGTCAGAGACAAAGTAGCTGCCTTGGGCATAGAAATTATCCAAGGTTTTATCTGAATTTAAGCGAGTATCACCAGATTGTTCATCTGTGTCTTCTAAATCTGATGACACAGGGAAACCATCTGTTTGCTGACGGTTGTAACTCATAAATCCTTGCCACTTTTCGCCGCTGCCCGCTAAATTGATGTTGCCATTAAAGGTGTCATTTTCAGCAAACTCAATATTGCCTGACACACTCGGCGCACTATCACCTTGTCTGGTGATAATGTTGATCACACCTCCTGCGCCACCAGGACCATACAAGACTGATGAAGGGCCGACTGAAACTTCAACAGACTCTATTTGTGAGGCAGGAATGACACTGGGATCAAACTGACCATCTTCAGCATCATTTGCAGGAACTCCGTTGATAAGATAAATAACATGACGCGCTTTAAATCCACGAATATCTACTCTCGGGGTGCCTTGACCGCCCACTCGTACGTATATTCCGGGTACATTAGCTAACAGCAAATCAAGACTTTGCACACCAGATGCTTCAATCTCTTCTCGGGAAATATTCCAGTGAGTCATAGATGCTTCAGCAGCTGTTGGTCCTTCTCCCTTCACAACAATCACTTCTTGGATTTTTAATAAAGGATCTCTTTCAAAGCTTTCAGCATGAAGGGTAAAGCTCGCTAAAACAGCTAGGGAAAGTATCGAAAAGTGCAGTGGTTTATGCGCAGACTTGATCATATTCATTGTGTAACAACGTCCTAATTGTGCAATCTCATTTGATTGCGAACATTGTTACGTCCACTCAGATAAAGCTCAACAAAGAGGCATTAAAACTACTACAGACACGACAAAAGCTAATAAAATGGAAATTAAAAAACAAAAAAAGGACAAAATGTCCTTTAATCATGTTCAAAAAATAACAAATGCTTAAATAAAGATAATGTAACCCAAACTAATGCATCACTTCATCAGTCCATTCCGTTATCTTTCTATCAATGGTTTTACGAGATATGTTTAAATGTTTTGCCGCAAGTTGTCTATTACCCTGGTAAAGTTTCATAACACGTAATATATGGGCTTTTTCTATTTGCTTAACGTCCCATTCAATAGGGAAAAAGTGTTGATTCGCATTATTCGGTCCATCACTGGCTTTAGCTTCTGTTTGCTGACAATCCGTTTGGGCGCTTTGCTTAAAATATTCATTGGGTAATAAATCCATCAATAAGCATTGTTCTACCGCATTCTTAAGTTGTTGAATGTTTCCCGGCCAGCCATATTCCGTCAGGCTTTGGAAATCTGTCACTCGCCAGCTTTGATAACGATTGAGTAAATCTACTCGACAGTTTTCACGATTAGTCATCAATTGATTGGCAAATAACTTGACCAATAGGACAATATCTTCACTACGCTGGTGTAGTAATGGGATTTCTATGGTTAACCCTGCAAGTTTAAAATACAACTCTGATGAAAAGGCACCATTTTGAACGCGCTTTAGCAAGGAAGTACAGCTTAAACTCACCAATCTTACTTTGGATTGATTCAGCGGTATCGTGTCTAACCATTGCATCAAGGCAATTTGACCTTCAATTGAAATCTCGTCTAAATGGCCCAGTACAATGAAAGTAATCTCATTATTGTCGCAGATAAGTTCATTATTTAACTTATGTAGTAACTCACCTCGACAATCTATATTCACTCGCCTGCTTGGGGTTTGAGATAATAACAGTAGCTGCCTAACAGCCAATTTTTTACCTGTACCTGATTGACCTTCAATCAATAAATGACTGCGACTTAAGCTTGCATGGTACAAGTTTGCCTTCAAATCTTGCGCCGCTTTGCTGTCACCGATGCATAAAGACAGTTCAACATTAGGCAGACTTGCGCTAGTTTGTTTCGAGGTAAAACAATCTGAATTTGATATGGTATTAGGCTGAGTAAGCGCCCAACGTGATAACACACGCTCAAGTTGCGACGTCTGAACCGGTTTATTAATCCAATCTCTTGCACCAACCTGCATCATGGCCAGCAAGTTCTCTGCTTCAAATGTACGGCTTAACACCATGAAGTTTTGGGGATAGATAGGCTCTAGTTCGATAGGAGCTGGTTCTATAGACTTTGATTCTATAGACTTTGGTTCTAAAAACTCTGGTTCTATAAAATCTGGTTCGCTTGAATAAGCAACATATGGTGGTTGATGTCTACTTGCTAACACTTTGGCAAATGTGTCAACTTGCTTAATATCAATAATAGTTAAATGAAAATTAAATCGTCTATAACAGACTACCGCTAATTCTACCGTTCTAGCATGTTGAACTAAGCCAAAATACTGAGACAAGGTGGGGGCCATTTTTTGCCATACACTTAAATCCGGCTCTATCACTAAGACTGCTGCATCTAACTTTGCACTTATCACATCTGAAACATTAGCACCAAAGCTATGGTCAGTTAAGTTTGCCTTATTCATTAGCTGGTACCATAAGCATAAGTCATTAAATGAGATCTATTATCAAAAAAAGTTTATGCAAGTATCATCTCAAAGCATAGGCTAAATACAAGTAGCAAAAATCCAACATTGCCCACAAATATTAACTTTTGCTGATAAGTTCATTTGCAAGTTAAACGGCAATAATTACACTAACTTATGTCGACCCCATGCCTAACTTCCTAGGAATATTATGCCGATTGATTCCAACATCATTTATATGAGCACTAAGCAAGTTGCTGAATATTTGGATTTAAACGAGAAAAAAGTTTACTCGATGGCAAATCATCGTATTTTACCAGCGACAAAAGTCACCGGTAAGTGGTTATTTCCTAAAGTATTAATCGATAGATGGTTAATGGACTCATGCCATAGCGGTATGCTGTCAGATAGAATGCATATCACTGGTAGTGATGATCCTCTACTGTCGATGTTAGTTGCGCAGTTAATGTCTGAGGGCGACCACCAAGAAATCATCAGTTACAGCTCCACAGGTTCTAAATCAGGTTTAGAGTTACTTTCTCGCGGATATGCCGATGTGTGCAGTATTCATTGGGAAAGCCAACAGGGAAACCGAGACAGTTTATTCAAACTATTAAAAAGTTACCCAAATCATCAGCAATGGATACTCGTCAGTGGTTATGAAAGACATCAAGGTTTGATGGTTCGTAAAGAAATGGCATCACTTTTTGACAGCAATATTGCCGTGCCTGAGCAGCCACTTAGATGGGTTTCTCGTCAAAAAGGTGCTGGTAGTCAACGTCATTTGGAGCATTGGTTAACGCAGCAAAATGTGAATGTCGAGACCTTGTTATATACCGCCACCGCGCAATCTGAACGTGAATTAGCGGGATATATTGCTCGAGAGAATGCCGATATCGGTTTTGGCTGTCAGGCTGTAGCAGCAGAAAGTGGTTTACACTTTATCCCCAAGCTCACTGAATCATTTGATTTTGTTATGTCACAGAGCATCTTTTTTAGACGACAGCTACAAGCCTTGCTGGGATTACTAAACCAGCCACAAACTGCACAACTTTCAAATTTACTATCGGGTTATCAATTAAATAAAAGTGGCGAGCTGCTTTGGCGTGGTCAATAATCAATCGACATCATCAGGTACATAAATAGCATCACAAACTAAATCATCCTCAAATACTTCAAAGGCTTGTACATGCTGAATAAGGCAGGTAATATTTTTTAGAATAATGAAAAGGATGACTCATTGAATAACAAAAGCTTCAACTCTCAACACCTCGTATTTGCACTTGTTTTAGGTGTGATTGGTTTTATTATCAATTGTTACCCCATTCCTATTTTTGCCAATGTCCAATTGGTGCTTGGTAACACCTTTACAATTATCTCTGCTGTAATTTTAGGTCCTGGATACGCCCTAATTACCGCACTCTTGAGTGCTTCAGGGTTAATGTTCACCTGGGACAGCCCGCACGTCTATTTAATTTTTGGTGTCGAAGCCCTGTTTATCGGCTATTCCCGCAGAAAAGGGGTATATCCATTATATGGTAGCGCTTTATATTGGCTGACCATTGGCATGCCATTGACATATCTTTATATGATAACCTTCAGTGACCTTCCCGATAGTCATATGTTGTTTGCCATCATCAAACAAAGTATTAATGGGCTCATCTACGCGAGTTTAGGTTCATTATTGATTGTGTTAATTCCTAAGCTTTGGTCAATCAACGGTCAAGGCACTCCCAAAGCACGTCGCTCTTTTAATGGCCAAGTCACCTACTTCATGACTTTGATGTTGACCTTATGTTTACTTATTTCTGCGTTAACCTTTAACTATTTATTTTTAGCAAAGCAGCAAACCTTATTGCAGCGTAACTTAACCGATACCACAGTGCATCTAAGCTCTGCTACCGAGCAGTATATTGAAAATCACAAGAAGGTCATTGAAAACGCGGCAAACTTCCTTAGTTTGGCTAATAGCAATGCCGACTCTTGGCAGCCAATGATAAGTAAGTTACACAGTAATTATCCGAGCTTTATCACCATGTTGATTGCAAATAATGATGCAAAGGTCGTTGCAGGCAGTCCAGGTGCAATGATGTTGGACGAAAATAACCAACTCAAAGATATGTCGATAAAGGATAGAGATTACTTTATTGAATCATTCCACAATCGTCGTTTGTTTGTCTCATCAGTTTTTCAAGGACGCGGATTTGGTAACGATTCCATTGTCGCAATTAGCGCACCGTTTTATAGCGCTAATAATAAAATCAATGTTACAGGTATTATCGAAGGCTCATTAGATTTACGTTTCTTTTCCAGTATTGATAATAAGAATACTTTTGGAGATAAAGAGATGCTGATATTGGTGGATGAAAATAATCACATTATTTATGCTACTCCAGAACTTGGATTAACAGAACATCAAGAGTTTCAGTATTCTGATGATAAAGGCAACTATCACACAGCCTTAGACGTGATAAAAATTAGTAATTTCGAATCGACATCACCCGATCATGTCTATGCTAAAAAGCAGTTAAATAATGGCTGGCAGCTCTATGTACTTCAACCTTTATCTCCACTGTTAAAAACAGCAGAAACCCAAATGCTGGGGACATTTATCCTGCTCATCATCTCAATTATATTAACTTCACTCATTTCGAGAAAGGTATGTAAGCTACTGACAGCCCCATTAGAAATCGTCGCCAATCAATTTGGTGAAATGAGTAATGAGGAATTAAAAAGCCAAGTTGTCGATGAGAACTCATCGAAAGAAGTGTTTAACTTATATCAACGCTTAACCTCAAGTAAACGAGCCTTATTAAAGCATCAACTTGAGCTTGAAGAAACCGTTGCTATCCGCACTGATGAATTAGAACAAGCCAATCAAAAGTTACTCGCTTTAGTTGAGGAAGATCCACTAACAGGTTTGAAAAACCGCCGTTATGCTGAAGATAAATTTGATGCCTTATTGGACTTTTGTTTACGCGGCGAGCATGCAATAACTATCGTTATTCTTGATTTGGACTTCTTCAAAAAAGTGAATGATACTTATGGTCACCTTGCTGGTGATGAGTGTTTACGTGTTGTTTCTACATTACTTCAAAATGAATTTAAGCGTGATACTGATATTGTATCCCGTTACGGTGGAGAAGAGTTTATGCTTATCTTGCCACTGTCTAACGCACTTAAAATTGAGCAACATTTAAATAATTTCAAACAAAAATTATCAGAGTTGGTTATTACCTCTCCTACAGATAATCAGCAATTTTCAGTCACGACCAGTATTGGTGCGATTACAGCTAATGCGAGTTTTTCCGCTGACATCGATGTCTGGATAAAAGTTGCCGATGACAACCTTTATGCAGCTAAAGAGCAAGGCAGGAATAAAGTAATCATTAATATCGTGAATGATGACACTATTGAGCAGAAGGTTTAATAAACAGTTCCATTTGTTCAATCATATAAGGGTAAAAAGGGTTCCATTTTTGCCTTAACATTTCAGCTGCGGGGATCCCAAATAGGCCTCGCTCCCCCTTAAATATAGCTTGGCCAATTTGAATATGAGGGTTTTGCTTTTGATAATGTGGTCCATATAAAGGATCTAATTCAGGAAACGGCAAAGCCACATGTGATAATGAATAAACGCCTAATGGCCATGCTAAAGGCATCCCATTTTCAGCTTTAACTTCTCCTCCTACGAAGATCCGCTCCTGAACATAATGATCGCGTTCACGATCATTCTCAATCATATTCAGCTGATAATTCATCGGCAAATCAGCCCAAAGTGATGCCATTTCATTAAGTGGATCATTAGTGATTAACTGATGGTTATTGGGGTTACGGTTAATATCAAATACAACTAAACGATGTTTGTTTTCTGGCAGGTACTGATATAAATTCTGGATCACTGCAGCTGAAGAAACCGTATCATCAGCGATAGATTGAAAGGTCAATACAGGCGGGATATGTTGCTTCTGTTCTTGCGTTAGTAATTGGACAATATCAAGGTTACGCTGGGCTAATTGATAAACCACATCACCCGCATTAACTGCAAATGAAGTATATTTAAACGGGTCATATTCAACCGATATACTATTCCAAAATAGCTTTTCATAACCTAATACATTTCCAAGCAATGCTTGCCATTTTGCTCCAGCAGCAATTGGTGCAAGCCCTATCGCTGGCGAGATAAACACCATACCTTGGTAATCGGCTGACTTATTCGATGCAATGCGTTCGAGCTCTAGGTTTAACGCCAGCGCTGCTCCCGTTGAAAAGCCCACGACATATAAAGGTTTACCATTCAGTTTAGCCTTCATATGACTGGTTGCTAGTGCTACTGCGCTCACAAGATCTGGCCAAGTGATTTCAGCCAATCCAGCAGGAATAGTGCCATGTCCAGGCAAGCGTAAACCTAATACATGCGCAGATTGTTTAAACTCTTTTGCCAAATGCGATATAGCATAAGGTGAGTCAGACATACCGTGAATGAATAACACACCAAACTCGGCTTGTTCATTTTGCCATTCAAAAGAACGGTTCCAATTAATGTCCCAAATATTAGGATCTGACAAACTCCCCGACTCATAACGGTTAATCACTGAAGGTATCTCGGGAATATATTGTTGATAAATTTTGCTATCAAGCTCTGCAAAGAGTTTGTCTTCTAGAGTGAGGTACTCTGTAAAAGTGTTTATACCAGATTGCTGATGAAATTCTTGTGTTAAATGGGTGGTATGCCAAGGGTCTAATTCTGCGCGAGCATTCAGTAACCAAACGATGGCAACCAATAAAGCGATGACACTGCCTATAAAACCGTAAATAGCAAAAAATAATGCATGTTTTGTTGAGCCTATAACAATGGCTTTCATCAATCTGTCCTTGATACTATTTACAATTAAACAACTAAAAATTGAGCTTACTGATATGGCTAATAGTGAGTTATAGTCTAGCTTATATTAATGATAATCTAAGAAAAATGATTGAATTAACAGACAATAATATGACATCAAACCTCTCGTTAGAAAATACCCAATCGATTTGTATCGGTAATAAAAATACTGACATCGCATTTTACTTACCTAACCCACCGACTCTACCAGCCAATATTCACTATGATAACCCGCACTTTATCAAACAAATTATTGAGCTAAACGGCAATCATTGGCGAAAAATTGTCACTATTATGGCTAAAATTATTGCCCACTCTGATTCTGCAGATGCGTGGCGAGAATGCCGAGAAGATCTATTTTTACCATCACCCCAAAAGTTAACCGTTAAATTATTAATCAACCACAGCACGCTTAATCCTGATGCAAAAGTGCATATAATTTGTGGTCAACAGGCGTTAGAGGAGTTGCAACAGCACGCTTTGCCAAAGGCTGAGTCATTAAACAATTTCGATATAAATCAAGCTATATTGAACGCTAAGCCAATAGATGAAAAACAAAAAATAATGGCGCATAAGCAGGTACTTATTACGCCATATTTAGACTATCGTCAATTTTCGAATCAACAAATAAGTGTCGTCAGAGATTACATTAACAAGCTGCTTTAAAGGATACTCGTTTAGTCAGTCACCACAAATGTTAATCATAAATCGTTGGGATCGGCTGACGTTTATGCTGAGTGCGTTTATAGATGCCAATTAATTTGTCTTCTACGCTCGAATCAACGGTTTTACCTTCTAAAAAGTCATCGATTTGATCATATGAAAGCCCAAGTGCGACTTCATCTTCAAGTTGCGGTTTATCATCTTCTAAATCCGCTGTTGGTGCTTTCTTAACAAGTACATCTGGCGCACCTAAAAAGCTCGCTAGCTGGCGTACTTGGCGTTTATTTAACCCAAATAATGGCGCTAAATCACAAGCGCCATCACCAAACTTGGTGTAAAAACCAGTAATATTTTCAGCACTATGATCGGTGCCGACCACTAGACCACCAGTAAGGCCAGCAATATGATACTGAGCAATCATTCGCATACGGGCTTTAACGTTACCACGAACAAAATCGAGATTGTCATTTTCAGCTACCGCGATCCCAGCATCCTCAAGCCCAGATACTGTAGCGTTATGCACACCAACCACACCATCAGCAATATTGACGGTCACTTGCTTTGAAGGCTGGATAAATTGACAAGCCAATTGCGCTTCATCTTCATCTTTTTGAACTTGATAAGGCAAGCGCACTGCTACGAATTGATAAACTTGCTCTGAATTTGATTCATTTAAGCTATCAACCGCTAATTGACATAATCTTCCCGTGACAGATGAGTCAACACCACCACTGATACCTAACACTAAACAGCGAGCGTGCGCTTCAACTAATTTAGTTTTAAGAAAAGCCACTCGGCGCTCAACTTCATAAGCTGGTTCAATAGCCTTAAGTACTTTCATCTCTCTTAAGATTTGTCCCTTCACAATGCTCTCCAATTAGCTTTTAGAATTTGATTTAGTTGCCATTTTTATTAGCAGTTGTTCACTGGCCAATAATTCTACTTACAACGAGGTAGTTGCCAGTTACCTCAACATCCTACTTAATTTTATCTCATCAACCAAGTACATCTTGTGCTTATTTACTTATTATCAATGCCAATAAAAAAGGCGACCATACTGCTATGGTCGCCTTTTAAACAAATTTAAAAACGTTGTAAAACTGCAGAAATATTATCTTCCCCAGTATGACTCTTCTAAGCTATCTTCTCGTTCTGGAAGACCGCGAGACAATCTTGGGCTATGTTGTGCTAATACTTCATAGGCTACACGGTTAGCGTATTTACATACTTGCGAGAATGACGAATAACACAAACCATCACGCTGATGTTTACTTGAACCAGGTACGTTGGTTTTATGGAAGGTATTCGCCGATAAATCATGCAGTAATGCAGCTAATGCGCCATCGCCTGCACCATTGGTATTTCTGATTAATTCAGGCCCGCCCATATAAGGAGAAATATGCGCAAATACTTTTATCGGCGTTTCACAATCTGCTTTTAATTTAGGACGAGAAAACTCGAAACGGTTAAATTCTGGAATGGCGCCCGGCAATAAAGTATGGCTCGTTGCACGTTTTTCAGAATCTTCAGTATAACCTGCAGTGTATAAGCCTAACGGACCTGCTGTACAAAGTACCATATCAGCCCACTCTAGTGCTGCATCGCTCGCTAGTAACGGGTCACTAAAGCCTGTTAACGCTTCGCCTTCATCTTCATTCATCGCCAAAATAGTCACATTGTCACGAATGAAATCCTGCCACCATTTTGGATCTTCTTGAATTAAAAAGCGCGTACCTAATGTAAGCACTACTGGCACATCTGCAGCTTTAGCATACTCGATCGCTTGCATCGCAGCTGATGTCATGCCATCGCCTTCACTTGCACGCATTAAATACGCCGTGATCACTAAAGCTGAACTGTTTTGTACCACTTCCTTATCAATATACTCAGGGGTGAGTTTATCCATTGAACCTTTACTAATCGCAAATGTTCTTTCGCCATCTTCAGAGATAAGGGTAAAACAACGGCCAATAGGGCCATCAACGGGTTGCAGGTAGTTTAAATCAACTTTCGAAGAGGTATTACATAGGTAACGGTATGCATAGCTACCAACCATGATATTTTGGCTCATCACGCCGAACAGTACTGAACGATCATCAGCCAATATGGAGTAGTTGTGAACTGTGTTGCCAATGGTGCCACCAGCAAACTCGTCACTGATCATCTCATTGTTTTTTAGCTCATGATAAAGCTCATGGGCTTGTTGGTCATCAATCAGGGTTGAATTCCCTTTTGGCAGACCATAACGGCTTAATAGCTCGTCTTCTACTTTAGCTTCAATATCTACCAAGGTTTGGTCGATACCACAAATATAAGTCGATACTGACTGCTCTTGTTGGGTTAACTGAGCCAGTAACGGATCTCTGTTATTTACCGGAAAATAATGCTTAGATTTGCGTTGACCAGGAAACTTCATCTTAAACTCTCTGAGTAGGCATCCGTGCTATAAAGGATAATGGATTGAAACGGCATTTTGCTTATTACCAATAAGCTAATTTTAACACAAAAACAATCAACACCAAGATAGATATCTATCTTTGTTATATTTTGTGATGTTGATTTTATTTATGCCATAAAAAAGCCTGCAATGCAGGCTTTTTTATGAACAACAGCAATTGGATACCGTTGTTTAACACATAACGTAGGCGATTAACCTAGTAACTGTTTAACTTGCTCGCTTACAGCGGCAACAGTTTGTGTTCCATCATACTTAGTGTACTGAGTATTACCTTCAGCAGCCACTTTACCGTAGTACTCTACTAACGGTTTAGTTTGCTCGTGGTAAATACCTAAACGCTTACGTACTGTGGTTTCTTCGTCATCAGGACGGATAGCTAAATCATCACCCGTCACATCATCTTTACCTTCCACTTTTGGTGGGTTGTAAACGAGGTGATAAACACGACCAGAACCAGAGTGAACACGACGGCCACTCATACGTTTAACGATTTCTTCGTCTGGTACATCAATTTCGATAACGTGATCAATTTCGATACCATTAGCAACCATCGCATCTGCTTGAGGAATTGTGCGTGGGAAACCGTCTAATAAGAAACCTTTAACACAATCATCTTGTGCAATGCGTTCTTTAACTAAACCAATAATTAGATCATCTGATACTAACTGGCCCGCATCCATCACTGATTTGGCTTCTAAGCCTAATGCTGTGCCAGCTTTAATTGCTGCACGAAGCATGTCACCAGTTGAGATCTGTGGGATACCGTACTGCTCCATAATAAACTGAGCTTGTGTACCTTTACCGGCACCAGGGGCACCCAATAGTATAATGCGCATCTCAAAAGTCCTCTTTATTGCTTTCATATTTTTAGGCCGCGATTCTCGCACATTTAACCTCTGTTTAGAAGGTTAAAAGCGAAAGAGTTAGACCAATATCTAATACGTCATGACGTACATAAAAGGGTTGCGTTTAATACAGTAAGCTATATAAACGACGGCGATACTGATTCGCTAAGGTGTTGCCTTGGCCTAACGCTGTAAGTATTTCCATAAACACTTGTTTGACTTTGCCATCAGCTGCCGACAAATCTTTTTGTAAAATCACAAATAAACTGTCTAGTGCTTCTTCACCGCGATTAGCTTGATTAAGCGCTTTGGCTAAATCAATTGAAAGTTCAGCATTGTCTGGTTGCTGCTCAAGGGCTTGTTGTAACTGACGAATTTCTGGAGTGTCAGCGGCATCTTCAGCCAAAGTCAGTTTAGCTTTAAGATTTTGATAATAACTGTCTTGATCGGCAAGGCCTATTGTTGCCAGTAGGGTTTTCGCTTCTGCTAATACCCCCAGTTGTAAATAGGTATCAACAAGATATAACCCAACCTCTGCTTTTTCACCTGAATCGGCGTAACCGCTTTTTAGTAGTGCTAACGCTTCTTCTAACTTTTCTTTAGTGACATTTTCGTCAGCTAAAATGGCTTTAGCGGCGTTCACATCTTGAACCCATAGTGCGGGTAAATGCTTATTCAATAGTTCATTAACTTGCTCGGCACTTTGAGTACCAGCAAAACCATCTATCGGTTGGCCTTTATTTAACACAAGGTGCGTCGGTAAACTTTGAATTTGAAAGTAGTTAGCAATTTCTAACTCAGCTTCGCAGTTCACTTTAGCGAGAATAAAGCGACCCGCTTGCTCGTTGGCAATTTGCTCCATCAGCTGCAGCATTTGCACACTTTCAGGCTGTTGCTGCGCCCAAAAAGACATAACAACAAAGTTATCCATTGAGGCATCAACAACCTGCTGAATGTTCTCTTTGGTTAAATTAATAATATGTTCCATCGTGGATCCTTGTTAGCTATCCTTCAAACCAGTATCACACTGGCTATAAATGAATGCTAATAAAAAGCGGACACTCGGTCCGCTTTTTTATAATGAAGAATGTTTACTTCAAGCTAGCAACTAGCATTTCATTGGTTAGCTTAATGAATGCAGATGGATCCGCTAAGCTGCCTTTTTCAGAAAGTTGTGCTTGCTGAAGCAACAAGTCAGCCCAGTTAGCAAATAACTGTTCATCTTGCTCATTGTTCAAACGCTCAACAAGAGGATGATGCGGGTTAATTTCAAACGTTGGCTTAGACTCAGGTACTGGCTGACCAGCTGATTGCATCAACTTGATCATTTGCGATGACATTTCACCTTCACCAGCAACAACACACGCAGGCGTATCAGTTAAACGAGACGTCACTTTAACGTCTGCAACTTTAGCGCCCAATGCTGTTTTCATACGCTCAACTAGCCCTTCAGCTTCACCAGCTAATTTTTCTTGAGCTTCTTTTTCAGCTGCATCTTCAAGTTCGCCAAGTTCTAAATCACCACGGGTTACTGAATGCAGTTTCTTATCTTTAAATTCAGTTAAATGGTTAATTAACCACTCATCGATACGCTCTGACATTAACAGTACTTCAATGTCTTTCTTACGCAGCAATTCAAGGTGTGGGCTGTTTGCTGCCGCTTCATGGCTGTCTGCCACGATGTAATAAATCTTGTCTTGACCTTCTTTCATGCGGCTAATGTAGTCATCTAGCGATACGTCAGTGGCTGCAGTGTCATTGTGCGTTGAAGCAAAGCGAAGTAAACCAGAGATGCGTTCGCGGTTAGCGAAATCTTCTGCTGGTCCTTCTTTTAATACTTGACCAAATTCAGCCCAAAATGTTTGATACTTCTCAGCATCATTTTTAGCCATTTTTTCAAGCATGCCTAATACACGCTTAGTCACGCCACCACGAAGTGCTTTGGTTACGCTGTTGTCTTGTAAAATTTCACGAGACACGTTTAATGGTAAATCGTTTGAGTCGATTAACCCTTTAACGAAACGTAAGTAAGTCGGCATGAATTGTTCTGCGTCATCCATGATGAATACACGTTGAACAAATAATTTAAGACCGTTTTTCGCATCACGGTTAAACATATCCCACGGCGCTTTACTTGGGATATACAATAAGCTTGTGTACTCTTGCTTACCTTCAACGCGGTTATGAGACCAGCTAGCAGCATCACCATAATCGTGCGAAATATGCTTGTAGAATTCTTGATACTCTTCATCAGAAATATCTGACTTGCTACGAGTCCAAAGCGCAGTGGCTTTGTTCATTGGCTTCCACTGACCTTCAGTGGCAGGAATCGCTTCACCGCCCTCTTCAGTCGCTTCAACCGCAGGTGTGCCTTCTTCAAACATTTCTACTGGTACTGAGATATGATCAGAGTACTTAGTAATGATTGAACGTAAACGTGTATCGTCTGCGTATTCTTTTTCTTCATCACGTAAATGTAGAGTGATTTCAGTACCACGGCTGTTTTTAGTAATGGTATCGACAGTAAAGTCGCCTTCACCTTCTGATTCCCACACAACACCTTGGTTAACATCGGCGCCTGCTGCACGAGTACGAACCGTTACTTTGTCTGCAACGATAAATGCAGAGTAGAAACCCACACCGAACTGACCAATAAGTTGCGAATCTTTTGATTCTTCACCTGACAAGTTTTTGAAGAAATCAGCCGTACCTGATTTTGCAATCGTCCCTAAATGTTCAATCACACCATCACGTGTCATACCGATACCATTATCTTCAATCGTAACGGTGCCTTTTTCTTTATCGGTACTGATACGAACACGCAGTTCAGTATCGTCTTCAAATAAGGTGTTGTCGGTTAATGCAAGGTAACGCAACTTATCAGCCGCATCGGCCGCATTTGAAACTAGTTCACGTAAGAAAATTTCTTTATTTGAATATAAAGAATGGATCATCAGATGAAGAAGTTGTTTTACTTCGGTTTGAAAGCCATGTGTTTCTTGTTGAGACATGAAAATTTCCCTTGGTTTAACGTTAATACTGCAATTGCACTGAAACCGGTTAAGTTTTCAATACAATTAAAATTCTTTGTTACCTAGGAAATGGGGCGTGAAAATGAGTTTTCAAGGGGATTTTTTTCTGATGCCTAAAAAAAACGCAAAAAGGGCTAAATTAGCCCTTTAATATTCAATTTTGCTACGAAGATGGTAATTAGACTGTTCTTTAGGTATGTATAACTCTAGATTCGGGACATATTCACAGTTTTGAATTCAAACAATCAGCTTAGAAGTGTTAAATCAAAAGCATCAGTTTATAACGGAATACGACCATTAAATGATAAAGCCAGTGTGGTACTGTCGACATATTCAAGCTCTCCACCCACAGGAACACCATGGGCAATGCGGCTAATCACCACATTATGACGACGAGCAATATCAGCGATAAAGTGCGCAGTTGCGTCGCCTTCGACTGTTGGGTTAGTCGCTAAAATAAGTTCGGTCACATCTTCTGATGATAAATGCTTTTCAAGTAAAGCCAGACCTAACTCTTCTGGTCCGACGCCATCAAGGGGCGACAAATGGCCTAACAGGACAAAGTAACGCCCCATAAAGTGGCCGCCAGCTTCGATAGCCAACACATCAGCAGGGGTTTCTACCACACAAATGGTTCCTGCAGTACCGCGTTTAGGGCTACTGCAAATAGGACATAAATCTTGTTCAGTAAAGGTTCTACAAGCCTGACAATGGCCAACTTCACTCATCGAACGCTCTAGCGCAGTGGCAAGCTTTTGCCCAGCTTTGCGGTTACGCTCTAATAATTGAAACGCCATACGTTGAGCAGACTTAGGCCCAACACCAGGTAAACAACGTAACGATTCAATTAACTCATCGACAAGAGGACTAAATTTCATAACCTAAAAACTGCCTTAGCAGTGCAAGTGCACTAAAAAATGGTATCAGCATCGATAATAAACATCGGCTGAAGAATGGGTGAATTATTATCGTAAGCGTTAAAGATTGCAAAGAGTATCTTGGCTATTGGCTTTAGAATTCGCCTTTATAAGACTCATTAATAAACTTACAGCCAGTTAATCAGCGGTTGAGCGATACCGAAAAACCTCCTCTAATGGCAAATTAAATACCTCTGCAATTTTAAAGGCGACTTCCAGCGTGGGTGAATACTTATTTGACTCTATGGCCATCACGGTTTGTCTTGTAACACCAATTAATTCAGCTAATTGTTTCTGTGTCATTTCATCATGTAAAAAGCGTAAGGTGCGAATAGAGTTAGATATCCCTACCCCTGCATCATTTTTACCCATAAATATCACCCGTACGCCCTTTATATAATTGTACGCCATAATGAGCGAGTTCTGCGGTTAAAAAAGCCACCAGTAATATATGCAGCGGCAAATGAGGAATCGTTTCAAACAGTACCGTCTCGGCCTGTTGTTCAATACCATATTGTACCATTGCCAGTACAACACCAACTTGTAAGATCATCGCAGAGTATTTATAACCGACTAAATTAATTTGCTTTTCACGTACATCCATAGGTTGATTAAGTTCATCATCGCTCACAAACGCTAAGGCGATATAACTGATGACCATCAGTACAACCGAATAAATGATCACCTCCAATAACACTCCAGAAATCCATACGGTTGAGGCCAATTCTTCAGCTGATGCATAATACATTCTGCTTAAATAAATATAAAAAATATAACCCGTCACAATTAAATCCACTGACAGCGTCACTTCTCTAAAACTGGTTTCTTGCAACCACTGATGTACCTTTTGCAAATTACTCATGTTAACTATACCCCACTCCATGTAAAAAATATTTAACCTGCATATAATTTATGCTTACTTTTTAGATGTGTCAAACATTTTTAACCTGAGGTACAGTATTGAATACTTAAGTTGGATCTCATATGACCTCAGTAGCCTGCCATACCTCAATGAGACTTCATCGATGAATGACATATTAAATCATTAAATTTTAAGACAAATATTTTAAAAAATATAATGTAAAACAAATAAAGGGACTGATGGTGGGTAAATCTTATTGAGTGGCGAGATGGCTTACATCAGAGAAGACAGAGAACCGAGATGGCAAAATCACAGAGGCAAAATCACAGGGGCTAAAACCACAGGGCTAGCATCACAGAGCATATTAAGTAGAGAGTCCCGCTGCAGGGGCTCTCTGCTTCAAGCTTTTAATAAAATCAGTTAAACGAGTTATATGAGTGAAATGAATTACGCTAGTGCGGCATTACTCGTAGATTGGGGCATCATATTCATAGCCTTCATCGGTGTATGCAGTAACGATAGCATCGTCAACCAACCCCGTTTCAGCCTTAACTTGAGTTTCAAAGAAATGTTGAATTTGCTTCCTACGACCATGTGCAGACCATGAATCTGCATTATCCCAAATTTCATTAAAAACGATTGGGTATTCATTTCGACTTGCACTTGAATGATCGATTTGTCGAGTAAGCATGTATTGAATACAACCCTTTTCACGATATGAGTCAGGCTCAAGCGCTTTCAGTATTTCAAATAATTCAGCTTCCTTACCCGCTTTCGGCTTAAACTGAGCCAATACATATACACGACTTGTCATTATATTCCCCTACTTTCCAATTGGTTACTTCCGATGCTAGTACAGTACCTTACAATGCATTATTAACACAACTCGCTATCAGTCATCGCACACTAGCACATATAAAAAATGTATGTAAAAGTACAATGATATTTGTGAAGATTTATACATATAACCGACCCCCTGCACACCTCGAAGACAACCAAGGGTTTCTTTATATTATAAATTTAATCGTTTGCTATGTTTTAACTTTAGTTGTTAAACCAAACTTCAATGGGGAACGTATTAGAAATAAACAATGAATCATCAGGTGAACCACATGTTGTCAATATTCAAACGTGACCCATTAAAGAAGCTCAATAAAGCCTATGAAATCAAGCTTGAACAAGCGATGCATGCCCAAAGGAAGGGAGATATTAAATCCTATTCAATGATCACAGCTGAGGCTGAATTAATTGCAGATGAAATACAGGCGCTTGAGAACACATCGAACACTTAACGCCGCTTTAAGCGAAAATACCCAAGTTATTATCCTTTTATCTAAACACCTATTATCTAAACACTTATTATCTAAACTTATTAAAATGGGCAACCATTATGCTGGCGCTCAACGTCCACTGGGGGCATTGTAAAAGATGGTTGAAATCAGCTTCTAACAAAAAGCCCAAGTCGATGACTTGGGCTTTTAATTGATTCAACAATCTAGCTTAGCTAAATGCTTAGCCAGTAATTTGTTGTCTTAGAATGGCATTTTCATTCCTGGCGGTAATTGCATACCACCGGTGACTTCTGCCATTTTAGTCTTTTGATTTTCTTCGATGCGACGTGCTGCGTCGTTGAATGCTGCAGCAATAAGGTCTTCCAACATCTCTTTGTCATCTTCCATCAAGCTTGGATCGATATCCACTTTACGGATGTTGTGTGCACCTGTCATAGTGACTTTAACTAAACCTGCACCCGCTTCACCAGTCATTTCTGATTGAGCGATCTCTTCTTGCATTTTAGCCATTTTGTCTTGCATCTGTTGGGCTTGTTTCATTAAGTTGCCCATACCGCCTTTTCCAAACATAGTCTTTTCTCTTAATTAGGTTATTAGCAAGCAGCCAAAGTGGGGCTAATCTTACTGAAAAAAAATAAATTGGCAATAAATCTCAGTTTATTGCTATCAAACTTTTGAAGCTGCTACCGCTTTAGCCCATTTAATGTGCAACTAAAGCTGGAATTTGTTGACCAATGGCCTGTAATTTCTCTGCGGGATACACCAGGGTATCCGGATTTAACTGCGCAGCCAATCGTGTGAACATCCATTGTACTTTGTCATCATTAATTAAAGCGTAATTTGCATTAGCTAATAATTCACGATGGAATCTTTTTCTTAATTCTAGGGGCGTTTCATGTTTTCTGTCTAAACCGACTGTCACTTCAACAGTTGTTGGCTCACCAAAATGCTCTGTTAACGCAATCTGTAATTGGTCAATAGCCACATCTGCTGCTAGATGCTTCTGATCAGGCTTTAACAATAACGGAATGGGATTATCTAAGCGCTGACAAACAGAATTGACCGCTAATTGTCTTACACGACCGCCAATACTCAGCGATGCCATCACTTTATACCAATGTAAGTCTAGCTCATCACCAGATATATCGTGCTCACCGTTTACAGCCAGTGCCGTTGAAGGCTGTGTTTCCTTCGTGGCAGTTGGTACTAATGATTGAGGTGCTAATGACTGAGGTGCTGCAGTCGTTGCAGAAACTGGCTCAGATTGACCATGTCCTACCGGTTCGACGTGATTCGTAGCAGAATGTGCCTCACCACTCGAACTTGTATCACTATTAAGGGCAACTTGCTCAGTATCTTGAGCATTTTCAGTGATGCTTTCTTTTGTTAATAAGGCTTGAGCCATAGGCGGCTCAATCGCCCCTTCTGGTTTAACCCACGGCGCTTTATCGTTCTCATTATTAACAGAGTCAACAGCACTATCAACCGACGTTTTTGCCTGATTGCTGTCACCTATATCAGATGACTCAATTGTTGCATTTCCTTCTGCGGCATTTTTACTGCGTGGTGCGGGTACCTTTATACTAGGACTCGCTGCCGCCTGTTGCTTTTTTGCTTGCTCACCTTCTGTTGCCAGTGAGTTTACGTCAGCTTTTAATGAATCATTGGTGGCCAACACGGCATCAAGCAAAGCATCTAAATCTGCCGTTTCTTCCGCCGTTGGCTCTGGTGTAGGGTTTGGTGCTGCTTTAGATGCTGTTTCTGAAATAACGGCCGCGTTAGTTTCAACAGCTCGCGTTTGTTGCGAGTTCGCTGTTAATGGAGCATCGGTATACTGACTGTCAGAGAAAGCACTCATATCATCATGCTGATAATCATCCATTGAGCCTTCAGCGCTTGCTTGCGCAAATTGCTCATAAGCATCCACCGGCATGTCATCATGGTCATTTGATGGTAACTGAGGCTGCGACTCTGGTGTTTGCACCTCTTGTACCGGTACTTGATTTGTTACTTGTTCAGTCTTCGACTTTACTTCTTGCTCTGGCTTTTGTTCGGGCTTTTGCTCAAGCTTTTGTTGAGTGACTGCTTGTTGCTCAAAGCCTAAACTGCTGGCTTGGCTTAACAATATGGCTTGTTCAGCCACAAGCGCTGCATCAGACTTATCTTCTGTTGCAGGAGCATCAGCTGATTGAGCCATTAACTCAGGTTTTGGTTTAAGTTCTGGTTTAAGTTCCTGTTTAAGCTCTGATTTAAACTCTGGTTTAAGCTCTGGTTTTGGTGTTAGTTCTGGTTCTGACTTTGGTTTAAGTTCAGGCTTAACTTCCGCTGTCGCAACTGATTTAATCGCTGATGCAGCAATTGTTTCGGCGCTAGGTGCTGCAGGCAAACTTATTTGCGCGGCATCATCTGTGTGCCAACGCTTTACTGGTTTTTCAGGTACAAAGGCAATTGCGCGCAGCAATGCCATTTCTAACCCTGATTTAGGGTCAGGTGCAAACGCCAGTTCTTTGCGGCCAGTTAACAATAACTGATAATAAAGCTGGACTTGCTCAGGCGTTAATTGCTCAGCAAAAGCTAAAATATGTTGGCTGTATAATGATTGTTGCGCTGCAGCTGGAGCAAATTGAGTTAAGGTAATTTGATGAAGCAGCTCAAGTAAACTTCGCAGTACTTCATCAGCATCAGCGCCAAAGCTAAGCACTTGCTGAATAGTCTGCATCAAATTAGCCACATCGGCATCGCACAGTGCTTTTAATAGTGCCAGCACTTGCTGCGCATCAATACTGCCCAACATAGATTGAACTTGTTGATGCATTACTTGGCCACTGCCAAATGCGATTGCTTGATCCGTTAGGCTTAATGCATCTCGCATACTGCCGTTCGCAGCTTTAGCCAGTAAGTCTAGTGCTTGAGGTTCGTACTCTAATTGCTCTTGAGTCAAGATGAAGTCTAATTGCTTAGCAATTTCATCTTGAGAAAGGCTTTTTAAATTAAACTGCAAACAGCGAGATAATACCGTAACAGGTAGTTTTTGCGGGTCAGTTGTAGCGAGCAGGAATTTAACATGCTCAGGCGGCTCTTCAAGCGTTTTAAGCAAGGCATTAAAACTACTTCGAGATAGCATGTGCACTTCATCGATAAGGTACACTTTAAAGCGACCACGTGATGGCTTGTACTGTACATTGTCCAGTAATTCACGGGTGTCATCCACTTTGGTACGCGACGCTGCATCGACTTCAATTAAGTCGACAAAACGCCCTTGGGCAATTTCAACACAACTAGAACATATACCACAAGGCGTTGATGTTACGCCTTGTTCACAGTTTAATCCTTTAGCAAATAGCCGAGCTAAACTGGTTTTACCTACACCTCGAGTGCCGGTAAATAAGTATGCGTGATGTAAGCGCTGCTGAGTTAATGCATTTGTTAGAGCTAATAAGACGTGTGATTGTCCTACCATTTCTTCAAATTTTGCAGGGCGCCACTTACGGGCTAACACCTGATAAGACATGGAATTCCCCAAGCTTTAATAAAACGGGATGATTACGATTAATTTTACCCGAAAATAAAAATAACAATAACATGCAAGTGATTCTGGCGCTATTGATACACTATTTGCAGGGTGGGTTTGGCGAAGTATTATACCAATTCCATCAAATCGAATCGGAACCTTGAACAGCGTGATGGGTTTAATCTGAAGAGTTTCAACTTATTCGTTAATCATTGCGATAGTCAATGCCATAACCGATGTAACAAATAGAGCAAGCAGAGCAATGTTCAACACTGCCCTGCCCAGTAGAGTGCTAAAGAGGTTTACTCGCCCTCAAACTCACATAAGGTTAGGATATCGATACCTAACGCTTCGATACGCTTCTCGCCGCCAATATCAGGCAGTGAGATAACAAATGCAGCATGAGCAACATCGCCACCGAGTTCACGAATTAACTTTACAGTAGCTTCGATAGTGCCGCCAGTTGCAAGCAAATCATCAACTACAAGCACTTTATCACCTGGTTTGATGGCATCAACGTGGATTTCTAATGTGTCTTTGCCGTATTCAAGATCATAGGTTTGCGAAATCGTCTTTCTTGGTAGTTTGCCTGGCTTACGTACAGGAACGAAGCCAATACCCAGTTCCAATGCTAATGGTGCACCAAATAAGAAGCCACGCGCTTCAGTGCCAACCACTTTGGTAAATCCAAGCGACTTATAGTGTTCAACAAATAATGCGATGGTCGCTTTATAAGCCTCTGCATCTTCTAATAAGCTGGTGACATCGCGAAACATAATGCCTGGAATTGGATAATCAGGAATGGCTTTAATGCTGTCTTTGATTAACGCTAAGCTGGTTGGATTCATAGTCATATTGATTCGTCTATTTAAAAAGGAATGGATTAATAGCCATGGTGCAATTCTGATTAAACTGAATTTGCAAATATAGTATCTGGCATATCACTCGATTTGGCTGATAGTAAGCATGTTTGAGAAGAGTTGCAACTAACGAGCAAAATACCAGCAACTTTTAATCTAACTCTGGGATCTGCCACATAAAAAGCAATAGCACACATAACATACAAACCAACATGATTTGTACCCACAATAATGGCACGATAGCGATACTGACGACGAAACTTAACGTTGTCATAATCATGGCTTTGCGCTTTAACTTTTTATTTATTGATCGTTTGTTTTGCCAGTCATTCAAACCTTGAGAAAACCATGGATGGGTCATTAACCAATGATGAAGTCTGTCACTTGAGCGTGCAAAACAATATGCCGCAAGCAAGATAAAAGGCACTGTGGGTAGCAATGGCACGACAATACCAATTGTACCTAGCGTTACGCTGGTTAAACCAACAATCACAAAAAAGCCGCGCTTTAACGACATATCTCTCCAGGGCCAAATCAAAAAAACCATTCAATAGAATGGTTTTTGGGTAACCGATACTATCAAAAATAGTCCGGTATAATAACTGAGATTGGCAGTTAAATTAAGCCTGCAAGTCTCAAAGCTGAAATAGAAGCTGGTAATGTTGGTAATAGCAAAACAAGGATAAAACCAATAAAATACAAAATGTTAAATGGGTCTTTAAACGGCTGACTCATGTTATTAGATTCCTAAGAGTATTGTTAACCACCTTCTGGCAGCGTGAACTGGATCACAAAATTCGCGCTATTGTAAGTAAAAAGGTCGTCAATAAAAACCACAAAATAACTGTGCCATTTATTCTGCTTTATCTAGATTATTTATCGTGCAAATAATGCCCTTCTCTGCCAATTGCTGCAGCATCTGCAAGCAACCATTTGATAAGGCTTCACTGCTCATTTGCGGGTAGGAAGTTTGTAACCAACCAATAATATCACTCAAGTAGCAATTATCGGTTTGACTGATAAAACCGAGGACTTGGGCCGTAAGCGGGTTTAATTGTAAAAACACCACTTCATCATCAACATCTCGATATACGCAAAAACTGTATGCTTGTTCACTGGGCTCTGTTGGTTGGTAATCAACACTAATATGCTGCACTTCATAGTGATACTGAGTCACAGTAGCCTTAGAAGATAAGCTTAGGGGCAACTCCGTTATCATTTCAGCTGATAGAGGCTGTTCGTTTTCATTATCAAATACGGTGGCAATGTATAACTCTAACCATTCATAATGCGCCAACTCCACCATAAAAGGTGGATCGTAATCTACCGTTTGATAACTGGTTTGTAGGAACGCAATAAACTCTTGAGATATTTCGATGAATATCGGTGTTTTACAATCAAAACTAACAAAAAATGCCTGTATAAGCTTACGCCATGCGTCATCAGTATAAAGTGACTTTAAAACTGGAAACGCACCAGAGACAAAGCCATCAACATTATTGAAAAAAAGTTCTCTGTATACTGTCATCCGCTCTAACGTCATCCCATCTGGTAATGGGTTACTAGGGTCGCGAATGTAATCCATAAAGGATTGTTGAGTGTCAATAAAGTTCATTATGCACTCCTGATCTTTGTTGCAGTTAACGCTTGCTGCTGATATTGATGGATTTGATTAATCTCAAGCAATAACTCTGGTGTTTTAGGGATGTTAAAGTCTCGCTCTAATAATGTCGGAAATACCCCATGCAACTGGTAACTTTGTTGTAAAAGGGCCCATACAGGGTCGATAACATCTGCGCCGTGAGTATCCACCATCAATTCAGGGGTTTCTTCATAATGACCTGCAATGTGCATGTATTCGATACGATCAGTTGGCATTGACGCTAAAAATTGTGCGGCGTCATATTGGTGATTAATGGAGTTCACATAGATGTTATTGACATCGAGTAGTAATTTACAGTCAGCCTCAGTAAGCACCGCATTAACAAACTCTTGTTCATTCATCTGCGCACCAGGCGCTGCGTAAAAAGAAACATTTTCAAGAATAAAAGGCCGTTCTAAAATATCTTCAACTTGCTTAATTCTTTTGGCTACGTAACTGACCGCTTCTTCTGTAAACGGGATTGGCATCAAATCATACATATGGCCCGTACCAGAACAGTAGCTAAGATGTTCTGAGTAAATATTGATTTGATGTAAGTCGAGAAAGGCTTTGATGTTTTTAACGAAATCAGTATCAAGCTTTTCAGGGCTACCAATTGATAAAGAAAGTCCATGACAAAAAAACTCGTGCTGTTCAGTTAACTGCCTAAACTGTTTGCCAAATTTGCCACCTAGAGTCATCCAATTTTCAGGTGCGACTTCAAAGAAGTTGATTTCATCAGGTACTTGCTGACAAAACTCATCAAGCATCTCTCGGCGTAAACCCAGTCCCACTGTTGCTTGCTTTGCCATTACAACACTCCATTTATGACTTTTTATCAATTAAAAAGGCCTGCATAACAGGCCTTATCATGACGTACTTTACGCTGACAATAAACACTCAATGGGGTAAAAAAATGTTTATCCGCTAAAGTAAATAAATAAGCAAACTAATTACTTAGCACCGCCACATTTACCTTCACCACACTTACCTTCTTTAGCTTTACCTTCAGCAGCTTTTTTCATATCGCCGCCGCATTTACCTTCACCACATTTGCCTTCTTTGGCTTTTTTCATGTCGCCGCCGCACTTACCTTCACCACATTTACCTTCTTTGGCTTTTTTCATGTCACCACCGCACTTACCTTCACCGCATTTACCTTCTGCAGCTTTTTTCATATCGCCGCCACACTTACCTTCACCACATTTACCTTCTGTGGCTTTTTTCATGTCGCCGCCACATTTGCCTTCACCGCACTTACCTTCTTTAGATTTGCTTTCGCCACCATCAAGTTGGTAACCGGCATTCATTTGCTCAAAACCAAATGGGTTCGCTTCAACAGAAGTTGATACACCTGCAGTTAATACCACTGCGCCTAAAGCCATTGCTACTGTAGTTTGTTTTACTGAGTTCATAATAATCTTCCTTATATTCAAACTTTATAATGGTGACCAACAACTAACAGTGCTGGCTTACACTTTAATAGACCTACAACCGTCTACTTTTATTTCACAAAAATTGATCTAAATCATAATTATTTTCAAAAATTCTTGCTAGAAAGCCAAGACTATTTGTAATCATAGTGTAAATTTATGATGTATCAACCTGATATTTAAGATTAATATTACTTTTTCAACTTATTTGTATTTTTTCACTGTATTGAAATGAATTTGTATAAAAAGTTAAAGTCGCTAGAATGGCGCTCCTTTAATTGACAACAGGTTGAACCGTGCGCGTAGTATTAGCTCCGATGGAAGGCGTCATTGATGATTTGATGCGAGAAATATTGTCTGAAATTAATCCATATGACTTAGTGGTCACTGAGTTTGTGCGAGTAATCAGCCAATTGCTTCCTGAAAAAGTGTATTACAAACTTTGCCCTGAACTCCATAACGGCGGGTTTACCGCATCAGGTACCCCTGTTCGTATCCAATTATTGGGGCAACATCCAAGTGTAATGGCTGAAAATGCCCAACGAGCCGTAGAGTTAGGCTCACAAGGTGTTGATGCTAACTTTGGTTGCCCTGCAAAAATGGTCAACCGCAGTAATGGCGGCGCGGTATTACTGCAATACCCAGATACCATCCACGATATAGTAAAAGCCATGCGAGATGCTGTACCTGCTGAGCAACCTGTTACCGCAAAAATTCGTCTAGGCTTTGAAGATAAGTCTTTGTTTATGGAAAATGCGTTAGCTGTATATGAAGCTGGCGCCACAGAGTTAGCTATTCATGCACGCAGTAAAGTCGACGGTTACAAACCACCTGCTTATTGGGAATACATAACCGAAGTACGTGAGCGCTTACCGATTCCAGTGATTGCTAATGGTGAGATTTGGAATGCTGATGATGCCAAGCGCTGTATGGAAGTGACAGGCTGTGACAACATCATGCTTGGTCGCGGGGCTATGTCGCTACCAAACTTAGCGGCAACCATTAAAGATGGCGTAGCACCTTATACCTGGTCACAAACCTTAAGTTTACTGCTGAGCTATACCCAAAAACAGCTTATTGGCAAAAAATCTGATTATTATCCAGCACGGGTGAAGCAATGGTTCACCTATCTTAATAAGCAATACCCAGAAGCAGACACATTGTTTAGAGAGTTAAGAGTGATGAAAACAACAGATGATATTGTGGCGATTTTAGAAAAAGCATACGAGCAAAATAATAAATAATGGAATTAGTTATTTGGTTACCTGCACTTTATATGAATAAAGCTTAATATTAGATGACATAAATGAAGCCTTGATTTGATCTCCATCATAACAATACTGCTGTATAGCGTTAGACTACATACCCAGTAAAATGATTAAGTAATTAGGCCCTTTTGTGAGTACTCAAGAGATACAACAAACATTAATGCAAAAAGAAGCACAGCTTAAATACGAGCTCGTGCATCACCTGAATCAGCAGGTTAATGTAAATAGTGCAGCTCAAATTCATTTTAATATGAGTTTGACAGAGCTGATTGAGTTAATGAGTAGCCAAAATTTAACAGACAGCCCTCTTTTCAGCCAACTGACTCGCCTAGATGCTGCTCTTTGCCAACTAGAATTAGGTCTGTATGGTTTGTGCTCTGATTGCGAATCTGAAATAGAACCAGATAGATTAGCAATCGATCCTACTGAGCAGCGCTGCGCTCATTGTGATGCAAAACACCGTCAAGAACACCGCCAAGAACTTCGTTTAAGTCACTAACCTTTTTTATTTCAACTCTTCTTTATTCTCTCATTTACGTTCTTTGTTGAATTAAAACCAATAAAAAAACCTCCGACTCGCGGAGGTTTTTTAGCTTTAAACTTTAGAAAAGTTTAGAAACGTTGGCTTAAGCGAATGTAATAAGTACGACCTAATACATCATATAAACCTACGTTTACATCGCGGTAATCTGCGTAGTCATAATATGTTGGTGCTTCTTCATCAAGTATGTTGTTAACACCTACTGTGATAGAACCATTCATTGAGTGATTGTAAGCAAACTGCACATTATGTTTGAAGTAAGTACCATAGTCTGTGTAGTTGTCATACTCTTCTAGTTCACGCCAGTATTCAGCTGATTGGCTACCAATATATACTGTAGTCCATGCTGCACTGAAGTCATCGTAACTCCAACCTACTGCAAAGTTACCACGTAAATCTGGATAATCAGTAGAGCCTGAATAATCAATCATTGCAGATTCTGCATTATCCTGTTTCTTGAAATCAAGTACTTTTGATAGGTCAAGTTTGAAGTTCCAGTCACCAACACTACTTTCTAAGTTATACGCTGTGACAAAATCAATACCTGAAGTCTCAACGGTTGCAATGTTACGCACACCTGATTCAATGTACTCAATTTTTCCGTCAGCACCACGAGTAACGAAGTCAGATGTACCTTCACGTAACTCATCACGTAAGATGTCATCTACACCCACTGATTCAATCTTATTGTCATAAGTAATTGAATAGTAAGAAACCTCTACATTCCAATCATCATTAACATTCCAAACACCACCGACAGTAAACGAATTACCCTCTTCAGCTTCTAGATTTGGATTGCCACCGAACCAAGTTTTATGTTGTTGGTTAGGATCACAATATGTATCGTCATCATTACCTGCAGTATTACACCATAAGTTATCAAGTGACGACTCAAAGCTTAATGCTTGTGAAGAGAACATCTCACCCATGTTTGGTGCACGGAACGAGTCGCCATAACTTGCACGTAGTAATAATGAATCAACTGGACGCCAGCTTAAACCAAGCTTAGGCACTACAGCATCAAAGGTTGAAGAATTGACAATATCACCCGTTGCACCAGTAAGCTTACCTTCTTGCTCGTAACGTTCATAACGAACAGCAGCTGAAACTTCAAAGTTCGCAGGTAAGCCCATTTGGAATTCTAAGTATCCAGCTGTACGATCACGAGTTGCGTTAACATCGTCACCACCAGAACCACCAGAAATAATTCCTGCAGCAGACTCAGGATCTGAAGTTTGTTTAAAATCAATCATTTCATACTCAGCACCCGCAACCATTGCTAAGCTAAAATCACCTTCATCAATAAGTAAAGTAGAGACTAAACCATCAATTTGGGTACTTTCAAATTTACCTTGATAAACCCCTGTATGCGCAGCAGCGCCATACAGTTCAGACATTTGGCCATTCCACTCTTCATAGCTCATGCCTGAAGTGTTGAAAATATCATAATTCCCAGTATCTATTTCACGCTGAATGATACTGTCATTAATCAAGTTATAGCCAAATGAGTTAGTTGTAGAAGATGAGCTTTGTACATTAAACTCCCAATCTAAGCCGTTACCTACATCAGCGAAACCAACAAAACCGGCTAAGATATCGAAATTATTCGTTTCAGTTAAAGTGTCACGTTCACCGATTTGAACTGAGCGCATGTAAACAGTAACGTCTTCTCCACCCGTTGAAGCATAAGGGTTATAAGGGTTATCTGCTGACATTACTGGATAGTTAGTTGATACTGGCGTACCCGCATAACGAGTTTCTGTTTCAGCTAAAGAAGCGGTTGCACGTCCACGGAATTGAATATCATCTGTAATATCGTAACTGAAATTAGTTAAGAATGAGTTACGGGTCGAATCACCAAATAATTTTGTCACTTCTCCATAACTGTATAAACAGCGTCCATCAGAGTTTAATACTGTATTATCTACTTGATCACAAAACTCTGAATTGTCTACCCAGCCAGAATCTGAAATACCATTAGGAACTGAACTGAAAGTACTGTAAGCGCCATAAGATGAATCGTCTAACTTCCAAACATCACGATCCATAACAGCTTTAGTATCATAATACTCATAGGTAAAAGTGATATTCCCTTTATCAGTATTGTAACCAGTCGCTATTGATAAACGCTCTGCATCACCGCCTTCTACATCAGGCATCTCATAGCTGTAATCAAGTTGTACGCCATCAAATTCTTTCTTGGTAATAATGTTAATTACACCAGCTACAGCATCTGAACCATAAACAGCAGATGCGCCATCACGTAAAATTTCAATTCTTTCTACGATAGACATAGGGATTGAAGATGTATCTGCTACTGCGCCAGAACTTGAACTGGTTCCAGGCATACGACGACCATCCAGCAGTACTAATGTTGCAGAAGCACCAAGACCACGTAAATTAACACTACTAGTTGAACTTGCGCCTGAGCCATAACCCGACACACCACGCCATGAGCCAAAGCTGTTAATAGCTGAGTTATTTAAAACATCTGCTACTGTTTTTTCACCGGTCATTGCGATTGCTGCTGCATCGATTACTGTGACAGGCGAAACGGTTTCCATATCGACTTGCTTAATACGTGAACCTGTTACTTCAATTCTTTCCACTTTCTCTGGTGCATCTTCAGCAATTGCAACACCTGAGAAAGCAACAGATGCTGCTGTCGCAGCTAGAATACTGCGACGAATCGCCTTAGCAGTTAACGTTAATGAACTCATGTAAATCTCCCTGGATGTTAGTTTTACTAACACATTGACTTTTTATTGTTTTATTTAGTTAAACCGAGGTTATAGCCTCAGCTCGATACTGTTAAAACAACGTAAATCATTCAATGAGGGATACATTAATTTAACGAATTGGGTACAAATTGATACACGAAATAGTGAGCTAAATCACCATAGGTCAGCAAATAACCTTGAAAAACATGTGGTTGATTTTCACCAAGACATTACACCTTAAAAGCTGAGGCGGAAGATACAAAAAGAAACACCCGCTACACGAAAGTAAAACCAACTCAACATACTGATACAACTGTAAATAATAAGAATAAAATCGACAGATACACCTTACATATGTTTAGGGAAAGTTAACTGGTTATTTTGTTTTAAAAACAAAAAATCCCAGCCGATATCTCGACTGGGATTTTATTAACAAGATTTCTTAAAAATTAAGACTTCTTGATTAGAACTTCACGCTAGCACGAACGAAGAAGTAACGACCTAATACATCATAAGTGTACGGATCGGTATTCGAATCGTTGTTACCTGTGTAGTATGGAGGCTCTTCATCTAATACGTTATTCACACCACCAGACAATCTAACTGTTTCGGTAATGTCATAGTTAGCTGAGATATCGTGGTAAACGATTGAGTCAACTGAAGGCGCGTAACAATCACTTGGATCATCTTTACAAGCGAATGAATCCATACCGTCAATGTAACGAGCTTCATATGTTGCTGACCAATCATCACCAGCTGCTGTTAGGTTAAAGTTAGTTTTTAACTCAGCATATGCGCCCACACCACCAGTGATGTAACCTTTATAATCAACAGCATTACCATCTTGGTCAAATTCTTCATATGTATCTAAGATAGAAGTATCAAGACCCGCTTTCCAATCTAGACCTAAACCTTCGAATGTGTAAGCTAAGTTAATATCGAAACCAGATGTATTTGTTTCACCAATGTTTTGTAAACCATTATCAAAACTTATACGGCCAGTGTTATCAATTTCAATGTTAGATGCCTGACATAAAGCAGTACCTTCATTGATCTTATTACCATTAGCATCTAAACACTGGTTAGCAATGTAGTTTGAATCTACTGAAGTAATTGTATTTGTAATGCCAATATCATAGTAATCAACAGTTAACGATAAACCATCAACAAAGCTTGGAGAATAAACTAAACCAAGAGTAGTAATATCCGCTTCTTCAGGTGTTAACAGTGGGTTACCACCAACTGTTACTTCCGCTTGAGTTTGATCTGTTGCAGGGTGAACAATTTGATCGAATGACGGAGACTTACCACCAAATAATTCAGATACTGTTGGTGCACGGAATGCAGTTGATTGACCACCACGAAGCATTAAGTCATCAAATACACGCCAAGTTAAACCAAGTTTCCAAGTCGTATCATCACCGAATGTGCTGTAATCGAAGTAACGAATAGCAGCGCTCAGATCAACTTGTTGAAGTAATGGAATATCGCTTATTAGCGGAATTGCAAGCTCAACGTAGGCTTCATTAACATCAAATGAACCTGAAGTTGCTTCAACACGTGGGTCATTTGCAAGACCTTGAGCCGTTAATGAATCAGGAGTGTAGTATGCAGATTCTTTACGGAATTCATAACCCGCAGCAAAACCCATAGTACCAGCTGGTAAATCAACGATATCACCAGAAAGAGAAAGCGAAGCAATATCTAACTCGCTACCACCAGCATTCACTTCTGTATATACGAATGGAGCAATACTATCGCCCATCCAAGATGACTGAAGGAAAGGATCAAATTCTTCAGCTTGCACAGCATCATTGATAGAGCCGATGTTGTGTAGGTTTGCTAATGTGTCTACTGAATCATTCTTACCTTTATTGTAAGAAGCATCCCATGTCCAACCATTGTCGAACTCGCCTTCAACACCAACAACTAAACGGATCGTGTCAACAACTTGAGAAAAGTCACGAGAACCACTCTCAACCATACGACGACCATAATCTACAAGTTCGCCATCTTCTACCCATGGAAGAAGATCATCAGTCATCCAACCGCCTGCAGAAATTGGCTGGTATTCCCAAGACTCACTATTCCAGATTGGTTGTGGTGCCATTTGTTGGTCAGACCAACGCTTAGAGTACATAGCTTCAGAGAAGAACATGATTGAATCAGATAGCTCGTAAGTACCAGCCATACTTAAATTCAAACGCTCCATCGGAGTAGATAGAAAACTTGAAGCTGAATAGTTATAACGGTCAGCATCAGTGAACTCATGGTACTCACCACCACGACCACTTAAATCAGCACCATTTGCTCCCCAAATATGGCCGCCTTCTGAGTATGAAGAACCGGCACAATATAGGCCGTCAGCACCTTCAGCAATTGGACATTCAGAAAAGTCACGATCTGCTTGGCTCGCGTCACCACGTTTAGTGTACTGAGCGTTGATGACAACGTTACCTTTATCAAAGGTATTACCCATAGTGAAATCGACACTTGATTCGTCTGCATCACCTTGACCAGATACACCAGTTTGAACGTTTAATTCAAAACCATCAAAATCACGCTTTAAAATAACGTTCACAACACCCGCAATTGCATCGGTGCCGTATACAGCAGAAGCACCGTCTTTTAGTACTTCAACACGTTGAATCATAGAAACTGGAATGGTGTTTAAATCCACAGAAGACGCTGCACCAGTACCAGAAGCGATCATACGACGACCGTTAACAAGTACTAGAGTACGGTTTGAACCTAAACCACGAAGGTTTACACGGGCGTTACCACCTGAGCCGTTATTCACAGCTGCATTGGTCATGGCACCACCAGAAGATGTCATCTTCTGTAATACATCATCAATTGATGTTGCGCCTGAAGCAATAATAGCTGAAGCGTCAATAACGCTAACTGGGCTAGCAGTTTCCATATCGGTACGTTTAATACGTGAACCAGTAACTGCAATTCTTTCTACTTTCTCAGCTTGCGCTTCTTCAGCAATAACACTGCCTGAAAAAACTGAACCTGTTGCGACGGTTGTTGCTGCTATTGTCAAAAAGCCACGGCGGATTGCCTTAGCTGTCAAAGATAATGAACTCATTATTAAACTCCCTTCGTCATAATCAAACATAAAGTCACGACGTTATATTTTTTATTTTTAGGTTAATTATTTAATCAACCGAGAGCATTATTGTTAAATAAAATGACAATAGTCAACATTTATTACAAATTAATAACTAAGCGAGCATCCATAGATACACAAATAAATTAACACCTGTTATTAAATTGTTAAGTTACTGTTTTAGATGTAATTAATAAAAAACAAACCATAGAAGTTAAATAAAATTTACAGAATTGTTAAGTGCCAGTTACACCGAACATTAACTACGAATAGAAAATGATCAAACACATTAACGAGTAGCGTAACAAATAACCACCAAGAAACATTAAAGATACATAAAATAACAAAAAATTAACTTAAGTAACAAAATAAATATTGAAAATTTTTATTTCCCGTTTATAAATTTGGTTATTCCAATAAGAAGTGACGCAATTGTTAACGCAATAAAGAACGAAAAGCGAATATAAAGAAGAGCAATGACTCTAACTGTCATTGAGCTGTGGTTAACAATTGAATAGTAAGAAACTAAAGTCGCATAGCTATGCAACTTTGCGCTGAAGCATCATCTAAGAGTTCGAAACTAGAAGTGTAAAGAATACGTACTGGTTAATTTGAGTTAGATAATTAGCTAGAAATGTTCACAAAGCTAATAAAGCAGACACAAAAAAGGAGCCATATGGCTCCTTTTAATCTAATTCAATTAAGAATTAACGAGTACGTGCACATAACTCTTCAGCACTGAAGAAGTAAGCAACTTCACGTTCAGCAGATGCTACAGAATCAGAACCGTGAGCAGCGTTCTCATCGATGCTTTCTGCGAAATCTGCACGGATAGTTCCTTCAGCAGCTTCAGCTGGGTTAGTAGCACCTAATATTTCACGGTGAGCTAGAACAGCGTTTTCGCCTTCAAGCGTTTGAACCATGATAGGACCAGAAGTCATGAATGCAACTAAAGCACCAAAGAAAGGACGTTCGCTGTGCTCAGCGTAGAAGCCTTCAGCTTGTTCTTTGCTTAGGTGAACCATTTTAGAAGCGATGATTTTCAGGCCAGCAGTTTCAAAACGGTTGTAGATAGCGCCAATGTGGTTTTTTGCAACAGCATCAGGCTTAATGATAGAAAAAGTACGTTCGATAGCCATGAAAAGCTTCCTTCTTAATATAGGGTTTTTAAATTCGCGCGGATTATACGAAATTTACGCCTAGATGCATAGGGCTAATGGTGTCACATAATCAAAATGTCATCATGTGACTTAGCTTCTAGTCAAATTGTGATTCAACTCAAGTGATTCAACTCAAGCAAATCAACTATACAAAAGTAGCTGCAGCACCGCTTTATCGAAAACGAGCAAACAGCAGATTAATCTTTAACCTGGATTAACAATTGGCTGCAAGTAGTTAAGTAACATCTTAGGTAATTGCTGCACGAATTGCATCTGTGTCATTGAGCAAGCGATTGCTGGTGTCAGGTTTGGATACAGAATTTTATCAAGCAGGCCATTGATCATCATATATATCGCCATATCTGCAGCTTGCTGCTTTATTGATGTAATATTAGCAGCCTCGTTGCTATCAACAAATTGTAATAGCAAATGAGACAAGCGGCTATACGCTTCATTTCTGTCTAAAGTAGGATTTGCAAACATGGTGTCAGGATGTAACCGCGCATTTAGGTGAATGGTCCTAAATACACTTTTTCTATCGTCAAGGAATGTATAAGTGGACTCGCATAGTGATATCACTCGATCCTCAAGCGTGTCGCACTCAATTGCTTCCATTTCCTCAATCCACTGCCCAAGCTCTTTACCAAATGCATCATATAGAAGTGGTAGTAATGCTTCTTTGTTCTCAAATCGACGATAAAACGTCCCTACCGACACCCCCGCGCCTTCAGCTAATTCTTTAATACTGATATGTTCAAAGTACTTAACCTTTAATGCATCTTGTAAAGACTGCAGAAATTTATCATGAGTCACTTGGCTACGTTTTTGTTTTGGGCGTAAATCTATGGCTGACATGCATTTTTCCAGTTCGAAATCAGGGAGGAAACCAAGGTAACAATTCCTGTGTATTGTCACCTTAAGCATCATACAATTTCTACTGGCTAAACTCTAATTCAACAGGTCATTTACTGCGCTGTTAAGTTAATGTAACCCTACTATCGCTTTATTATCAGCAACGATTTTTTTAGTGTCATAGCCAATGCCATTTTTAAATACCACTGGCATGTCTTGAATTCGACTAATATCAACACTCAAATCACCATTTATTAATACTAGATCAGCATTCTTACCGACCTCAACTGAGCCAATAGTTTGCTGCTTATTAAGATAGTTTGCTGCATTCAAGGTGGCGATTTTAATCACTTCTTCTACACTAAAGCCTGCTTCATAAAGTAGCTCAATCATACGTTGATTTGAAAATCCAGCGACGACCCCGCCATAACCGGTAGGATCCGTTCCGGCCATCAACAAGCCGCCAGCTGCAAAAAACTTCTTTTCTAATTGCATCATTTTATTAAACACGACAGGCCAAGTAGCGTCTTCTTGCTGAGAAATAGTGAGCCAACGATTTTGATACTGCTCTCTAACTTGTGGAATGAGCGCTTCTAATGCTAATGGGTAGGCTTGTGGTCGCCCTTTTGTGAACGTTTCATAAATAGTTAGCGTAGAAGTAATGGCGACTTTCTTTTCGACTAAATAGGCAATGAGATCATTGACCTCAGGTGAATCAATATCTAAATCAACTAATGACTGATGTGCCCCTTCTGGGCACATATCTTTCTGTTTGTCTTTAACAAAATCAGTAGCGGCAAAGAAACCATGTTCAAGGTTATCGATTCCCATCTCAGCGGCTTCTCGGTAAGTAATAGAGCAAAGATGTGCTGTCACTTTATGATCCCGCAAATGCGCTTGCTCTATGACTGTTTCAAGCTCTTTTGTACGAATATTAATATAGGCTTTATATGACGTTACCCCTTCAGAAACCCAGTAATCTATCATTGCCTTAGCATTTTCTGCATCCCGAAGCGCTTTGAGTTTTAGAATTGGCAGCCCTGGACCATTTAAATACGGCGCAGTAACATCCATAGCAGGCCCAATAGTGTCTAATGGCATCTCTTACATTTAAATCCCCGTAAGGTGAAGTGGTGCCAGCAGTCCTTACCGTGGTTGCACCGCCTGCGAGATAAAGTTTGGGAAAGCTATGGAGCATTTCGGTGTAATGGGCTTTTCCGGTGGGATAAAACATATGCTCATGCATCATGATCAGGCCTGGAATTAAGGTTTTCCCCTTACCATCGATGATAGTGACGTCCTCTGCAATCGTTGTCGAAGCAGAAGCCATTATCGTTTTAATTTTCCCTGCCTCAATAACAACAGTTTGCGCTTCCTTAATTTTACTGCCAGTTCCATCGATGATATTGACATTGGTAATTGCAATTTTAGGTTGTTCATATGATATATAACCACTCGCCACAGCACTTAAAGAAATACTGTAAAGCAGCATACCTAGTGTGCAAAACAATTTAGATTGATTCATCCTTAACCTTATTCAAATTTATTTTGAACAAGATGATATAGTGCAAACAGACTTATGTAAATCCAGATTCACATTAAGGGTAATTTTTAATATTATTTTGCAGCAATACATTCAATTTCAATACTGGCACCAAGAGCGAGACCTTTGACAGCCATAGTACTTCTTGCGGGATAAGGGGAACTAAAATGCTGCTTATACACCTGATTAAATGCTGAGAAATCTTCAATATCCGTAAGCATCACAGTGCACTTAACCACATCTTTCATTTCATAACCCATTCGACCTAAAGACCCTTTAATGCCTGATAATGTCGATTGAGTTTCCGCAACGATGCCACCTTTAACTAAGGTCTTAGTCTCAGGGTTAAATCCTATTTGCCCAGATAAATAGACAGTCCCGCCGACTTTCACCCCTTCAGAAAATGGCAAGGTCATGTCACCTTGCTGGGTATTTAAAAAACTAACTTCACCCTCTGAATAGCTACCAAGATTTACTGGCAGCACTTTCTGTTCAGAACTCTGCACAGCATTAACATAAAAACTCGCTAAAATAGATAAACTGACCATCAATTTCATTGTCATCCCTTAATATTATGGTGTTGTTGAAAATGTGCTTATGCCATGTAAAGTATTCAACCAAGGTTGTGCTGAACGATGCCAGATTTGCATAACAGGCGTTAATTCATTTCTTTGATCCACAACGCCTAAACGAATTCCATACACTCTCGACTTATCACCAACGGAAGTGGCGTACATTGCTGAGCCACATTGCTGACAAAAACCTTGGGCTCGTTGATTGCCACTTTCGGCAACTTTGATGTATTCCTTTGGCGTGCCTTTGATAAAATTCATACCGTCAACTTCTGACATCACTACCGTCCTAAAAGCACTAGCCGATAGTAACTGGCAATCAGTGCAATGACAGATGACAACTTTTTCTGGTAAAATCTTGGCAGTAAAAACTAACTCACCACAATGGCAATGTCCGGTGATGTTCATATAGTCCTCTAGAAGAAATGATGCTTATTTAATTTGCGAACTTAGATTCACAAATAAGATAGTTAGATTGATCCAACATTGCAACTTAATATCGTGTCAATGGGTAAATCAGTAAATTGCTTGGAGATAAATAGAATAACCAACTTAAAAATAACGACCGAAGGGGTTATGAATGAAGGGGTTATGAATGAAGGCGGTTATGAATGAAGTCGGTTATGAATAATGACGTAAAGAATAGTAAAAAATTTCCAAAAAAAAGCAACGACTATGAAAACACATACACCGTTGCTCAATGAAACTGTCCTATTGAATAACGATAGGACATTGCCAATATCTGAAACGAGCTTAGTGCCCTTCAGACACCATGTTGACAGTGTACTTAGGGATATCAATCACTAAATCACAATCAACCACTTTAGCCTGACAAGAAAGACGGCTTTCAGGCTCTAAGCCCCATGCTTTATCTAGCATGTCATCTTCTAACTCATCACTTTCTTCAAGTTGGTCGAAGCCTTCACGCACAATACAGTGACAAGTAGTACATGCGTTCGACTTTTCACATGCATGCTCAATGTGGATGCCATTTTTTAGCGCGACGTCTAAAATGGTTTCACCGACTTCGGCTTCAACAACTGCGCCATCTGGACACAGCTCTTCATGTGGTAAAAAAACTAACTGTGGCATTTCATCACCTATATATTTTCAACAGACTGACCTTTCAGTGCTGCTCGAATTGAATTATCCATACGACGATTAGCAAACTCTTGAGTTTGTGCATCTAATGCTTCAATCGCTTTTTCAATGGCGTCAGTATCATCACCTTGAGCAGTCAATTGTAACTGTTCAATTGCAGCGTTGATATCAGCAAGTTCTTGTGGGTTTAATAAATCAGCATCTTTAACAAGTGCTGCACTTAAGGTTTCAACAACTCTTGAAGCCTCTACTTGCTGCTCAGCTAACATGCGACGAGTAATATCATCTTTCGCATGCTTCATTGAGTCTTTTAGCATTGTAGCAATTTCAGTATCAGATAAACCGAATGACGGTTTAACCTGAATCGTTGTTTTCACTTCAGTGGACTTTTCCATTGCTGTCACACTCAGTAACCCATCCGCATCGACCTGGAATGTGACTCGAATGTGCGCAGCGCCAGCCGCTAATGCAGGAATACCATTTAAGGTAAAGCGAGCTAATGAACGACAATCATCAACTAACTCACGTTCGCCCTGCACTACATGAAATGCCATTGCCGTTTGGCCATCTTTAAATGTAGTGAACTCTTGTGCTCTGGCTACAGGAATTGTGGTATTGCGCGTTACTACTTTTTCAATTAAGCCACCCATGGTTTCAATACCAAGGGACAGTGGAATAACATCCAATAATAATAAATCTGACTCAGGCTTATTACCTACCAAAATATCAGCTTGGATTGCCGCGCCAATGGCAACGACACGATCAGGGTCAATTGACGTTAATGGAGTCCTTTTAAAGAAGGTTTCTACTTGCTCACGCACTAATGGTACACGAGTCGAACCACCGACCATGACTGTCTCAATGATGTCATCTGCAGTCACATCGGCATCACGTAATGTACGGCGACAACTTGCAATCGTCTTTTTAACAAGCGATGCAATTAACGATTCAAATTCAGCTTTCGATACTTTCGCATTAACTGTATCGCCATTTTCTAGCGTAACAGATGCAATACAAGTATCTGCATTGGTTAACTGCTCTTTGACACGACGAGACTCAATTAAAAGCTGACGAGACAAAGAAGCTGAAAGCTCTGTCAGTCCAAAAGCTCGCTGTAAGTGCGCTTGCAACAGGTGGTCAAAATCATCACCGCCTAGCGCAGAGTCGCCACCTGTGGCTAATACTTCAAATACACCACGATTCAGACGTAAAATTGAAATATCAAATGTACCGCCGCCCAAATCATAGATAGCAATCACGCCCTCTTGTTTGGTATCTAAGCCATAAGCAATCGCTGCTGCAGTAGGCTCATTTAATAAGCGTAATACTTTTACACCCAAAAGCTCTGCTGCATCTTTAGTACCTTGACGCTGAGCGTCATCAAAATAAGCCGGTACGGTAATGACAACCCCTTCTAAATCTCCGCCTAATGTTTTTTCAGCGCGACTAATAAGAGGTTTAAGTATTTCAGCGGAAACTTGCACAGGGTTAACAGCGCCCTGAGCAGTATTAAAAATAGGTAGACCATTATCACTAGCAGTCAGCGAATATGGGAGTAGTTGCTCGCCAGATTGAATATCAGCAAGACTGCGTCCCATAAAGCGTTTAACAGAAACGATGGTGTTTTGCGGATCTTTTACAGATAGTGCTTGAGCTGCTAAACCTGTTTCGATGCTGTCGACACTGTAATGTACAACTGAAGGTAAAGAATGTTGATTACTGTCATCAGGTAAAGTCAGTGCTTCACCACTTCTGACAGCCGCAACTAATGAATTTGTTGTACCTAGATCGATACCCACAGCAAGGCGGTGCTGATGAGGCGCGGCGCTTTGACCGGGCTCAGCGATTTGAAAGAGGGCCATAGTATTCCAATTATTTATTAGTCTGGACTCAATTAGAGACAATTTAAAGGCGCTGTTATATTAACAGCGCGGAATTAATCTAAAAATGAATCTTCGACTCTTGCGAGTTCATCCTGCAATTTTGCCATAAATTTTAGCTTTCTTATTTGATCCGCTGCAGATAAATTATTTTCATCTGATTCGGTTGCTAATAATGTGGCAAGTAATTGCGAAAGTGTCTTTTCAAAGCCAGCAAATGACTGATATAAATCATCGATTAATTCATCAGCTTGTTGACTATCTTTAATATCTTCTAGGGATTCACGCCATTCCATTTGCTGCATCAAAAAAGCAGTATCTTTGACTGTCGTCGTTTCATGGCTTATATCAATGCCACGTAAACTTAACATGTGCTCTGCACGTCTTAATGGATTTTTTAGCGTTTGATAACCGTCATTTACCTGCGCAGTGCGTTGCACAGACAACAACTTTTGTTGTTCTGACTCGTTAGCAAATTTATCGGGATGAACCGCCCTTTGCAGCTCGCGGTAGCGCTCTGCAAGGTTGGCGATGTCGATATCAAAGGAAGGTGTTATTTGAAATAATTCAAAGTAATTCATTGGCAGATATCATGCTCTTAGTTGGTAAATTAGAGTGAAGCTTCACAATTAAACAGTAAAGCTTTCACCACAACCACATTCACCTTTGGCATTAGGATTGTTAAATTGAAAACCTTCATTGAGGCCTTCTTTAACAAAATCTAATTCTATGCCTTGAAGATAGATAAAGCTTTTAGCATCAATGATGATATTAACGCCTTCAATCTCGAAAACGTCATCATCATCATTTGCTTCATCAACAAACTCAAGCACGTAAGCCATACCAGAACAGCCAGATGTTCTTAACCCTAGGCGTAAACCCAAGCCTTTTCCTCGATTAACTAGGAAAGATTTCACTCGTTCAGCCGCAGCTGGGGTCATTGTTATTGCCATCTTAACTCCGGTATTACTTGTCTTGCTTTGATTTGTACTCATCTAATGCTGCTTTAATAGCGTCTTCGGCTAAAATAGAGCAATGGATTTTAACTGGTGGTAATGCAAGCTCTTCAGCAATGTCAGCATTCTTAATCGTTGCTGCTTCATCAACACTTTTACCTTTAACCCACTCTGTTACCAGTGAGCTAGAAGCGATTGCGCTGCCACAACCATAAGTTTTGAATTTAGCATCTTCAATGATACCGTCTTCGCCAATTTTTAGTTGAAGCTTCATCACGTCACCACATGCTGGTGCGCCAACCATACCTGTTACCACTGAAGGGTCATTCTTATCAAATGAACCTACGTTACGTGGATTTTCATAATGTTCGATTACTTTTTCGCTGTAAGCCATAACAATTCTGCTCCGTTTATCGCTATCGATAATAATGTATTAGTGATGTGCCCACTGAACTTGGTCCAGATCGATACCATCTTTGAACATCTCCCAAAGTGGAGACATTTCACGTAACTTACCGATAGAATCATCAATTACTTTAATTGCATGCTCGATATCTTCATCAGTGGTAAAACGACCAATTGAGAAGCGAATTGAGCTGTGTGCCATTTCATCATTTAAGCCTAATGCACGAAGTACATAGCTAGGCTCTAAACTTGCAGAAGTACAAGCTGAACCTGATGATACTGCTAAATCTTTAAGGGCCATCATTAATGACTCACCTTCAACAAAATTGAAGCTCACATTAAAGATACCGCAGTAGCGTTGTTCCATATCGCCATTGATATAGGTTTCTTCGATATGCTTAATGCCAGCCCATAATTTGTCACGTAGACGAAGTATGCGAGCATTATCTTCAATCATATCTTGCTTAGCGATAGCAGCTGCTTCGCCTAGGCCAACAATTTGATGAGTTGCTAATGTACCACTACGCATACCACGTTCATGGCCACCACCGTGCATTTGCGACTCTAAACGAATACGTGGTTTACGACGCACGTATAATGCACCAATCCCTTTTGGTCCATACATTTTATGGCCAGAGATAGAAATCAGATCAACTTTAGTGGTTTTCACGTCAATCGGTAATTTACCTGCACTTTGTGCAGCATCCATATGGAAGAAAATACCTTTTGAGCGACATAACTCACCAATTGCATTAATGTCTTGAATAACACCAATTTCATTGTTCACATGCATGATGCTCACTAAAATTGTGTCATCGCGCATTGCACCTTCAATCACTGATAATGGAATAAGTCCATTGTCACTTGGTTCAAGGTAAGTCACTTCAAAGCCTTCACGCTCTAATTGGCGACAAGCATCAAGTGTGGCTTTATGTTCTGTCTTGCTCGTGATGACATGCTTGCCTTTCTTGTTATAGAAATGCGCAATACCTTTAATAGCAAGGTTGCTTGATTCAGTCGCACCCGATGTGAATACGATTTCGCGGTGATCCGCGTTGATTAAATCAGCCACTTGATTACGAGCAATATCAACTGCTTCTTCGGCTTGCCAACCATAACGGTGAGAACGAGATGCAGGGTTACCAAACACACCGTCCATTGTCATAAATTGGACCATTTTGTCGGCAACACGTTTGTCGACTGGGGTTGTTGCGGCATAATCTAAATAGATAGGAAGCTTCATCATACACTCCGTACTGAGCAGCCATCTTTGTGACCACTTACAACGTACATATAATTGTTATCGATACAACTACATAAAATTACAATGTAACTCTATGCTCATTCTGCATTTCGTCTTGCTTTAACGAGATAAATTGAACATCTCTTTTATCCATTAATCCAGCAAGCGTAATGCCATCTAAAAATTCTGAAATTTGTTTACTTAAATCTCCCCATAATGAATGGGTGAGACAACGGGAGCCACTTTGGCAATTCCCTTTTCCCTGACAACGAGTCGCATCAACTGACTCGTCTACAGCATGCACGACCATGCCAACAGAGATGTCATTCGCTTCTTGTCCAAGACGATATCCGCCTCCAGGACCACGAACACTAGATACAAGACCATGTTTACGAAGCTTAGCGAAGAGTTGCTCAAGATAGGAAAGCGATATTCCCTGTCTTTCAGAGATATCCGCTAAGGGAACTGGCCCGGTGGCTGAGTGAATAGCAACGTCCAGCATAGCTGTCACTGCGTAGCGACCTTTTGATGTCAGTTTCATAACGTTATTTGCTCCCATATACTATAGGGCAATTTCACCATACCCGAGTAAATTAGTCAAGTATTTAACCTAGTAAATTACTCAAGTATTATCTCTCGTTCGCTGCTAACAATTTAGGTCTACAATTTTGCACAGGTATTTAACCTTTTTATACTACAAGATTCAATGCTAGTACGGCATTAATTGAGCGAATATGTGATAAAACTGCAGTAAGTCAAAAAAAACAGGTTAATGAGAAAAGCTCACGACTCAAAAATAAAAAAGTCGATACCTTTAAGTGGGTATCGACTGGATATTTTTCAAGTCTAATGATTAAATTATCGGATCAAACTTATCAATTTCTTGAATTCGCTTTTCTGCAGCTTCTTGCTCAGCTTCATTAAAGTCACCCACATTCAACTCTGGTAACTTTTCAGTGCAAACTTCACCGCCCATAGTTTGTACAGCTTGGCAAATCTCTTGCACTTTAGAATCCATCAAATGCATATGATCAAGCATTTGACCAATCGCACTGGCAACTGGATCTGGATTATCAGGAGATACTGCATAAGCATCAAACCCATATTTCTTCGCCATCGCACTGCGACGTTCAGTTTGTTCTTTCGATTGCGCCGAAGGTTTAGCAACTACCCTTGCAGGAATACCCACAACAGTCGTTTCTTTGGCGACATCTTTAACCACAACAGAATTTGAACCGACTCTAGCACCATCATGCATGGTGATTGGACCAAGAATTTGAGCGCCTGCGCCAATAACCACATTATTTTCTAATGTTGGGTGACGCTTACCTGCTTGCCATGTTGTGCCACCTAAGGTCACACCGTGATAAAGAGTACAATCATCACCAATTTCAGCAGTTTCACCAATAACAATGCCCATGCCATGGTCGATAAAAAATCGGCGACCTATTGTAGCCCCTGGGTGGATCTCAACCCCAGTGAACCAACGAGAAAAAGTAGACAAACATCGCGCTAGCAGATGCCATTTAGCATTCCAAAGCTTATTACTGATGCGATGAATCCAAATCGCATGCATGCCTGGATAATTGACTAAAATCTCAAAGCTACTATTCGCCGCAGGATCTCGGTGATAAATAGATTCAATATCTTCCTTTATTCGCGCTATCACGCCCATGTCACAGTCCTTCTTTCTACCACTATAAAATTATGACTTTTTAACTAAAAAATAAGTTATGACTCTTTATCGTTGCTGCTTTCTTCTTTCGGCATTTTTTTATCTATTGAGGTCAAAATACCACGAAGAATATTCATTTCAGCCGTTTCAACACGAGCACGGCTAAATAAGCGTTTAAGCTTGGTCATGATCTGACCTGGGTGATTTTTAATAATGAAATTTGTCTTAGTTAGTGTCGACTCAAGATGCACATAAAAGCGTTGTAAGTCTTCTGAGAGTGGGTATTCTTCTTCAAAAGTCGCCTTTTCATCTAACGCTAAATGCGCCATACGAGTTTCATAACAAATGATCTGCACCGCTTGCGCTAAATTAAGCGAGCTATATTCAGGGTTTGCAGGAATAGACACGTGATATGTACACTCTTGCAGCTCTTCATTACTTAAACCGTGGTTTTCACGACCAAATACAATAGCTACAGGCCCTTTAATACTTTCCAGAGCCAGCTTTTCGCCCGCTTCTTTCGGGACTAACATAGGCCAATCTAGTGTTCTGCTACGTGCACTCGTTGCAATCACTAAGCTACAGCCAGCAATCGCTTCTGAAAGTGAGTCAACAATCGTCACGTCTCTAATCAAATCGGCTGCACCTGCAGCGAGTGCAATAGACTGTCCATCAGGCTGCACTCTAGGTTCAGCAAGGTATAAGTTTGATAAGCCCATGGTTTTCATGGCTCTAGCGGTAGAACCGATATTTCCGGGATGCGATGTCCCAACTAAAACAACACGTATATTACTCAGCATGAAACTACTTTAATCGTCTAAAAATCTATTTGCGGATAGTAACACAAGCTGCAAATAATTCCTTATATGAAAATCTGCATTTGATAAACCTGTCAAAATGCGTATAATTACGCGGCTGATTTATTCGTTCTTTAACATCCAGGGGATTGCTATGCATCCGATGCTGACTATTGCCACGCGCGCTGCACGCGCTGCGGGCCAAACTATTATGCGCGCCTATACTGAACTCGACAAAGTTGAAGTTGATTCAAAAGGTCTAAATGACTTTGTTACAAGTGTAGACAAGGAAGCAGAAGCTACCATTACATACCAAATTCGTAAGTCTTACCCAGATCATACGATTGTTGGCGAAGAAGACGGTGAAAACCGTGGTTCAAATAAAGATTATGTATGGATAGTCGATCCTTTGGATGGTACCAACAATTTCGTTCGTGGTATCCCTCATTTCGCAGTATCTATCGCAGTTCAATATAAAGGCAAAATTGAAGTTGCCGTTATTTACGATCCTGTTCGTGAAGAATTATTCTCTGCTGTTCGCGGTCAAGGTGCTAAAGTAAATGACTTCCGCCTACGTGTAACTGGTGTAAATGAACTCGCTCATACCATGATTGGTACTGGTTTCCCGTTCAAATCTCGTCAACACACTGAAACTTACATGAACATCTTAGGTGAAGTATTCCCTGTATGTGCTGACATACGTCGCGCAGGTTCAGCGGCACTTGACTTAGCTTATGTTGCTGCAGGCCGTTTAGACGGTTTCTTCGAAATCGGTCTTAAGCCTTGGGATATCGCAGCAGGCGACTTAATCTGTCGTGAAGCAGGCGGTACCGTAACAGATTTCACTGGTAACCATAATTACCTAACTTCAGGTAACGTTGTTGCTGGTTCGCCTAAAGTGACTTCAGAATTAGTTAAAATTATGCGTCCTTTACTCAATGATGGCCTTAAGCGCTAATCATTAATCTGACCAATAACGGTTAGAACAATTAAAACCGCCTGACTTAAACGTCATTGGCGGTTTTTTTATGCCTGAAATTCCTAAACCGTCTATTAAGGCGCTAGAAAGTGATGATATTAGAATAAATTTATAATTTTTGACCTAGATCACTCAGTAAAACACGACCTAGCAGAATATACTGAATTATCAATTAAATTAATAATAAGAGATGTAATAATCATGCCGCTTCCTATACTCCGTCAAATAGGTGTTAAAAGCCTAAAAAGCGTCGAACATGTCGTTTTATTCATTATTTCTCTTGCGACGGTGTTCGCCATTGGCGAGGAAGTGTTGCACATGTTTCACATCAAAACGGTAGAACTTGCTGATCTGCTATTACTGTTTATTTATCTCGAAGTCTTAGCCATGGTGGTCAATTACCTTGAGTCAGGTAAATTGCCCATCCGTATGCCTTTATATATCGCGATTGTGGCACTCGCCCGTTACTTAATTCTTGATATGAAGGATATGGATGATTGGCGCATACTGGCTATATCACTATCAACAATCGTGCTAGCAGCAACGGTCATTGTCATTCGATGGGGCCAACTAAAACTCCCATATCCAAAAAATAAAGATATGGAACATTAAAAATTGATGAGTAACTATTCTTAAGAATTGATATTTTAATTTGAATAATTAAGCGATAAGTGACTAACTTATCGCTTTTTTTATAGATGTTGATTAGTATGAATTAGCGGATAAATTATGCTCATTAATAAAAGTAAATACGGAGTAAGGCGGTTATGTCTAACGAACCCACAGGATTTGAAGAAAAAAGAAACTCATTACGAGTGGATATGGAAGCCGAGCGCATTTTATTGCATTGGATAGATTCATCAGGCGAGTCTTGTGAAGATTATGGTGTATGTATTGATTTGGCGCGCAAAGGTATCCTGATTGACTATAAGAGTGCGTTCAATCTTGGAGATTTAGTCGCTATCACTTTTAATCACAATACTGAAAAACAAAACACGATTAAAGGACAAGTCTGCCGCTGTACCGAAGCTAACCCGCAAAGCTTTCATATTGCCTTACAGCTTGTTTAATACCGTATAAATTCTCACACAGTAAACGTATTTAATGGATAGCAGCCTTGAATAGAAATTGATTTCAAAACTTATGATTTAATGAGTTATTTTGAACTATGATTAATTTAAGGTGGTAGAAATCTCATAAAATAAGGTTGCGCTATGATAATACTGGTCGGTGGTGAAAAAGGTGGCAGTGGTAAAAGTTGTTTAGCTCAAAACCTTGCTGTATATGTTACCGAAACCTTCAAAGCCAATGTATTAATGGTGGACTGCGATCCACAACGCACCACATCTGATTGGATCCAAGCTCGCAATAACCAAACCAATCTAAAACCGATTAATTGCATCCAACTTTACGGTAAAATTCGTAATGACCTATTAAGTTTGGGTGAGCGCTTTGACTATGTCATTGTTGATTGTGGTGGTCAGGATAACTTAGCGATGCGCGCAGCGATGTCAGTTGCCAGTTACGTTGTTATTCCTTTAAGGCCAAAACGCCGCGACTTAAAAACACTCCCCCACATGGAAGACATGCTCAGTACCTGTAAAATGGTGAATCCCAAAATGGTCGCTACTGTGGTTATCAGTCAATGCCCAGCCCTTCCCTCGCAATTTAAACGCATACTTGAAGCCAAAGATGTCGTCAAATCGTTTGGACTCACCGCTTTGAATGCTGTCACTTTTAATCGCAATATTTATGATGACAGTGAAGAAAGTGGTTCATCAGTACTAGAAATAGATCCTCAAGGTAAAGCCGCCCAAGAAATCACAAATATTGCTGAAGAGTTATTTGCGATACCGCCCGATGACAGTTTTGAATTTTAAACTCAAATTCATACTCGCTTATTAGCAATAACGGCAATCAGTAACGCCAAAATGTGATCATGACTCATAAATGAACTAAAAATCGTTGCCCAATTCAGTTTGGTGCGCCAAGATCACAGCAGCATTTAACCGTGCACTAAATTACCCTTCGCTGAGATAACAGCTCTTTATCCAATAGGTTAACCTCTATGGCACTAATCCTCCTCTTAACCCAACAGATGTGCCTTTACCTCGTCATCGTTTATCTGTTCAGCAAAACGCCCTTATTCAAAATGTTTGCCGAAACATCAACTCGCTTGCCTCATAAGGTTTTCATTTATGTGGTTTTTTCAGGTTTTTGTATTATGGCGACCTACTTTGGTGAACAAACCACAGGCGCCATTGCTAATACCCGAGCAATGGGAGCTGTACTTGGCGGATTGTTAGGTGGGCCAGTAACAGGATTCTTTATCGGATTAACGGGAGGGTTACACCGCTACAGTTTAGGTGGGTTTACTGAATTAGCTTGCGCCATTTCAACCACCCTAGAGGGCCTATCGGCTGGCATGGTCAGTTATTACCTCAAACGCAGCGGTAATCTAGAACTGATTTTTAATCCTCTACTGGTATTTTTAGTGACGTTTTGCGCCGAGTTAATGCAGATGAGCATCATCTTGCTAGTAGCAAAACCATTTGATCATTCCTTTGAATTAGTCTCAGAAATCGCTATGCCGATGCTATTGGTCAACGCCATTGGCGCTGCATTGTTTATGAGCATGATTCTGGATCAAAAAACCATGTTCGATAAACTTTCTTCCGCCTTCTCGACTAAAGCCCTCAAAATTGCAGAACGCAGTGTCGGGCTACTTTCCAAAGGGTTCAATCAACAATCCACCAGCAAAGTAGCGCAAATTATTATCGAAGAAACCCAGGTGGGCGCTGTGGCAATTACTGACAGAGAAAAGTTATTAGCTTTTATTGGCATAGGTGATGATCATCATATTCCAAATACACCTATTTCGTCGCAAATTACCTTAGATGCCATTGCTCAAAATAAAGTTATGTTTGCTGATGGCGTGGAAAGCAGTTATTGCTGCTCCATAGACCATAAGAACTGCCGCTTAGGTTCTAGTTTAGTGATACCGCTCCGCAGCGATAATGAAGTTATCGGTACGATTAAATTATATGAGCCGAAGAACAAACTATTTTTGAATATCAACCGCACTTTAGGTGAAGGAATAGCTAAGTTACTTTCAAACCAAATATTATTTGGACGATATGAGCAACAGCAAAACTTGCTCACTCAATCAGAGCTTAAATTATTGCAAGCACAGGTTAATCCACACTTTTTATTTAATGCGCTCAATACCATTAGCGCTATTATCAAACGCGATCCACAAATGGCAAAGCAGCTACTTCAGCAACTGTCACAATTTTTACGCATCAATTTAAAGCGCACCACAGGCCTTGTGAGCCTTAGTGATGAACTTGAACATATTGACGCTTATTTAGCGATTGAACGAGCAAGGTTTATCGATAAGTTACAATTAGATATCGATATACCAGCTAGCTTACATCACTACCGTCTGCCTGCATTTACGTTACAACCCATCATTGAAAACGCAGTTAAGCACGGCACCTCACATTTAATTGAGCAAGGTATTATTTCTGTCACAGCATACGTCACTGACGATGAGTTAGTATTGAAAGTCACCGACAATGCCGGATTATATAACCCGCCTGAACGCTCGGAAGGTTTAGGAATGAACATAGTGCATAAGCGTATTCAAAACCAATTTGGCGAACAATATGGCGTTAAAGTGGATTGTAAGCAGGATAAAGTTACCAGTGTTTCGATTCACCTCCCTTACTCTGGAGATAAACCATGATTAGCTGTTTAATCATTGACGATGAACCCTTTGCTCGGCAGCAATTAGCTGACCTGCTAGCAACTGAAACTGACTTCATCATTATAGAAGAATGCAGTAATGCCATTGACGGACTCCACGCCATTAATAAACATCAGCCACAAGTAATATTTCTCGATATTCAAATGCCGAGAATTACCGGTCTTGAGCTTATCAGTATGCTAAACCCTGAACATATGCCAAGAGTGGTGTTTGTCACAGCGTTTGATGAGTATGCAGTCAAGGCCTTTGATAATAATGCCTTTGATTACTTACTTAAGCCAATCGAAGAAAATCGATTCAAAAGAACAATTGATAAAGTCAGAAACGATTTAGCTCCACAAGCAATTGAAACTATTGCTCCAGAGCAAATTGAGCATTTACCTTGTTATTGTGGCAATAAATTAAAAGTGGTGGCGACAGAAGATGTTGAATACATTTTTAGTGATGTAGGCGGAATACATGTTAATGCGACTAACAGCTACTGCCATACCCAGCTCACGCTAAAAGTTTTAGAAGAAAAAACCCCTCTCGTGCGCTGTCATAAGCAATATCTAATTGCTCCTCGTGCGATTTCAGAAATTGAATTGCTCGACACAGGCGCTGAAGTGACCACCCATAGTGGTAAAAAAGTACCCGTTTCTCGTCGCTATCTTAAGCCATTAAAACAAGTCTTAGGCTTTCAATAGCCGTCTCCCAACGCTCGCGACACCTACAACATTGAGTAATTAATCCTCTTAAAGGTAAATCTGTGTGAATATTAAATGTTGAGCTAGCGCCGCTTAATCCCAGATATTACCGCTTACCCTCCTAAATCGACCTATCAGTCAGTTTAGGCTTTTTTAATGTCTTCAGCGCGATAAAGTCGCACCATTGAAAATGGGAGATGTTTAAAATGACTTGGTTTTTACTTTGTGTAGGCTTGCTAATTGGTGGCTACTTTATTTACGGTGCGTTTGTTGAAAAGGTATTTGGGATTAATGCCCAAAGACAAACCCCAGCATTCACTAAAACTGACGGCGTGGATTACGTTCCAATGTCTAAAGGTAAGGTGTACTTAATCCAGCTATTGAATATTGCTGGTGTCGGCCCTATCTTCGGTCCAATTTTAGGTGCCCTTTATGGTCCTGCTGCCATGCTATGGATTGTATTTGGGTGTATTTTTGCAGGTGCCGTCCACGATTATTTTTCTGGCATGTTATCAGTAAGAAATAACGGCCAATCAGTGCCTAACCTTGCCGGCAAATACTTAGGTAAACCTGCTAAACACTTTATGAATGTGTTTGCCATAGTCTTATTACTGTTAGTTGGTGTGGTATTCATTTCAGCCCCAGCAGGCTTATTAAGTAAGCTAACTGGCTACGACATGGCAATTTTTGTTGGCATCATCTTCAGCTACTATCTTATCGCAACATTGGTTCCTGTTGATAAAATCATCGGCCGCCTATACCCATTTTTTGGCGCGCTACTGATGTTCATGTCAGTTGGCTTAACCTTAGCGATTATTGTATCAAGTGAGCACACTTTATTGCCTGACTTTGAAGCTAAGGACTTCTTAACTAACTTGAATCCAAATGACATGCCATTATGGCCTGCCTTATTTATTACCATTGCATGTGGTGCGGTATCGGGTTTCCATGCAACACAATCACCACTTATGGCACGTTGTGTTGAAAATGAGTCAAATGGTCGCTTTGTATTTTTTGGCGCTATGATTGGTGAAGGTGTTATCGCCCTAATTTGGTGTGCTATCGCATTATCATTCTTTGGTGGCATCGAAGGCCTTAACGCAGGTATGGACGGCAACCCAGCTAATGTGGTTTATGCTGCTTCAAACGGTTTATTAGGTGCTGTAGGTGGTTTCTTAGCTATCTTAGGTGTGATTGTTTTACCGATTACATCTGGTGACACAGCATTTCGTTCTGCACGTTTAATCTTGTCAGAGTTTTTCAAGATGCCGCAAACTCAAATATCTAAACGCTTACTATTAGCGATTCCATTATTCGCTATTGGCGCAATATTGACTCAAGTTGATTTCGGTATTATCTGGCGCTATTTCGGCGTAGCCAACCAAACAACGGCTGTATTAATGCTTTGGACTGCTTCTGCATATTTGCTACGCCACAATAAACTACATTGGATTTGTACTGTCCCAGCGATGTTTATGACTTGTGTGGTTATCAGCTTCTTACTGAGTTCACCTACTTTAGGTGCAGGTTTGAACATGACAGTATCAACGATTGCAGGTGTGGTTTCTACGATAGTGATTGCTGCGTTAATTATCACTAAAACCAAAGGAAGACACGTTGAAGATGATGAAGACCTGAGCTTATCAGTTAAAGGGTCAACTGAATCATAACCGTGTGTGACATTTAACCTGATAATGAATAATCATTAGTTTATTTATTACCTAAGGCCGATAACACTGTTATCGGCCTTTTTGTTCTATCCTCTGTTTGTTTACTTCATTTTTAAACAGCTAATGTTTTCAATCTCTAGCAAGTGCTAAAGCATTTCTTCCTGCTGATGTTATAATACGCTCAAATTAGTTAATTAAGTCTGAGTAATGACACAAGTAAACAACCCACTTCACGGCATTAAACTAGAAACTATCGTTAATGATCTCGTCGATAAGTATGGCTGGGAAGAGTTAGGTAGCCGTATTAATATTCGCTGTTTTAACGATAACCCTAGCGTTAAGTCGAGCTTAAAGTTTTTACGTAAAACCGAGTGGGCGAGAGACAAGGTCGAATACTTGTGGCTTAAAATGAATAAACTTCCCTTGCCTGCACCAAAGCCTTATGTTGAAAAAGAGCAAGAACCTTCAACGAGCAACGCAAAGTCAGGTCATAGTAATAAAAGCACTGAAGGCGTCAACGCGAGTATTTGGGGAAAGTAAGCTTTAAAATTAAAGCTAAACAAAACAGGCATGAAGATTCATGCCTTTTTTATTGATAAAATTTGATTCAACATCTTAGCAATGCATACTCGATAATCAATGCTATATCCATCAATGCTATAACCATCAATGTTATAACCATCAGGGTTAATTACATTGGAAATTCAAATATCAAACGCCACACTTGCAGTTCACCATCAGTTTGATAACTCACCCCAAATCTATAGGTACTGAACCAGCCCCAACCTAATGGCTTGGATAAAGCTAAGGTTGCACCCACTTCATAAGTACTCGAAGTATGGATATCATCTTCTAACGGTGTAATAAATTTAAGCTTGTTAAAGTACCAACGCCCAGCCACAAACAATCTGGGTTCAATAGTATAGTCGCCCCAATCCCACTGCTGTCCAACACCGAAATCAATGCCAGATTGCAGTACTGAATAGCTTTCTGAGCTGTCATTTATACTGCTTTTATAACCTGCGTAGTAAACTCGATTAACCCAAATGGGTGTATATTTAGGTTGCGCTAACTCGTATAACGCAGAGATACCCGTAGAGACAATTCCCACGTTACTACTATTAGAAAAATTGTGACCGTAGCCTAAATCTAAATAGCTTTCAAAAGTCAGTTGTTCATCATAAAGCCATTTGTATTCAATTCCAGGTGTGATGGTCATAGTGCCAACATTATCTGGGATATCACCTTCTGGTAAGTCACTAAACGAGTAATCAAAGAAACCTAATGAAATGGGTAATCTTAAGGTGAGAATATGATCGTCTGACTCTTCAATATCAAAAGCAAAGGGAATATTAACCACAGCAGCATTCTGCCCAGAGGTGCGATATATACCGCTGCCAATGTAATTTGCAAAAGCATAATGAGAGAGATCGGGATTTTTCGACTCACCAGCATAGCTTTGAGACGGGGTAAAAAAACTAACAAAAAGCGCTGCAAGAATAGTTGCAACGCTTTTAGGATGAATAAAGCGACACGCTTTCAATGTTGATAACCCATATGTTTTAAGCAACTCTTATCATGTCTCTAATAAGCGACGAAAGAGGCCTAGGCTAAAGCATCAACCGTTATTTATCTTCTTCGATAAAATGATGTTCTGTCATCATATGACCTAACTGGGTTGATTTAGTTTTTAAATAATCTTCATTGTAACGGTTTTTACCCACTTGCAAAGGCACTCTTTCAGCAACTTCAATGCCCATCGATTGCATCGCTTTGACTTTACGTGGATTATTCGTCATGAGCTTAACCTTGCTTACGCTGATTTGCGCTAACATCGGCTCGACCATATCGTACTTACGCATGTCTGCTTCAAAGCCTAAACGCTCATTCGCTTCAACCGTGTTAGCACCTTGGTCTTGTAACTCATAAGCACGGATTTTGTTAAGTAACCCAATACCACGTCCTTCTTGACGTAGGTAAAGAATAAACCCTTGACCATTTTCAGCGATATTTTGCATTGCTGTTTGCAGTTGGAAACCACAATCGCAACGTAAACTAAATAAAGCATCACCTGTTAGACATTCTGAATGAATTCGGCCTAACATAGGCTCGGTGGCATTAAGCTCACCATAAGTTAACGCCACATGCTCTTTGCCAGTTTCTGTATCTTCAAAACCATGCATAGCAAATACGCCCCAAGGCGTAGGTAACTTAGAAGTGGCGATATATTTAATCGACATGGATAAACCTTTAAGACAACGCTCAATCCTTGAGACTTTTCATCCTTGAACTGACTTTTATGTCATGACTATTTCGAATACTGGACTAGAATTTTGCTGGAGCAAATCCTGTGACAACTGTGATATTCATTTCACGGCCCATAGCAGTCATTGGGTGAACAACTACAAGTCCTTTTACTGATTTTTTAAGCTTGCCCATATCAGCTTGTTCAGCTTTAGTCAGTGCACGGTTGAATTTTAAGCCTTTAACTTCTTGGCCTTGCTTATTCAATTGACGTGATTGCTGATATTTCAAGCTCGCAATACGTTTAGTGACTGTGGCAATTTCTTTCTTAAACTGCATGATAATGACTTTGTCTTCACGTGCTTCTGCGGCAGCAAGCTTACGACGAAACTTCTCTGCTTTATCATTTAATGCTTGCAGTTCTTCTTTTAAATTCATTTCTTTACCTTAAATTCTTTCATGTTATCGATAGCAATGAGTTGTTTTGATATCGAACAACACTTTTTCGAACGCAAATTATATACCTAAAGGGGTTAAATTAGCTAACTTGAAAACTTGTTACAGCGCATAAATTTATCATTTCATCACTGCTATGGGAGTTTCATTGTCTGATGGCTACAAATTGAACTTTGATTACTATACTGTTTTTATAACATTCAAGTTGAAGCGAGGCTAAAACAACAACGTAATTATTGGCGAGAACAACTCTGATTGTTCGTGTCGCAGTTATTGAAGTTGTTAAATAAGAGCATTTAAAATGAGTTTTAAAAGCTCGCTCATGACAATTAACAAGCCAATACCAAAAGTTAACCAACAGCAATAAGCGAACTCATGTCATGAATAACTTGATTTGAACTACCCCGCCATTTAAGGCTTGGATCCGACAAGTCTTGTTCGAACTTGCCATCCACTAATACGTCCACATACGACAACACTTGTTGCTGTTTCAGTGACATCTCATCCAACTTGTAGCCGCTCCATAGCCAAATATCTTTATCAGGGCATTCAGCTTTAACTCGTTTAACCAAAGACAAGATAGCGGTTAAGTTTGCAGGGAATAATGGGTCGCCGCCTGATAAAGATAAGCCACGACGTTTGATTCTAGTGTCATTTAAATCAGCAATGATTTGATCTTCCATTGGCTTATCCACTTCATGACCTGAACGCGGATCCCAAGTCGATTGGTTATAACAACCGCGACATTGATGTTCGCAACCCGATACAAACAAAGTGCAGCGCGTTCCGGGACCGTTTATCACATCGACTGGATAATACTGATGAAAATTCATAACACTTACCTTTCAAATAAATAAGGCGCTAATCAGCGCCTTATTTGATTCTATGTTAACTCAATGACGCGACTAGATATGCTTAACGCGGCGCTTCACTTCTTCTTGCTTACCATAGTTAAACGGTCTTGCATCTGGACTACCTAAATAACCACATACACGACGTGTTACAGATACACGGCTTGGTTCATGGTTGCCACATTTAGGACACACAAACCCTTTACTAGTACAGTTAAACTCGCCTACAAAACCACAGTCATAACACTCATCAATCGGTGTGTTAGTGCCGTAATATGGCACACGGCTATAGCTGTAATCCCAAACGTTCTCTAATGCTTCAATGTTGTGTTGCATGTTAGGGAACTCACCGTAACAAATAAAGCCACCGTTAGTGATTTCTGGGTACGGTAATTCAAAATCAATTTTATCGTATGGGTTAACTTTCTTTTCAACATCTAAGTGGAAGCTATTGGTGTAATAACCTTTATCAGTCACACCTTCAACCACACCAAACTGTTTTGCATCTAACTGACAGAAACGGCTACACAAGTTCTCACTTGGTGTACTGTATAAGCTAAAGCCATAACCTGTTTCAGCTTTCCATGATTCTGTAGCACGCTTCATCACATTGATAATTTCAACAGCTTTAGTGCGTAAAAGCTCACTGTCGAATACATGCTCTTCTGTGCCATATAATGCATTAATCGTTTCATGAAGACCGATGTAGCCTAATGAAATAGACGCACGGCCATTTTTGAAAATTTCAGAAATATCATCATCCGCTTTTAAGCGAACACCACAAGCACCTTCCATATAAAGAATTGGCGCAACACGTGCTTTAACGCCGACAAGACGAGCAATGCGGGTATCTAATGCTTTACGAGCCAATATCATTCTTTCATCAAGTAAGGCGAAGAATGCTTTTTCATCGCCTTTAGCTTCTATGGCAATTCTTGGTAGGTTAAGACTAACCACGCCTAAGTTGTTACGGCCTTCATGGATAAGCTCGCCATTTTCTTCGTAAGTGCCTAAGAAAGAACGACAACCCATAGGAGTTTTGAATGAACCCGTAACACGCTCAACTTGTTCGTAGTTAAGAATGTCTGGATACATGCGCATTGTTGCGCATTCTAAGGCCAGTTTTTTCACATCGTAATTACTATCAGTCGCTTTGTGGTTAACACCATCACGAATAGCGAACACAAGCTTAGGGAATACAGCAGTTTTACGGTTTTTACCTAAACCTGCCATACGCACAGTAAGAATCGACTTTTGAATTAAACGTGATTCCCAGCTTGTGCCTAAACCAAACCCAAAAGTTACGAATGGCGTTTGACCATTTGCAGTATGCAATGTGTTCACTTCATACTCTAAAGACTGGAATGCGTCATGACATTCTTTTTCAGTTTGCGCCATGGCAAAAGCTTCAACATCGCTTACGCCCCACTCTTTACCAATCACTAATTGCTTTTGGTAACTTTTTTGCACAAACTCAGCTAACACTTCGTCAATTCGGTTAATCGTGGTGCCGCCATAGATGTGGCTAGCCACTTGAGCAATAATTTGCGCTGTCACAGCGGTCGCTGTTGAAATTGATTTTGGTGTATCAATCTCAGCATTACCCATTTTAAAGCCATGGGTCATCATGCCCGCTAAATCAATCAGCATGCAGTTAAACATTGGGAAAAAAGGTGCGTAATCTAAATCATGGTAATGCAGTTGGCCTGATTCATGAGCAGCCACAATATCTTTTGGTAATAGGTGCGATTTAGCATAATGCTTAGCCACAATACCGGCTAATAAGTCACGTTGTGTTGGAATCACTTTCGCGTCTTTATTGGCATTTTCATTTAGAATAGAGCTGTCGCTTTGTTCAACTAAACCACGAATTTCGCAGTTAAGTTTACTTTTTGCTTCACGACAAATATCGCGATCATGGCGATACTCAATATAATGACGAGCCACTTCTTTGTGAGGCCCTTCCATTAATAAGTTTTCTACCAGACCTTGTAGGTGGTGAATGTCAACTTCTTGCTTGTCTGAGACTTGATCTCTAATCACACAAGCAACAGTTTCAGCGTAATCACTATCAGCACTACCTGTAGCAGTTTCCATCGCAGCAACAATGGCATCCTTAATTCTAGACTCATCAAATAAAGTCCGACAACCGTCCCTTTTAATTACTACAGGCATTACTTTCACTCCATTTATGCACAGGATATAAACACTATATATCCACAACAAAAAACCAATAAACACTAGATATGGTGTATTAAGCAATAATGGAGACTAGAAATCTATGATCTAGATCATATTTACTTACGAGGTGAGAAATGAAAAATATTACTGCCAAGCTCTGCACTGTTTAGACAGACAAAGCTTGACCATAGAATTGAAAACCGTTATCGGCCTAATGCAGAGTTGATTAAATGCGCAGTTTGACGAACAGATTGTCTGCCAGCTTCTATCGCTTCAGCTGCACGGTGAAACTCCATCGTACCGATATCTGCTAACTGTGGCACTAAACACACATCGGGGGGATCCCCCATTAACCGTGCGCGTTTATGGCGTTGTTCTAAAATGTCCATTGACTGAGACATCACAGCAATCATCCCAGGATGTGATTTAGTCGACATAGAAAACTTTTCAGACAAACCTGCGATGTACTCTTTACCCTTACCTAAAATATCCATAAAAGCGGACTCTTGTTCAGCGCCTTCTTGCTGCTGCTTTTCTAGTGCAGTCGGAGCTCGGCTTTTCATCTGCTGTGGCAACATGTGCATGCTATTACGGCGGTGACCATTTAAATCAACGGCAATCACCACATCAACATCCATTGCACGGCACATTGATACAGGAACAGGATTCACCACAGCACCATCAACTAACCAGCGATCTTGTAATTGCACTGGCGGTAAAAATCCTGGCATTGAGCAAGAAGCTCTGACAGCATGGCGTAAATCACCTTCTTTAAACCAAATTTCTTGACCTGAATATAAATCAGTCGCTACCGCCGAAAAAGGTTTTTTCAGTTGCTCAATACTTAGCTCACCAATACGACCAGCCAAAACATCAAACACCTTCTCACCACTAATTAAACCGCCTTTACGCCAGCTTAAATCCATTAGACCAAGTACATCCCAGCTTGAAAAACCTCGAACCCAACCTTCTAACTCATCGAGATGATCATTGGCGTACGCAGCACCGACCAATGCCCCTACTGAACAACCGGCCACTTTATCTGGATGCACACCCATTTCAGCAAGTTCTTTTAATACCCCAATGTGGGCCCAACCTTTAGCCGCACCACTACCTAACGCTACACCAATTCGTAATTGTTTAGTGTTAGGCGGATCCTTGGGTACATCTGACATGTTTGTTTACATCCTTAAAAATACATTGAAATTAAAATGCTAATACTCAGCATAACTGAGGCTTAAGCTGTTGGCTATCTCAGGCTTACACGTTATAATATCTGGCTATCATTTTTTAGGGGATTTACCTTTGTTATTTACCGATTTTTCTTTAGACAAACGCTTACTTGAAAGTCTAAAGCATATGGGCATTTCTGAGCCAACTGAAATTCAGCAGCAAGCCCTGCCGATTGCCCTAGCGGGTAAAGATTTAATGGCATCTTCAAAAACCGGTTCAGGTAAAACCCTGGCATTTTTATTACCTGCTTTGCAGCGCGTAATATCAACAAAGGCCTTATCTAAAAAAGATCCGCGTGTGCTCATTTTACTGCCGACTCGAGAACTTGCCCAACAAGTTTATGGTCAACTGCGTTTATTAGTCGCCAACACCCAATATAAAGCGGTAAGCATTTTAGGCGGCGAAAACTTTAACGATCAAGCAAAGTCATTATCTCGTGACCCACATTTTATTGTGGCAACGCCTGGTCGTATTGCAGATCATCTAGCACAACGTCACCTGTACCTTAATGGACTAGAATTGCTAATTCTTGATGAAGCCGATCGCATGCTTGATTTAGGTTTTGCGCCGCAATTAAAAGCCATCAATGAAGCTGCCGATCACAAACGCAGACAAACACTGATGTTTTCAGCAACGCTTGATCACGATCATATCAATGATATCGCGGCAACCTTACTGAAAACACCAAGTCATGTTGCTATTGGTGCATCACATAACGAACATAAAGACATTAACCAGCGCGTGTTCTTGGTTGATCACTTAGATCATAAACAAGCGCTACTACAACATGTGTTGAAAACTGAACAACACAAGCAGGTGATAATTTTCACTGCGACCCGTTCTGATACCGATAGATTAGCTAAACTGCTTGCAGAAGAAGGTTTAGAAACGGCGGCATTAAGTGGTGACTTAAATCAATCTGCCCGTAATCAGATTATGGATAAATTCAGCCGTGGCCAACAAAAGATTTTGGTGACCACTGACGTTGCATCGCGCGGGTTAGATTTATTAAACGTGTCATTAGTGATTAACTTTGACATGCCAAAATTTGCCGAAGAGTATGTTCACCGTATTGGCCGAACTGGCCGAGCTGGCGCTAAAGGTGATGCGATCTCATTAGTTGGCCCTAAAGACTGGGAAAGCTTTAAAAAGATCCAAGTATTCTTACGTAAGAATTTTGACTTCTCGACCATTGAAGGTCTACAAGGCAAATTCAAAGGCTTAAAAGACAAGCCAAAAGCTGGCAGTAACAATGCGAAAACTGCCGATGTTAAAGCATCGAACAAAAAGCGCAGCACAGCGAATAAACCTAAAACAGCACCCAAACGCGATAAGCGTTTTATTACAGGTGTTGATATTGGTGACGCGCCAATGCGACGTAAGGCAAAGCCAGCCAAAATTTTAGAAAACGATAACTCAATTGTTCAAGATGATGAACAAGAGCTTGGCGAAGATTAAACCCATTTAAGCCTAATGAAGCATATGCTCTGTTAGGCAAAACAAACTAGTTCAAAAGTAAGGTGAAACATGAAAATTTGTGGCGTGGAATTAAAAGGTGGCGAAGCCATCATTAGCTTATTAACTTACGAAGTTGAAACATTCAATGTACCTGAATGTCGTCAAATCTCTTTCAGCATTTCTAAATCTGCTGAAACAGAATCTATTCGTGAGTTTCACTTTGCTTTCCACAAGTTAATGGAAGACTACAAAGTTGACGAAATCGTCATCATTGAACGTGAACAAAAAGGTAAATTTGCAGGTTCTGCTACCAGCTTTAAATTAGAATCAGCGATTCAAATCACTGATTTACCAGTGAGCATTATTAGCCCTGTTATTATTAAAGAAGAGTTAAAACGTAACCCGCCTCAAGCGGATTTAGAAACTCTTGGTCTTAAGCGCGTGCAAATGGCTGCATTTGATGCTGCATACGCACAGCAAAACCGTCGTATGTACGGTAAAGTTTAAGTCAAATACCGACTTAAGCTTACGTAAACAATAAGCCTATCGATTTCCTTAATCATCAATTTGATGAAAACATTAAGATGAATTGGTAGGCTTAGTTTTATCCGCTAATTAACCATATTCCATTGGGCAAACTAACAAGCTATGAGCTCAAAAAAAGCACCCAAAAATCTAGCAGACAAACCCGCTCGTAAAGCGCCGCCTAAAATGGCTGTAAAAACCAGCTCGGCTAAAGTTGCAGCCGCAAAAGATACCTTAGCAGGCCTTGTAACCAGTAAAGATGTGCAAGCAAAGCAAAAACAGCAAGCCCAGTTAAAATACCTTAATGGTTATTCAGCCAGCACCATTGAACAAGTTAAACGTCATATTGAAAATGACACCCTCGAAAACCTGCTACTAAGTCGATATCCAACTATCCATGACATACGTACCGATAAAGCCTTATATGACTATGCTATGGAGTTTAAACAGCAATTTTTAAAGCAGTCTGACCCTATATCGAAAGTCATTTTTGATGAAAAAATCAGTTTAAGTCATCAAGCTTTGGGACTTCACACCTATGCTAATCGCGTTCAAGGTAATAAGGTCAAAGCCAAAAACGAGATTAGAATATCTTCTAGACTGCGCCATGTACCCGAACCATTATTAAGAATGGTTGTTGTGCATGAACTGGCTCACCTTAAAGAAAAAGACCATAACAAAGCTTTTTATCAACTGTGCAAATATATGACCGCTGATTATCATCAGCTCGAACTCGATTTACGCTTATTGCTCACATGTATTGAATTGGGTAAGTCGCCGTATTAGTCTGAATGAATCATAAAGTATTGGAGCCTTATCATGTACGTAGCAACCTATAGAGGCGAAGGGCGTAGAACCAAACATTATAAATCAGAAAAAGCCGCTTTAAAGTCTATTCGCAATTGGCTAAAAGATAATCTAGATAAAGGTTACTCTGTAGGATTAATGGGGCCAGACATTCCTCCTACTGAATACAATGACTGGGAACTGATCCCATTTGAAGAGCCAAAAGCTGCTTCCTTCTACTCTAGTAAAGAATGGAGCAATTTAAAGGCTGAAGCATTTGAAAAGTATGGAAACAAGTGTGCATGTTGTGGGCGTAGTCCATTACATAATGTCATCATGCATGTTGATCATATTAAACCACGCTCAAAATACCCAGCACTCGCTTTAGACATTAACAACCTTCAAATCCTTTGCGATATTTGTAATATCGGTAAATCCGATAAGTTCGAAACACAATGGCGTGAATAAAAAACTCGTATAAACAAAAAAGCCACGTTTTAACAACGTGGCCTTGTTCAATATCATGACAGCTTAACCTAAATCCATCATCATTTGTTTACTGTTAACCAGTTGTTTAAATTGAGCCATTTGCTTTTTAGGTAATACCGAAGCTTCAACAATACTGACTTTCATTGGGTTCGCTGGGCGGCCGTTTACATGAAATTCATAGTGTAAATGAGGGCCTGTAACTCGCCCTGTGTTACCGGTTAAGCCAATCACTTGTCCACGTTTAACACGCTGACCTTTTCGCACTAAAAACTTTGATAAATGCAAATAACGGGTTCTGATATTGTTATCGTGTTCAATAACAATATATTTCCCTGCAAAGCGATGATTAGTGATCATCGACACTACACCATCACCAGGTGCCACAACACGAGTACCAATTGGTGTCGCAAAGTCAGTGCCGTTATGGGGCGATACTCGACCTGTTACAGGGTGATTACGATGAGGGTTAAAATGCGACGATAAGCGGAACTGACGTTCTAACGGAATACGTTGGAATGCACTGGCTAAGCCTTGGCCACGATCATCATAATAATTGCCATCAACATTTTGAAATGCATTGACGTTATTTCTACGGGAATTAATCCTAACGGCTTGTAGTTGCGAGATCCCAGTTGACTCACCTTCAATATATTGATCATTCATCAATACGTTAAAGGTGTCACCGGCACGTAAATCGCGAGAAAAATCTAATTTGCTCGAAAGTAGCGTTTCAATGGTTTGAATATTTGCCGCACTAAGACCAGCTCGTTGCGCAGATAAATAGAATGAACCATTAATCTCACCGCTAATAATACGATTTTGCCAAATGCCTTCGATATTAATTTCTTCAACGCCATAACTACCATCATCAAAGCGAGTAAAAATGACCTGATAAGCGGGGTTAAAGTACAATTCAAGTTTAGTGAGATTTTGTTGTTCGTCCTGGAAGAACTGAATTCTATTACCCAAAGACAATGTATCTAATGCAAGCACGTTCAAATCGGCTTCAAGCACTTTATACATGGTTTGCTGGCCAATACCCGCTAACTCGAATAAATGACCTAAGGTATCGCCATTTTGAATCACACGTTCAAAGTTAGGTTTTATAGGTTCTACAATTTCAAATGTTGAAGCACTCGTCCCATTGGGTAAAAAGGACTCAATGTCCAATGCCACTGGGATGCGCTGCGATGAAAACTCTTGCGGCGTTGGCCATAGCAAAGCCGCAGCAACAACAAATACGCTGGCAAGTAATAATTTTCGATGTAATACAGGTAAGTTAGGCACTTTATTCAAGCGCGCTTGTAACTGACCCCTTTTAACTGAAAGCAATCTGGGTACCGCCATAAATACGTAAAAAAGTAATACCTTTTAGCTAAGTCGAGTCAACAATAAGATGACCTAAAGAATGCGTACTTAAGCACTAGAAGATATAGTAGCGACCCGTTATACCAAATAAATAGCCTAAAAAAAATATAATCTCTCATTTGAACTGCATAAATTTGAACTAAGTATAAACCGATTGGTCACTCTAGCAGCACTCGATAACTGAACGTAATCAGCTTGAGTTAACTCTGTTATCAAGATTTAACGGCCTATTATATATTGAATTTTCAAATGGCTAAGAGCGAGTAAAATATATATTCACCTGCAATTGCTTTGCTATTAAGTCCTGTTTATTTTGGTTTTAAAAGAGCGAAACCGTCCAATGCTCTGCCCCCTAAAATTTAAACTCTAAACTCTAAACTCTAAACTCTAAACTCTAAACTCTAAAACAAATTAAACATTAACAGTCTTTTTTAAAGGTATTGGGGTGATTATCGAATTAGCAGCTTTCAATGCAGTAACCCCCAGTTAAACAAAAAGTACTCTCGACATACAAGGGCGGGAAGTTCCACACTGAACCGCCCTTCTAAGCTGCAAATTTGCGTTTACTCAGCAGCAGTCTCAACTTTGTATTCAGCCTGTAAACGGCTCACCCCAAGCCCGTTCATTTTATTCACTTTGATTTGCACGCTTATCCGCTCTTTCATCGCTTCAATATGACTAATGACGCCAATCATTTTACCTGATGCATTTAAGTTATCTAGCGCATCTAACGCAGTGTCTAATGTTTGGCTATCTAAGGTGCCAAATCCTTCATCTAAGAATAATGAATCAATACTGGTTTTATGACTGACTAAATCCGATAGTGCCAGTGCTAAAGCCAAACTCACCAAAAAGCTTTCACCGCCTGATAAAGTCCGCGTGTCGCGCACAGCATCGCCTTGCCAGGTATCTAAAACTTGTAACTCAAGCGCCTCTGATTGTTTTCTTTCCAGCAAATAACGACCTTGAAGCCTATCTAACTGACGATTCGCAAGGATCACTAAATGATCTAATGTCAGTCCTTGAGCGAATTTTCGGAATTTATCGCCTTTTTGCGAGCCTATCAGTGAATGCAAATAAGCGATGTCATCATAATTTTGTTTTGCTTGGTTGAGCTGCTCAACCAGCTGTTGCTGACCTTGACGTTTACTTTCATCTTCTTTGAGCAAATGTGCGATTTGCCAAAGCTGTTGTTTCACTTCCGCCAATGCCGTTTCAGCTTGTTTGCTCAATTCACTGACTTCTGTAATCACCTGCTCACTATGACTTGCAATTGTTTGCTCAGTTAACTTCTCCGAGTCGTTTTGGCTAAAGCCGAGTTCCTTAGCTTGGATAATCAATTGCGCCAATTGTGTTTTCGCTTGTTCAACTAAGGTGCTGGCTTTAACCATGCTTTGATCTAATTGCTGCTTGAGTTGCTTCAGTGCTTCTCGTTGCTCGCTTGGCATCACAGCTTGTTCAAACTCAGCTTGGCTGGCAAATGGACTGGTTAATAACGCCTGTTCAAATGCGCTACCAGCCTCGTTTAACTCAATGGTTAAACGCTGAACTTGTTGTTCATTGGCTTGACGCTGCGCAACTAACTTGTCCAGTTGCTGCTGCATATTGACTCGAATATCATTTGCTTGGCTTAACCTAAGTTCAGCTTGCTGCAATGACTGGTGACTGGCTTGTTTCTCTTGAGGACATTGCTTGTCGGCAAATAGCGCAAAACGCTGCTTGCTGGTGTTGTTCTGCTCAGCTGTCAATTGTTCCAGCTGAGAGTCAAGGACACTATTTTTAGCAGTCATGTCTTGATGCTGGGTCATTAACGCTGCTATCTTTTGTGAGCATAACTGATGCTCTTGCTCTAATACCCCTTGCTGCTCAAACGCTTTTTGCCATTGGGTAATTTGAATGTCTAATTCAACCAACCACGACTCAAATAGGCTCATTTCAGGCATGGTTAAGCCTGCTTGAGAGACACTGGTTTGGCTATCACCCAATAAGTCAGAAATCTGCTGCTGAGTTTCAGTCTGATGTTGCTTAAGCTCTTGTAATTTTTGCATCTGAGTTTGCGATTGCTGCTTCGTTAACATCAGTTGACTTTGCAGCTGCTCAGCATGAGCCTGTGCTTGCTGGTATTGCTCAATACATTGCTGGTGCGAAGTAGAGTGCTGCCTAATAATTGCAAGTTGCTGGTGTAATTGCTGTTGCTGCTGCGTTGCATGTTGAATAAATTCAGCTAGCGATAGCGCATCAATCTCGCCCTCGTTTGGTGCTAAATGCCCAATCAACAATTGCTCAGTAATCTCATGATACTCAGATAAATATTGAGTAATTTGATGTTGGTTTTTTTCTTGCTGCGCAGTTAATAATTCGAGTTGATGCTGGCGCTGTTTCTTTTCAAGGCTTAACTGCTCACCTTGAGTTTTAATCAGCTGCAATGCGTCAGACTCGCTTTGAAAACGCACTTCAGTGTCACTCACATCAATGGCTTGATAATGGTCAACTAAAGGGTGCTCTTTAGCGCCGCATAAAGCACAAGGCTCACCCTGGATCAATTTAGCCCGCTCAGCGGTTAAGTTTACAATTTGCTGTTCTTGTTTAAGTAACGATTGTAAATCTTTAACCTGTTGGTTCTTTGATTGCCATTCCGTGCGCACTTGGTGAAGCTGCTGGTCAATTTGCCCTAGCTGCTCAGACAATTGCTGCGCCTGTTTTAGCTCATTATTCAGTTCTTGCTGACTTTCAAGATGCAGTTGTTGCAATTGCTGTAATCGGCTGCGAGAAACCTGCTGATCAATTAATTGTTGATACTGGGCCTGCATTTGCCCTTCTGTGTTGCCAGCAAGTAATTGGGCAAGTTGATGCTCGCTAGCATTTAGCGCAGTTAATTTATGCTGTACTTCAACTTGCTGCGATTCAACGTTTTTCTGGTACTGCTCAAGCTGCTCTGTATGCTGTATACCTTGCACCGATTGAGCTTCTATTGCATTGACCAGCTCAGCATCTTTTTGGCTTAACCTGGCATAGTTGCTTGCTTGTTGTTTCCACACGGCAATATGACTTTGGATCAACTGGCCTTGTGGGAAACGTTCAATTAACTGCTGGTTGGTTAACTTAGCTTGATTATTTTCAGTTAACTGTTGATTGAGTTGATGCTGCTCACGCTCTATTTGTTGTAATTGCGTTTGCTGTTGCTGCTTGGATTTTTGCTGCTCGGACAATTGAAAATTTAACTTTTCAATTTGCTTATCTAACGGTTCAACCTGCTGCTCGACTAACTCGATTAACTGTTGATGACTTTGCTTAAGTTGTAAATTTTCTTGTTGTTTATTCTCATGCTCAGCTACAGCATCATTAAATGTCACTTGCGCATCTTGCCCAGCTTGTTTTAGCTCTTCTTGTTGCTTATCAAGCTGGCTTTTCTGCTGTGTTAACTTATTAAGCGAAGTGAATAAAGGTGCAATGATTTGCGCAGGCTCGCTGGCATTTAATTTTGCTAATGCTGGGGCTTGTGCTGAAATATCAGCTTCAGCCGCCGATAACGTTTGCAGGCTATCAGTAAGCTGCTGGCTGGTTTTAACGCATTGCTGCGCCCAAGTTAAGTTCTGCTGAAATTGTTGCGTTTTAGCTTGCAATTGCGTCTCTTGCTGCTCTAATTGTAATGCTTCAGCACGCTTATCTACTATCGCTTCGTCCGTTAGCAGCTCAACACTGTCTGTTTTGGCCTCTAACAGTTTTAATGCTTGCTTGGCTTCACTAAAATTCAGATGGACTTGCTCTGAGATCAAACCATAAATTTCTGTACCTGTTAGTTCTTCGAGTAACTCAGCGCGATCATTGGCATCGGCATTTAAAAAAGCCGCGAATTGCCCTTGAGATAGCATCATTGATTTAGTAAAACGCGCAAAGTCTAGGCCAGTAACGGCTTCGGTTAACTCGGTTTTTTGTTTCACTTGGCTGGCGAGTATTTTGCCTGAATCAAGTTCGGCAAGCTCTACTTGCGCATCTTGCAAATTGCCATCAATTTGACCCCGTGAGCGACGTTGGCTCCAAAAAGCGCGATAGCCTTTACCTTTTACTTCAAACTCAACTTCAGCCAAACAATCACTGGTGCCACGAGTCATTAACTCATTAGTGGTTTTCGAGATAACCTTTAATCGCGGCGTTCGATGATATAGGGCTAAACAAATGGCATCTAAGATGGTGGTTTTACCTGATCCTGTCGGGCCAGTAATCGCGAATAAACCATTTTCTTTAAACGGCGATTGGGTGAAATCGATTTTCCATTCATTTTTTAATGAGTTGATGTTTTTAAAACGTAAGCTGAGGATTTTCATGCTTTAGCCTCCTCAGATGTACTTGTTTCAACTTGGGCACCTTGCTCAACAACCTGTTCAACGACTTGATTGAATTGCAGTTTGATCCTTTCTAGCCTTTGTTGCTGGGCGAGCTCTGAAAAATCCTCTTGGGCTAAACGCCGCTCAAACACATCATTAACAGAAAGCTCTGATAAAGTTTCATTATCAAGCTGCGCTATTTGTTGCTGACGTTGACTGCGAGCACGCTTAAGTTGCAACACCTCAACCGCTAAAGGTTCTGTGATATCAGCAATGCGACTCTGTAAATCACTCAAAAAGTCTTGCTGTGCAACTTCGATACTAAGCCAAGTCGTTTCTGGCTCGGTATCAGCCGATTTCACTGTAAATTCAGCCAAGCTTGCTTCAATATCAACTAAACTGCCTTTTAAGCTTGCCATAGCCTGAAATCGAGGCACGTCAATAGCGTTTACTTCAGCTAATTTATCTTGCTTAAATTCAACCAGAAAGACACTTTTTTGCCCAGTCAATTCATCAAAGCTTAATGGGATCGGTGAACCGCTATAACGAATGTGCTCAGTCTTAGCGATTTTTTGTGGCCTGTGAATATGACCTAAGGCAATGTAGTCCGCTGCGGGAAACAGAGATGCATTAAATGCATCAAGACTGCCGATGTAAATATCCCTGACTGATTCACTGGTGCTAGCTCCAACCGTGGTTAAGTGCCCTGTAGCAATAATAGGTAATGGCTTATCCTGTTGCTGATTAAGCAGTTGTGCACGCTCAAAACATTGTTCATACAAAGAGGCGATTTCATTACCCAGCTTGCGTTGTTTATCAGTACTAGACTCACCAGATTGGCTTAGCACCAAATCCCTAGGGCGCAAATATGGCAATGCGCAGATAATGGCACAAGGTTGTTGATGTTTATCCTTTATCACTAATACATGCTCATCAACATTGTCGAGTGCCCCTGGAATAACAGTGGCATTAAGACATGCAAGCAATTGCTTGGACTCACCTAAGGTGGCTACAGAATCATGGTTTCCGCCCAATACGATGAGCTGACAACCTGTCTGTTGAATATCGACAATAAATTGATTGTAAAGGCTACGAGCATAACTTGGCGGCGTTCCAGTATCGAAAATATCACCCGCAACAATTAACGCATCAACATCATGTAATTTGATCTGCTCAAACAACCACTGCATGAATAATTGATGTTCGTTGGCACGGCTTTTTCCGTAAAAATTCTGCCCTAAATGCCAATCTGATGTATGAATAATGCGCATAGCAACCTATAAAACTGAATGTGGTAGTTAACCTCAGCACAAATGAGCTGAGTTAATGTATTTGGACAACGCCAACCATACTAATTTACCGTAATCGTTAACCGTATTAGTTAACCGTATTGGGCCCATAATAATTTAAAGCTCATTAAAAACGACATTGTTACAACAAGAGGCTTAATAATCTTCACACCTTTTGACATCACTAAACGTGAACCTAACGTTGCGCCAATGGCTTGGCCAACCAGCATAATCAAACCTAAAACAATGAAGACTTGCCCGCCAATCAGAAAGAAAATCAATGACGATATGTTAGTGGCAAAATTCAGGATTTTTGCATGGGCCGTTGCTTTAGCAAGCCCGTATCCTGCTAGTGATACAAACGCTAATGCAAAAAAGCTTCCTGTACCTGGACCAAAGAAACCATCATAAAAACCTACCCCAAGCGCTGCGGTAAAAGCAAACATGGTAGGGGTTAATACTTGTTGCTTATCTTCTTCAGATATCTTTTTTGAAAATAAAAAGTAACAACCAATCGCTAATATCAGAAATGGCAAAACCAGCTGTAAAATACTGACATCAATCATTTGTACTATGATGGTGCCCACTGCAGCGCCAACGAATGCGCAAATGATAGATAGCTTTGCCTGTTTTAGATTAATCATCCCTTTGCGAATAAAATATAAACTGGCAAAAAAGCTGCCACCACAAGCTTGAAGCTTATTGGTTCCTAATGCTGCAGCCGGGGGCAATCCAGCCCACATCAATGCTGGGATGGTCAAAAGACCTCCACCACCAGCTATGGCATCAATAAAACCTGCAAGAATGGCAACAAAAAATAATATGATGGCGAGTTGTAGGGTCAGTTCGAACATGAGGTGTGTCTTTAATTATTATTTATAGGCCATTAGACCTGCTTTACATATAAATTTCAAAAGCTATCTAAAACAAATGTGTTTTTGTGTTTTGAAAGCTCGAACTTGTATAAAACCTTTAACGTTTATGCTGTTAAATTGTTCTTTTTCGATGAAAAAGATAATAAAAAAGGCAACCTAAGTTGCCTTTCTTGCTATCTGAGTATCTTGTGACTTACTCGTTTAAAAACCCCAAAAGAAGTTGGTTATTAAAAACAGTATCAACATACTAATAAAGTTAATAATCAAGCCTGCTCGCATCATTTCAGATTGTTTGATATAGCCAGAGCCGAAGACAATGGCATTTGGCGGTGTGGCAACCGGCAGCATAAACGCACACGATGCCGCGATACCAATCACCACAGAAATCATCACAGGGGATAAACCTAAAGGTTCAGCAATTGCGGCAAAAACGGGGACGAGTAATGCGGCACTCGCGGTATTACTTGCAAACTCAGTCAGCATTACGACAAAAGCGATCACGGCAATAACAAATAAAGCCATATGTGCGTTACCAAAAATGTCGGTAACAAAGTGAGCTAAAAATACACTGGTGCCAGTCGCTTTTAGTACTGCACTTAGTGTTAAGCCACCACCAAATAAAATGAGTACGCCCCAGTCTGTAGTTGACTCAATCTTCTTCCAATCAACTAACTTAAGGCCCGCAAGTACAACCACTGCGCCAAGTGCGACAATAGTATCAAACTTACTGATCCCGCCTAATGCCTGAGCTAGAGGTTTACTGAATATCCAGCAACATACTGTGGCTAAAAAGATGACTAAGGTCAGTTTGCCACTCATAGACAGTGATTCTGTTTCAGCCTTTATTTCACATTTCGCAGATAAGTCTGGCTTTAAATACAAGTGCAATGCAATCAACATGGCTGGCAACATTAACGCCACAGTAGGCAAACCAAACGCTAACCAGTCACTGAAAGTCAGTCCGACTTGCGCAGCGGCGATGGCATTAGGTGGACTACCGACTAATGTTCCTATGCCACCGATATTAGCCGAATAAGCGATACCCAGAAGCACAAACAAGTAAGTGGTTTTATGATCTTTAAATTCAAGTTGATGCAATATCCCTAAGGCAAGCGGCAACATCATTGCTGCGGTGGCAGTATTACTGATCCACATTGATAAGACGGCAGTTACTGCAAAAAGTAAAAAACACGCGATACTGAGCTTACCTTTAGAAAGTTGTAATACCTTCTGAGCAATCAATTTATCTATACCCTGATGATTTAGCGCTGCAGCTAAAACAAAGCCACCAAAAAATAAATAAATGATCGGGTTGGCAAAGTTACTCATTGCCGTTTGAGTATCAAACACCCCTAAAAAAACCGCGATAATAGGAATTAAAATCGCAGTAATACTGATATGAATGGCTTCGGTTAACCACAGAACTGCCGCAAAAATTAGCAGCGACAAGCCTGTATTGACCCCTTGTTCAAATGGTAAAAAGTGATAAAGCAAAGCGAATAATGCAATGTTGCTAAACAAGATAATAAAATCTTTTTTGTTCTTCGCTGTTGTTGATGACTTATTCGGTATGTTTTCCATTAAAGCGCCCTCCTTTTGTTTTTTATGGAGAACAATGTAAAGCACACCGATGACTAAGATAAAGCCCTGTTTTTCAGTTAACTTATTACTTTTGAAACATACTAAACTGTGAGCAACTCCTCACTTAGCTGCTAACTTGAGAGCCAAGCGATCAGTGACCTTGCTTAAGTTGTGGTAATTAAGTTCCAAATAAGCTCATTTCTGGGGTGTCGCTTCAATTACTGAATGTTTAAGCTCATTCAATAACTGTGAGGTAGATCTAATATCGCAACAACTCATCTGGCGCAAAGCGACCTTATTAACAAGAACGTGAGCAAGCTCTAATCTGAAGCGCAAAAAAACCTACTCAAATGGTAGGTTTTAAATGGGCTTTATATCTTGTATCGAATTATCACTTCTAGTTCAATTGAACACTACTGCCCGAGTAAATAATCAAGCCCACTACAAATCGCTGCGACTTGCGCCAAAATACAGTTTTCAGCATCAGATAAAGGACTATCAGGATATACTTCTGTCGTGGTTTTATACTGGGCTTGAGTTAAGCCTGCACATAGACCTAGTTCACCACATGGATAGTTTATTACTCCAAATTGAGCTAATTCAACGCCGATTAATTTGCCGTCATCGTCAGCGGGGGCGATATGAGTAACTTCCTCTACGCCTTTAATAATGGCTCGTTGAAACTCTGCTTGAGGGTTTTCAGTATCGCCCACTAAATAAAAACCATCAGGAATATTCCAGTTATGATTCACGATGCCATCTCTGGCAGCTAAAGCTGGTCTAAATTCTGAATTATCAGTGTCAGTAGTTTCATGCAAGTCAATATGAGCAAGCACATCGACATTGAGCTCTGCCATCACTTTGAGCAAGGCTTCGGACTCTTCTGCAGGACTATTAGTATAGAACGAGCGATTAGGATCGACTGCTTTTGGGTTCCAGCGGTTAATGGTTTCGTATCCCCAAGGACTGACACAAGGTGCTACGATAATATTAAATTGCTCTGCATACTGCTTTGCTTTGGTTTCTACAAAGCGAATAGCGCCTTGAACGCCGCTGGTCTCGTAACCATGCACACCACCTGTGATTAAAACCACTGGTTTACTCTCGTCCCATGCACTTCGGATCAAGAGTAAAGGATACTTGTTAGCATCATATGACAGTGCGCCATATTGAGAAACGCTAAATTGTTCACGCAAAGCATCAATCTTGTTGACGACCTCTTGCTGATAACTGCGTTTAACCTGTTGCTGTGACAACCATTGCAGCTTATGTTCATCAGACCATTTTTGGCCAGTGACACCAATGCTATAAGGCTCGTTAGTTTGCATATCCATCCTAGTATTGTTTTTATTTTGATGTAATTAACCGTTTTGCTAGTTTACCCTAGCTCATTAAACAAAGGTTTTATCACTTAACAAGCCCCTGTTACAAGAACTTAGGCAACGGGAGAATGATCCTTCACTGATAAGCTGTAAGAAAAAAAGCGCGTGTCTTTAACAAATCCTATTTTTTCATACACTGACTGAGCAGGAAAGTTAACTTTAGCAGTCCCTAAGTCCACCCGTACAGCACCTATACCTCTGGCAAGTTCAATTGAACATTCAATCAGTTTGTTCGCAACGCCTTGATTTCTTGAATCAACATCAACAAACAAATCATTTAGCACTAATACCTTTCCTAACTCTACTGAAGAAAACGTCTGATAATTAAGTACAAAGCCAACAACTTGGTTTTTATCGTTATAAGCTGCAAAGATGAATGCATCCTGATTTTTTAAACGATCTGATAAATAACCTACATACTCACTTTCTGGCGAATTAACACTGTAAAACGCCATATATTGGCTAAATAAAGGCAAAATATCATTAAAGTCGGTCAAAGTTATACGGTTAATAATCATCGTTTCCCTCGTTGATTGTTTTACGTTATTGCCTTTTGATTGTGGTTAGTATTTATCCTTAAGACTCTAACCACATCATTGTTTATCAGCCGCACTGAATAAGGCATGTTATAAATTTAAGTGTTATAAACCTGAGTTCTCTAGTTCTAATTCATCTAACCCTAACTGCTTGGCATAACTCATGTTAGGCACAATTCTGAGCTCAAATCTCAAAATCTTATGGCAAGCCTCATAAAACGCTTCACCAAGCCATTGCTTATCATATTGTTCCAGCGCCCTTAATATCGCATCAGCCCCAGAGCCTTGCTTAATCGAGTCTGGCGCCATAGCATCAATAAAACTTGCCACTAAACCATACAAATCTTTTTCTGCATCACCTTCCACCGACCATAAATTAGGATCCGCGTATTGAGCAGCATAATGGCTTGCAGCAATATCAGAACCAATACCAAAATTCACCAAAGTGGCTTTTTCATCACGGCAGATTATATTCTTAGGACAAATTGCTCCGTGGTGGATATCAAGACTGTGAAGGTACTGTAATGCCGTAAGTAGTTGTACGAACCACAAACGTGGTTGGCCAACTTCAATCGATGGTACTTCATCAAGACCGACACCTTGTACCCAATCCCTTGCAATAAATAAATCATCTGATTGCGGTAACTGTCCAAAAGCTAAAACACGCTCAACATGCGGGTGATAGATTTTAGCTAAACTGCGGTACATATTACTTAAAGTGTGCCATTGATTATCTACATCTTGGTAAACGCTCACACAACATGGATAATTACCTTGAAGGTGCATAGCACGCCAGAGTTGGCTTCGTGATGTTGCTGAAATGAATTTGTCTAAGCGGTAATGATGGTCAACCACTGCGCCTTGTTCAACGTCGATTTTTTGCGGCAAAGTATCACACACACCTAAATCAATTAGGGCAGATAAATCGCAACGAATTGCATCTAAATCGATTGTGCTGCCTTTGGCAGCTGCGCGATACCATTGATAAATACGTGGTTGGAGCGTTTTCTCGGCCAGTTCCAGAAATGCTTTGGCATAAGCTTTAATATCTTCACTGGTATTAAGAGAGTCTTTAATATCAATAAATTCTACATCTGCATCTTCTGAGATAAAAATACAGTTTTCAGCCCAACCACCAATGGTGTATCCACGGCGATGGATTTGCTGAAGTCCCGTGACACTGCGTCGTAAGATTTCTAATAATTGATAAGTGGTTTGTTGCTCAATATCGAAAATATTAAGTGGTACGCCTCGCGGCATTCTAATCGGTAGCACCACTTGCTCACCGTCTTGAATTAATGGCGCACAAAATGGCACACAGCTACAGCCTGACAACGACTGAATGCGCTTAAATTCATCACGCAATTTCTGCTCATGGGAGTTCGCTTCAATAGCATCTTCAAACTGGCTTGTTACTAATATCTTCAATAACCAGGGTGCAGTCCAACCACCTGGATTATATTCTGACTGCCAGACCTCTAAGCCTTGCTGTAAGAATAAACATTTGAGTTTAATAAAGTCCTGAATTTTATTATTTCGCTGCTCAACTAATGCCACCTGGCCTATGGTATCTAACACCATTTCTTTTTGGGTTTCAGTAACAGGATGAATATGAGGCGCTGTTAAGCCCCATTCTTTGGTTAGCGCTGCGATAATTTTTGCAGGGGTGTAAATACTCAGTTTACCAGTGTCTTTCTCTACAAGGATTTCTTCGCCTTTTCGACCAGTGACAAATACCATCCCCTGACACCAAGGCGCATATACACCAACAGGAATTTTGTTCTTTAATTTTCCGGCTAAAACCCGTGCAACATAATTGGCTTTCGATAAGCTATTGTCCACATGGCGACCATCTAAAGACCACGCATGAAGTCCGGCATTTAAGCGACCAATATAGCCTTTCACATCGACAACATAGACGCCAAATTCACCGACAACGAGCGCATCGACTTCCATAGCTTGACCGGTATGAGTAGGGATCTCTACATTGGTTAGGAGTAAATAATCTTCTGGGAGTTCGTCGGATAAAAGAGAAAATGCCCAACGTTCGGCGTCGTTGACTGGGGTACCAAAACTAATATGTCTTGCCATTGAGAATGCGACTCCATTAATAATTATTGTTATCTATCTTCTGCATATGGCTACATCCTATAATAGAAAGACACAAAAAAACCACCTAAAAGGTGGTTTTTGTTTTCATTAACTTAACAGTGATTAATGGGTTAAATGATGAATCAATTATCTAACTGAATAATCTTCATATTTCTTACTGTATGTTCTGCAGAAAATGATATAACCATCTGTTAGTTTGATGGTATTAATGAGTGTGTGAACAATGACCACTTTCATGATCATCGTCAGCAAACTCATCATCACCTTCTTGATGTTGCATTACGCCCCACCCGTCAGTCATGCCATCGAACTCTTGTGCAAACGTGTTTAGCTCTATTTCTTTTGCGACTAAATCATCATAAGTAGGCACCATGTTTAAACAAACAATCAGCTCCCACTTTTCGATTTCTTCACTGAAGTTAAGCTCAAGCTCACCGTTAACATCTTTTTGAGCTAACGCTTCAAGTGCAGACTCTGCATCTCGTTGGTCATCAAAAATAAGAAAGAAGTCAACATCCAAGGCTACCGATAAATCGATGCCAGATTCAGCCATTGCGGCTAACATTTTACCATTATCATCATCAGGGAATTGCATTATTCTGTCCTTATGCACTAGCAACAATTTTAATGAACTCGCCATTGAATTCAATGACATCGCCCACAACACATTTCTTACGCTTGCGAGTATCTACTTCGTTATTTACTTTAACGAAACCTTCAGAGATAACGTGCTTAGCTGCGCCGCCGCCATCTACTAAACCTTGTACTTTTAATACTTTATATAACTCTACAAACTCATCACCACTTAATAGTGGGAATTCTGCAACTTCGCTGCTCATTGGATATTGGCCTTTGCTCATAAATATGTCGGCTATTATACCTGAACATGAATTAATACCAATCTTAAAACCCACCGACTCATGTAAAGGCTAACTCAATTCCTATTAGCAGGCGTCGAGCATACTGACAGGATCCGGATGAATATAGTTGAAACCAAGCTGCTTGCAAATTAAATCGCCGATTATTGTTTTACTCGGTAATGTTTGTTGATTGAATTCAGGAGCGCTCAAACCTAAATGAATCGCTGCAGCCCGATAAAACTCCGCTCTTGTTGGGTGATGAGGTGCAGCTAAATTATATATGCTCGCGACTGGTTTACCTTGCTCAGTTGCAGATAGAATGGCTTTAATAGCCTGAATACAATCATCAAGATGAACAAGGTTCACCGCTACATTCCCACCTGCAATATCTTGCCTTCCAGCAAAAAACTTACCTGGGTGCCTTTTAGGGCCTATTAAACCTGAAAAGCGAATAATGCAGCTATTATTCATCGCAGTAAAATAAGACTCAGCCTTGAGCAAAACTGTACTTTTATCGTCATAAGCTTGAGCATCATTTTCATGCATATGTTGATCGCTAGCAGGGTACACCCCCGTCGTACTGATAAATATTACCCGCTTATAATTTCGGCCATCAATGAGTTGATGTAGGCGCTCAATATGATTTAGATATTGGTTCTCACCCCGCCTAAGGCCTGGTGGAATATTCACAATCAGCACTTCTGCGTCCAATAAAGGGGTTAAGCGAATACAATCTTGAGCAAGAGTTTGTTGGTTAACCAGGCTCAAATCCAGTTCAAAAGGCGTAATGCCATTCAGGGAAAGTTCATCGCAACCCTCCGGGCTTTTTTTAGTACCTGCAACTTGTATTCCAGCACTCACTAACGCTTTAGCTAAAGGCAGGCCAAACCAACCACAACCGACAATTGCAACTTTATTCATGATTTTTCCGTGTTTAAAATGGTGAGAAGAGCGAGGCGATGAATTTAAAGTAAATATATGTAGCGATTCAATAAACCATTAAATCGCTCACTCAATGATATGACTTGGATAAAAACACACAGGGCTTTGCACTTGCAAGGTGCTAACAATTTTCTCTGACAAAGAGTCGGCTTTAACGGTTTCTACAACACTGACATCTTCATCAGTTAAACAACGAAACACGGCTTGGCCGCCGCGATCATTACAGCTATAAACATGAGGTTGTTTTGAATCTCTTGACGTCATCATGACTTTAGCGATAGAACCGTCTGATAATTTCACTATCGAACCCGGAGGGTAAATGCCCAACACTTTTACCAACACTTGAATAAGGTCTTTTCCATGTTTACCCACACGGGTTTTAAAGAGAGTACCAAGGGCAACTTGCGGCGAGCCTGTTTTAAGCAACAAGCCTGCATAGTCATTTGCCAGTGCCGCTATTTGAGCCAGTTTAGGAATCTTGACTTCATTCAGCTTATTCGGATAACCGCTGCCATCAAGACACTCGTGGTGATGCAATACAATGTCTAACATTGGCGCTGGAAATAGCCCACTTCTGTCTAGCATTTCATAACCAAGATTAGGGTGGGTTTTCATATAGTTTATTTCGACAGTGGTTAAATCCTTGCGTTTACGTCTAATTGCGTCTGGGATTTTGAGCTTGCCAATATCGTGGAACACGCAACCCAAGGCTAAATCACGAAGTTCACTGTGACTAAGACCAAGACTATTGGCCATCATCATAGATAGCACAGCCACTGACACACTGTGCTGAGTTAGGCTGGGCTCTTTATCCACACTGGTGACAAAAACAATTTCAGGTTGCTTGCTTTCCAAAAGATGGGTCATCAATTGCTCAACAACACTCGCCGATTCACGATAAGATAATTGTGGGTCGCTGACGACCTTACTGAAAGCCGGCCTGAGATCACTTGCAGCTTTATTAAACCTTTGCTGGCTCGAGTGAACGGATTTCTTTATTGCACCTTGGATATCAAATTCTGGAACAGCATCTTCTACAACAACGTCTTCTATCTCTTCATCATTGGCCAGTAAATGCATGCCATCAATCACGGTGACATATGTGATATCTAAACTGTTTATCAATTCGATTTCGGCTTGAGAGGTCACTGGGACTTTGTTTCTAAAGAAGGGGTTATTGAACCACGAAAGGGGCAGTTTGACTGTTAAGCCAACCACTAGTTGTGACAAAGGTATGTTAATTGATTCCGTTTTTGACACTATTGCTTACCTTCGAAATATCCATTTAATCCATTGGGTAATTGCACTGAGTAGGGTTAGCGCCCTACTCTTTAAGCTTATTTGCTATCAGTCTTCTCATCAGTACTTTCAATATTTGCTGTTAATGGCTGTGACGATTGCTGTGACGATGATTGTGCTAATGGTTGCGTTAACGCACTGCTGTTTCTTGGTCGATTATAATGTTTAATATGATGATCATCGACCGCTTGTTCTAACAGCTGTTTATCATTATCCGTATCAAGCGCAGAAGTTGGCTCTTGTGGTTGCTCTTGCTCTTTTAGGCTTTCTGCTTGCTGATAGTTTGTCTCTTGTTGCCAATCATTAAAATAATAGTTCAACCGTTTTGATTTAAGTAAATAAATACAAGACCAAAAGATAAATAACGCATCTAATGCAAAGCTCACTCGAAACAAAAAGTCATCATGCATAAGCCGTTGATTTAATATTATGGCATCGACGGCTAATAATAGCCAAAGTCCATATTTAATCTTATTAAATAATGGCCTAGCAAACTGAGGGGCTCGTTTTCTTTCTGCGATAACCAATGCATATATAATAACGGCACCGACACCTGCCACTAACGCCATTAAGAAATCGATTTTGTCAGGGTAAAATAATCTGACTAATCCTGTTCGGTCGTTGAACTGCGTTAACGACGCCGCAAAAACACACCAACCACGAGCAAGAAATATCAGTATCAAATACAAAAAAATGGGCGGTTTAATGTGGCCTTTGTCATCTAGCCAAGTGATATTACTGAAATTCACTGAATACCTATTGTTAGCTTATTAACGATTAAGATTTTTAAATCTTTTACTTATCTAGTAAACATGAGGGCAAATCCTCATAAAACAAGCAATGGGTTAAATCTACACCGCAAAACCAGTGTAAACCAAAAGTATAAGCTTACTGAATTTAATTTAATGACATTTGAGACTTTTGCAGAGCACAACCCACCATCGCGAGTTGAGCTCAAATCAATAATTAGTTAACCGTTTAGTAATGCCAGTAGTTGATCTTCATTCATGACTTTAATGCCTAAATCCTGTGCTTTAGCAAGTTTGGAACCTGCTGCTTCACCAGCAACTAAACAATCAGTATTTTTTGAGACACTACCAGCCACTTTGGCGCCCATTGCCTGTAATTGCGCTTTAGCATCATTTCGGTTTAACTGAGTTAACGTACCCGTTAATACCCATGTTTGACCTTTAAGGCTTAACTCTGCTTCATCGACAGCTTCTATTGCAGGCCAATTGACCCCTGCTTCAATGAGCTTATCTATTACTTCAAGGTTATGTGGCTGAGCAAAAAAGTGACTAATATGTTTTGCCACGATAGCACCTACATCGTCCACTTCCATCAGCTCATCTACATTCGCAGCTTTTACTGCATCTAAGGTTTTATAATGACTTGCAAGGTTTGCCGCTGTTGCTTCACCTACTTCACGAATACCTAATGCATAAATAAAGCGCGATAAGGTCGTTGTTTTAGCATCATCTATCGCGGCAATTAATTTAGTGGCTGATTTCATTGCCATTCGCTCAAGCATAGTGACCATTGATGCGGTAATGGTGAACAGCTCTGCTGGGCTTTGCACCAGTTCTTTATCAATCAGCTGCTCAACCACTTTATCACCCATACCATCGATATTAAGCGCTTTACGTGAGGCAAAATGTTTGATGGCTTCTTTTCGTTGCGCTTCACAAAAAAGCCCGCCACTACAACGGGCAACAGCCTCGCCTTCAAGACGTTCAACTAAACTCTGACACACCGGGCACTGGCCTGGAAATGTAATATCTTTAGCATCTTCTGGACGCTTTTCAGGCACAATAGCAACGATTTGCGGAATCACATCTCCCGCGCGCCGAATAATCACAGTATCACCCACTTTTACGCCTAAACGAGCAATTTCATCGGCATTATGTAAGGTGGCATTGGATACAGTCACCCCGCCAACGAATACAGGCTTAAGGCGAGCTACAGGCGTGACCGCACCAGTACGGCCCACCTGAAAATCGACCTCTTCAAGTAAGGTCATTTCTTCTTGCGCGGGGAATTTATAAGCAATTGCCCAGCGCGGAGCACGCGCAACAAAGCCCAAAGTCGTTTGTTTGGCAATGTCATTGACCTTAATCACCACACCATCAATTTCATAAGACAATGCGCTTCTTCTGGCCATAATATCAGCGTAGTAGGCAAAGACTTCAGGCAGTGTGCTGCACACTTTAACTTCTTGGCTTAAAGGTAACCCCCAGTCTTTTAACTGGTTCAATTGGCCAAAATGGCTATCAGCTAAAGGGGCTACTTCACCTTCAACGACACCCAGTGCGTATGCATAAAAGCCTAATGCTCGGGTCGCGGTGATTTTGCTGTCTAATTGACGCAAGCTACCTGCAGCAGCATTACGCGGATTAACAAATGCCTTATCCCCTTTACTTAATTGACGCTCGTTTAATGCATCAAATGCCGCTTTGGGCATAATCACTTCACCGCGCACTTCTAGTAATTCAGGAAAGTTATCACCACGGAGCTTAAGTGGCACAGAATTAATCGTACGGACATTGTCAGTAATATCTTCACCCACTGCACCATCGCCACGGGTCGCTGCACGCTCTAATATGCCATTACGGTATAAAATACTGACGGCTAAGCCATCAAGCTTTGGCTCACAGCAATAACTTACCGTATCCACTTTGTCGGTAATACGCTTATTAAATGCTTCAAAATCTGCCTCTTCAAAGGCGTTATCTAAACTCAACATCGGTTTTAAATGAGTGATTTGATCAAACTTAGCCAGTGGTGCGCCGCCAACACGTTGTGTCGGAGAATCACTACTGATTAATTCAGGGTGAGCGGTTTCAATGGCGATTAAGCGCTGCATTAACCTATCGTATTCTGCATCTGGAATGCTTGGTGCATCATCAACATAATAACGAATGTTATGACCATGAAGTTCACTGCTGATTTGCTGTAGTTCGTTTTTAATGTCTTGCATAAAATCACTCATCTAAAGACAAATAAGGCCGCAAGTGCGGCCTCATTTAAAAAGGTTAAATCTAATTAGGGATTAAGATACTGCCCTAATTCTAGCTAAATATTGTTGTTTGTTGGTTTCAGTCCAGGCTAAACGTTTATCGTCCATCACTTCTGCGCCTAAATCATCAGCCAGTTGCTGTGCTGAATTAAGCATAATGGAGAAGTTCATTAATGGATCACCATGACAAGGAAGCGTCATAAATAACACCACACCTTGAGTGACAAACTGCTCCATATTATCAGGATCGAATACGCCCGGCTTTAGCATGTTCGCCATAGAAAATAGTACTTTACCATTGCCGGCGTTATCTAGATGACGATGGAATATGTCCATATCGCCGAACTTAAAGTTCAATGATAATAAGCAAGGTAATAGCTCTGCGCCATGGAGTTGCTCGCCATCACGTGCGATAACGTGGAGCACTAATACATCTTGTGGATCGCCTAATGGCTCTTCTGTTTCGGCCACAGGTTGCGAAATAGCGGGCTCTACTGGTGCTGGCTGTGCAATAACTTGTTCTGCTTGAGGTTCAGCGCCAAAATCAGCCGAAGTTTCATCTACATAGGTATCTTCAACATAGGCGTTATCATGGGTTTGGTAATTTTCAGCGGTGAGATCAAGTTTAACGGTATTCTCTTTTGTCGTCGCTTTTGTCGTCACTTTTGTACTGGTTGACGCACCAACAACTTGCTGTGCAGGTTCAAAGCTGTCTTCAGCAAATAACGCCTGTTGAGTTGGAACATGCGTTTCAACCTCTTGGGCTGCAGTTACATTGATTGTTTCAGCAGAAATTTGTGGCTCTACAGCGGCGGTTTTTAATACCGGTTCTTTGCGGCCAGGATTATAACTTGGTGCTTGAGCATTTACAGCCGATTGATTTTGTAACCCAATGCCCTTTTTAGAGCCCGCTTCATTGACTTCAACATCGTTATGCGAAGTCCCTGTTTGCATTAGTGGCGGAGTGATATTTGCAGTGTCGTTTGCAGTGAAAGTATCATCGTCATCGTCACTTTTAACACGTCTTACTTCACCAATACCATCGGCATCAAAACCTTGTGAGTCACGTTGCTGTGATTGATCTTTATAAAACCCAGTCATTGGGTTGTCTTTTAGTGTTTTAGGTTGTTGTTTACGAATTGACCAAAAACCATGAACTAGTACTGCGATAATTGCTATTGCACCTAGTACAAACAAAACCAGTTGAAAATCTTCCATTGGTGACCCTGTAATCCTGTTTATTCCGCGTCGGCTAGTGCCACCGCTTCATCGATATCTACTGCGACTATACGTGAAACGCCCGGTTCATGCATAGTGACACCTATTAATTGATCAGCCATTTCCATCGTTATTTTATTGTGGCTGATATAAATAAATTGCACACTTTGTGACATCTCTTTTAGTAAGCGACAAAAACGCTCAACATTGGCATCATCTAAAGGTGCATCAACTTCATCCAACATGCAAAAAGGTGCTGGATTGAGTCTAAATATGGCGAATACTAATGATAAAGCGGTTAGCGCTTTTTCTCCACCACTAAGAAGGTGAATTGTACTATTCTTCTTACCTGGTGGTTGCGCCATAATGGTCACACCCGTTTCAAGTAAGTCATCATCAGTTAATGCAAGGTAAGCTTTACCGCCTCCAAACACTTTCGGGAACAATTTTGATAAGTCAGCATTAACCGCATCATAAGTCGTTTTAAATCGACTGCGGGTTTCCTTGTCTATTTTTCGAATAGCTTCTTCAAGGCTCGCTAAGCCTTTATTTAAATCATCATCCTGATTATCTAAATAGGCTTTACGCTCACTTTGCTGCTCAAATTCTTCAATAGCGGCAAGGTTAATTGCCCCTAAATGGCTAATTCTAGCTCTAACTTTATCTAGATCTTTCTGCCAAGCACTGACTTTAGCTGCTTCAGGGATCTGTTTTAGCACCGCCTGAATATTTATTTGTTGCTCTTCAAGCAATTGGTATTGGCCATTGGCCTGACCTTTTAAACCTTCACGACGTAACTTTAACCCGCTGAGCGTTTGAGTCAAGTTTTGAAGCCCACCAAGCTGTTGTTTTTGAATCAATACCGCACTATCTAGCCGAGATTGTAGCTCAGCCTGTTGAGTACGGTTTGAATTTAACAATTGTTGCTTTGATTGCTGAATATCAAGCTGCTGAGCAAGCTGTTGCTGAAGTTGTTCCAGCTGTTTATCACCTAAACTTTCACTGCTTTGCTGTTGAGTCAAGCTCAACTGGCTAGCTTGTTCTACCAATACATCACATTGCTGCTGCTGTTTAGTCAGCTGTGCTTGCGTCACCGCAGCTTGAGTTTGCAATTTTTGCAATTGCTGACGCAAAAGCGAGACCTCTCGATCATGCTGGCTTCGTTTAGTTTTATACTCACGCAATTGATGACTTGTGGTTTGCCAGTCTTCATTAGCTTTTTGCTGTTCAGTCACCTGCTGTTGATGTAACTGGCTAAGTCGCTCAGTTTCTGCGGTTAACTGTTCTACATTGCATTTACCAAGAGCAATTTGTTTGATGCAGTTTGCTACCTGTTCATCCAGGTTTGCTCGCCTACGTTGATTATCATTTTGCTGCTTAAGCAGGCTTTGACGTTGAGCATCAAACTTACTGCAATCAAGCTGCAATTGATGACATTTTGCTTGCGCCGCACTCATTTGAGCATGAACATCGGCAACTTGTTGTGTTAACTCACTCACAGACACTTGCTCATTGAATAATTGATCTTGTAATTGTTCAATTTGAGTCAACAGTTGCTGACGTTCATTTTTCAGTGCAAGCTCTGACTGTTTACCTTCAGATTTTGTGATAACAAAGCCATGACCAATTAGATAGCCATCTTTACTAGCGATTAATGCGTGTTCATTGGTTGCTTCACTCGTCGTCAATAATTGTTTCGCATGACCGATACTGTCAGCCCAAATCACTTGTTCTAACCATGGGCTTAAATTAACTGGTGCGCTCAATTGCTCAGTTATATAGGCAGATTCACGTAGGTTAAAACCTAAATCATCTTTCACACCTACATCAGTATTTAATGACTCTTTTTGCACTGAAGCTGCAAGTACACCTTGAAGAACTAAGTCAACCGCTTGCTCCCAACCTTGGGTCACCTCAACAACTTGCCATAGTGCTTGACGATCTTCGGGTTCATTATTGCTAAGCCACTGATCAATTAACTCATGACGGGCAACCACCGAGGTTAAATGTTGTTTGTTTTGCTGATACTGCTCACTGTTCTGCTGTAAACTTGCTTGCTTAATCACCAGCTCTTCAGAGAGCTGATGTTTTACTTCATCTTCTATTTCAAGCTGCTGGGTAAATGCTTTTATTTGCCTATCGAGTTCAGTTAACTCAGCTTGATTATTCTCATCATTATTGTGTTGCTGCTCTGTATTGAGCTCAATCAATTGCTGCTGTTGCTGAGATAAACTCAATTGCTGATGCTGTAATTTGTTTTGAGTCAGTGCAGCTTCCATTTTTGCATTAGATACCGTATCCGATAACACGCTTAAATGTTGTTGAAGATCAGAAGCTTTTTCATCAACATCTTGTAACTGCTCGTCAATAGTTTGCAATTCATTTTCGCCAAGCTCTAAAGCAGGCATCAGCTCTGCAACATGATGAGTAAGCTGCTTTTCTTGTACAGTCAGAGCCTGCAGCTCTTCTGCTGCAATCCCTTGTTGATTGATTATGTCTTGTAATTGTTTCTCAAGCTGAGAGTCTTGTTGCTGTTGATGCTTTAATTGCTGCTCAAGCTTAGCAAGCTCGGTTCCAGCTTGATAAAACTGCGCAACAAGGTTTTGCTCCGAATCTGATAAATCAGCTAACTGAGATGTTAATTGTGTAACAGTGAGCTCAGTGCTTTCGCCATCAGCATTGGCGGCTGCAATGCTAACATCAAGCTGCTGCATTTCTTTGGCTAAGCCATCGGTTTGATTTTGCAGTTCTTGATAACGCATGACTAACAGCTGAGCATGTAAGTCACGCTCTTGTTGTTTGAGCTCTCGATATTGTTTTGCAGCTTGTGCTTGCTGATCTAATTTTTCTAACTGGCTGCCAAGTTCTAGTCGTATATCGTTTAAACGCTCAAGGTTTTCACGGGTATGTCGAATGCGGTTTTCTGTTTCACGACGACGTTCTTTGTAACGAGATATTCCTGCCGCTTCTTCTATGAAGACTCTTAATTCTTGAGGTTTAGACTCAATCAGTCTTGAAATGGTCCCTTGCTCAATAATGGCATAACTGCGCGGTCCAAGACCTGTTCCCATAAATAGATCAGTAATATCTTTGCGACGACATTTTTGACCATTGAGAAAATAATTCGAATCGCCTTCACGACTCACTTGGCGCTTAACAGAGATTTCTTGATAACTGGCATATTGGCCCGACAATCTGCCATCTAGGTTTTCAAAACTGAGCTCGATACTGGCGACAGATACGGGTTTACGGGCACTGGAACCGTTAAAAATAACGTCCATCATTGAGTCGCCACGTAAATGTTTGGCACTGCTTTCCCCAAGTACCCAACGCACAGCATCAATCACATTGGACTTGCCGCAGCCGTTCGGGCCAATAATCGCCGTGAGGGGTTGGTTAAAGGGAATTTTTGTTGGGTCAACAAACGACTTAAAGCCAGCAAGTTTTATTTGTTTTAATCGCATTGTGCTTGTTTGGTCGTCCGTAAGGATGAAAAGTATTATTTTATAAGAAAGACTTATATAACTAACTTTACCAATCGCGCTGCATTTTGTAACGATTTTTATGACTTAAACACACTTTAAGGCTTGTTTTCCGACCAATGCGTCACCACAATCAGTAATAAGCAGTTTTTTCAAGGACGTATTAGATGGCAATCCAACCCGTAAAAAGTGGCGTTAACTATTTTCTAGATGGCTTTAAGCTGATTAAACAGCCAGGTCTTCGTGCATTTGTATTCATTCCATTAATGGTTAACTTAATCTTGTTTTCAACCGCGATCTATTTTGCCGTAGGTAAACTAGACGATCTTTTTGGCTGGATGAATAGCCAAATTCCTGAGTATCTTACTTGGCTCAACTTTTTCTTGTGGCCTCTAGCGATTATTAGTTTACTGGTGGTGATGTCATTTGTATTTAGCTCAGTGATGAACTGGATTGCTGCGCCATTTAATGGGTTGTTAGCAGAAAAAGTGGAAATGCACTTGACTGGTAAGTCATTAAACTCGGGTACTACAATTGATTTAATTAAAGATTTACCACGTATTCTCGGACGCGAATGGATAAAACTTAAATACTATTTGCCACGAGCATTAATCTTTTTAGTTTTATTTATCGTTCCAGTGGTTGGCCAAACCGCTGCGCCAATTTTATGGTTTTTGTTTAGTGCTTGGATGATGGCCATTCAATATTGTGATTTTCCATTTGATAACCACAAAGTGCCATTTAACGATATGAAGTTCGCCCTCAGCCAAACCAAGGGAACCAGTTATACCTTTGGCGCTACAGTAACGTTATTCTCAATGATCCCTATTGTGAACTTTATCGTGATGCCTGTGGCAATATGCGGTGCAACCGCTATGTGGGTCGACAAATATCGAGAAGCATATAAGCACCCAGAAATAGCACCAGAATAAAGCTGAACTAATAAGGCTAAGTAACAAATACCTCAGTTTTAGAAGCCTTGTTTATCAAAGAAATAAATGAAAGCCTCAGCGCAATGTTGGGGCTTTTTAGTGTTTTTACTTCGAGTGATTTAAGCTTTTGATATGCCAACTCTCTTTCCTTGCAAAGCGCTGTAACAATTTGAAACCATTAAGCTACAAATAATTAACGATATTTAACGGCGTTTTTGCGACAATTGCGCAAACTAATTTTAAATCAGCGTGACTTGTGAATAAAACCTTTACGATTCAGACTCTTTGTTATGCAATTTTGTTGGCGAGTAGCGCCATATCAACACCTGCTTCGGCCGGTGAACCCAGCCAATTTACAGTTAACATTCCCACTTTATCTCAAGGTGTTGAGATTGATGGCGACTTATCAGAGCCTCAATGGCAACAAGCCGCAACAGTCCAGCTCAATTACGAAACCTCACCAGGTGAAAACATCCCTGCGCCAGTGAGCACTGATGCGAAAATTTTCGCCACTGAAACCAGCTTATTTGTTGCCTTTATAGCCCATGATGTTGACCCATCAAAAATAAGAGCCAATTTACGCGACCGAGATAACTCTTGGGGTGATGACCAAGTCGGGATCAAACTGGATACGTTTAATAACGCCCGCCTTGCCTATCAGTTTTTTATTAACCCTTATGGCGTACAAAATGATTCTATAGAAAATGAATTAACGGGTGAAGAAAGCGATGCATGGGATGGTATTTGGTACAGCAGCGGCAAGCTGACTGACCAAGGCTATCAAGTCGAAGTAGAATTGCCACTGCGACTGTTCAATTTTGATGACAATAAAGATATTCAAACTTGGGGAATAGAACTAGTACGTTTTTACCCTCGTAACGAAACCCATAGAATTTCAAGCCACAAGATTGACCGTAATGTATCTTGTCAGTTATGTCAGCTAGGTACCGCTACTGGTCTTGCTGGGGCCCAGCAAGGGCAAGATATTCAAATTACTCCTTCTGTTGTCGGCTCTCGTAATAGTCAGCGAGAGCTTAACCCTAATCAACCTTGGGAAGATGAAGATAACGTTGAAGTCGGCCTCGACTTACGTTGGGGAATTACGCCAACAACCTTATTAAATGCCACCATTAATCCAGACTTTTCACAGGTTGAAGCCGATTCGGGTCAGTTAGATGTAAATAATAATTTCGCTCTTTTTTACCCAGAAAAACGTGCTTTCTTCTTAGATAATAAAGACTATTTCGATACTCAGTTAAGTTTACTACACACCCGTAATATCAGCTCTCCTGATTACGGAGTAAAACTCACCAGCAAAACCGATGATCACACCCTTGCTGTGCTGGCTGCTAACGATGAGAAAACGCAGTTTTTAGTGCCTGGCAACTTAAGCTCTGATGTGGCCACCATTGATGAGGAAAGCTATAACCTTGCTGCTCGTTATCGTTTCGATCCCAGTAAAGAGCTCTCATTTGGCGGCTTAGTCACGGCAAAGCAATCTGAGAATTATCATAACTATGTGGCCAGTCTTGATACTAAGTGGCAGCCAACCGACCAAGACACCTTTACCGCACAGTATGTGTTTTCAGATACTGAGTATCCTGATGATTTCTTTCAGCAATTTTGTAACGGTGATGATTGCTCAACTCCGCCACAGGACTGTGAGCTTGGTAATTGTGATTACAATGAGCGAGTACTGCGTACCAAAAAACAAGATAACTTTTCTGACAATATGTACCGTGTTAGCTATGAGCATGAAAAACGCAATTGGCGCGCTTTCTCTCGTTATGAATCAATTGGAGAGGACTTTAGAGCGGATTTAGGTTTTATTGAACGTATTGATGCAAGCAAGTTTGTCGCTGGCGGTAATTATTATTGGTACCCAACTGACAGTTTCTTTAACAAAATTGAATTTGGTGGTGATTGGGATATTACCCATAACCAAAACAATGAAAAAATTGAACAAGAAGCCGAAGCGGCCATCAGACTGAATGGCGGCTGGCAAAGTTATATCGCCAGTGGCTTTGTCCATAAAGACCGTGTTGGTCGTCGTCAAGACAGCTCATCATTGGCCATTGACGATAACACCACAATGTATACGTTAGATTTAATGTGGTTTTATACCAACTTTGTGCCAATTGAATCACTTAAGCTCGAGTTTGATATGAACTACGGTGATGACATTGATTATGCCAACGATCGCCCTGCGACTCTAACCATGTTCAACCCAGGTGTTGAGTGGAAAATCACTGAATCAATCATCTTAGACGTTAATCACAAATACCAAGCATTGGATGTTGATGAGGGCCGTTTATTTACCGCAAATTTAACTGACCTTCGCCTTAACTGGCAAATTACACTAAATAGTTTTTTACGTTTAACCAGTGTCTATACCGACATTGAACGTGATACTGATTTATATTTACATCAGTCGCCTAATGAACAATACCAAAATCTAGGTAATGAAATTTTATACGGTTATAAACTTAATCCACAAAGTGTGTTTTATTTGGGGTACTCAGACGGTTTAATTGCCAATGATGATATCGACTCTTTAACCCAAAAAGACAAAACCTACTTTATGAAAGTCAGCTACGCGTGGTTGCTTTAATCGATAACATAATTAAATTATAAGTAGTAGACTGGAATGAAAAAACAAAAAGGACTGCCATGGCAGTCCTTTTTATCTGTGTCTAATTCATGAATTAATCATCATTAATTCACACTAAAAAATCACTCTATTACGGCCCGCTTCTTTCGCTTCATATAAGCCTAAATCCGCACGATGAAGTAAAGTATCTAAATTACTATCAGTGCTTTCAGCACTGGCAATACCGCAACTAAAATTAATCTTTAGCTCACCCGCATCAGTAATAAAAAGCTGCTCGTCAATTTGTTGTCTGAACTTATCCATGACAGTGAATGCACGATCGCCATCTAAGCCTTTAAATGCAACAACAAACTCTTCACCACCAAATCGGGCTACGGTAAAATGTTGGCCAAAGGCATTTTTTAATCGCTTAGCGAACTCAAATAACACTTGATCGCCGACATCATGGCCATAGGTGTCATTCACATTTTTAAAGAAATCAATATCGATTAAACCTAAAGCAAACTGCCCTGCTTCATTGACATCTTTTTCATGTTGCTTGAAAAAATAACGACGCGTATACGCCTTTGTCAGATAATCTCGGTTGGCTTGCTCCCATAAACTGCGCAGCATATCGAGCGAGTCTAAGGTATTTAATACACGGCAATGAAACTCCTCATGTACAAATGGTTTTTGCAAAAAGTCATTGGCGCCATTTTTAATAAAACGTGCAGATAAGCTTTCATCAGTATCATTCGACAAACCAATAATCGCCAAATCTTCACGGCTGAATTTTTCACGCACTTTAAGGATTAATTCAAAGCCATCAACATTCGGCATATTGTAGTCAGTAATAAGTAACTGAATATCTGGCGTGTCGTTCAGCACTTGAATCGCTTCTGCGCCATCGCAGGCCTCTAATACAGTAAATAATTGCTGTTCTAAAAGGACTTTAACGAATTTACGGCTCACGACTGAATCATCTGCTACCAGTACTTTTACATGCTGATTTTGATCTAATCTGGCCACCAGCTTCACCACATACTCATAGCTAAAGCGGTTTTCTTTTAATACATAGTCCGCAATACCGAGCTTCAGTAATTTCTTACGCTGACGAGAATCAAGGTTAGATGACAAGACAATACAAGGGGTTTGATAAGACATCAGCACCAGTTGAGCAATTTCGCCATCTGGTGCATCTGGTAAGTTTAACTCTGCTACAACGACAAAGTATTTGTGCTGTTCTAATAAGGCATTCGCTGAAGCGACATCAGCGGCAACATCTACCTCACAATGCAGGTCTTGCATTAATAGATGCCGAAGTACCTTCGATACCGCTTCATTATCTTCAACAATCAGAATTCGCAATTAATTCACCCATTTACTATTAGGTCTTTTCTAAAATGATGCTCCCAATAGAGTAGCCAGCACCAAATGAACACAATAGCCCTAAATCACCAGTTTTAAAGTCTTGATTATACTTATGAAAAGCAATAATAGACCCGGCAGAAGCAGTGTTAGCATATTCATCTAGCACCACAGGAGCTTTACTTTTTGTAACATTATCACCGAGAAGTTTACGAACTACAAACATATTCATATTTATATTCGCTTGGTGCAACCATAGTCGTTTAAATTCATTAGCTTGGATCTGCTCTTCCGACAACTGTTTATCTAAATGTTGATAAATCATTGGCAGTAATTCTTTAAACACTTTACGGCCTTGTTGATGAAACAACTTGTCACTATCGTTACTTGCTACTGGGTCGCAGCGATTAAGGTGACCAAAGTTACTGCGAATATTATTTGAGTAGTCGGTAAAACACTGACTCGATAGCACATTAAAAGCATGTTCTGACTGTGCAATGGATGCTTTCTCTACAACCACTGCTGTTGCCACATCACCAAAAATGAAGTGACTATCACGATCTCGGTAATTCACTTGTGGGGAACAAATCTCAGGATTAATCACCAATACCCGTGATGCTGTACCAGATTGAACCGCATTAACCGCATTAACAATGGCAAAAGTCGCCGATGAACAAGCCACTAGCATGTCATACGCAAAACCTTTTGTGCCCATGGCTTGCTGAATTTCTATCGCAATAGCCGGATAAGAACGTTGAGTATATGCACAGGCAACAATCACTAAATCAATATCTTCAGCATTAACTTTTGCTTGCGTTAATGCTTGCTTTGCTGCAGCAATGCCGATTTCAGCTTGCATTGATAACGCATCTGATGGCCTATCTCTAATTAATGGCATCATCACTTTAGGGTCTAAAATGCCCTCTTTGACCATCACGTAACGGCTTTTGATGCCAGATGCCTTTTCAATGAACTCTGCTGACGAGTGAGCTAATGCATCCACGTCACCAGCAGCAATCGCTGTTTCATGTAGCAGATTATGTTCATTAACGTAAGTATTATAACTTTCAACCAACTCTTCATTACTGACACTGTGCGGCGGTGTATATAAACCACTTCCTGAAATAACCACTTTATTCATATTATGTCTGCCGTATCTATATAAAGGAAAACAACAACTTATCTAAAAACACTCAAAAAATTAAGCTGATAACTCAATGAACAATAGATACCTATAATCAATATAAGCCAGCAGGAATGAGGATAAATTGCGCTTTTGTAACCTCAGTCTATTACCTTCTAAACCAATCACTAAGCATTAATTACTGCTTTAACCGATGGTCAGACCATCAATGTTCATTAAGGGTGTATAACTAAGATACTGTTATATAAGAAAATGCTTTATTAATATATTTGGCTATAACCTAATAACTAAAAGGCATAACGAATAACAAACTATCACTGTTAAAGCACCTTAAACCGATTATCATTAGACAATGCAAACATAGGAGCAAACCATGAGCAACATCTACGAAGACAATTCATATACGCTAGGTAATACCCCACTAGTGCGCCTTAATCGAGTAAGCAATGGTAAAGTGTTAGCCAAAGTTGAAGCTCGCAACCCAAGTTTCAGTGTTAAGTGTCGTATCGGCGCAAATATGATTTGGGATGCTGAAAAGAAAGGCACCCTAACTAAAGAAGTAGAGCTAGTCGAGCCAACTTCAGGCAATACAGGTATTGCACTTGCGTATGTAGCAGCTGCTCGTGGTTATAAGCTAACCCTAACCATGCCTAATACTATGAGCCTTGAGCGTCGTAAACTGTTAAAAGCGTTAGGTGCAAACCTCGTGTTAACTGAAGGCGCTAAAGGAATGAAAGGCGCGATTGATAAAGCTGAAGAGATCCGTCAATCAGATCCTGCTAAGTACCTTATCTTAGGTCAATTTAGCAACCCTGCTAATCCTGAAATCCACGAAAAAACTACCGGCCCAGAAATCTGGAATGATACTGATGGTGAAGTCGCTGCATTTGTTGCAGGTGTCGGTACGGGTGGGACGATTACTGGTGTTAGTCGTTATTTAAAAAGTAAAAACAAAGACCTTGTGTCTGTTGCAGTAGAGCCAGTTGACTCACCTGTTATTGCACAAGCTAAAGCAGGTCAGGAATTAACTCCTGGACCTCATAAAATTCAAGGTATTGGCGCAGGTTTCATCCCAGGTAACTTAGATTTAGATTTAGTTGACCTTGTTGAAGCGGTCAGCAATGACGATGCTATTGCAATGGCACGTCGTTTAATGGAAGAAGAAGGTATCTTAGTGGGTATTTCTTCTGGTGCTGCTGTCGTCGCTGCAAACCGTATTGCTGAGAAGCCAGAATTTGCGGGTAAAAACATCGTTGTCATTCTGCCATCTGCTGCAGAGCGTTACTTATCATCTGCGTTATTTGCGGGTGAGTTCGGTGATAGCGAAAACGTTCAATAAACGATTCACCATATAATCGTCTTTGACTGTTTTTGGTAAATGTAAGCCCAGCAATTGCTGGGCTTTTTTATAGTGCATAACTGTGCATAACTGTGCATAACTGTGCATGGCAATGCTTGGCATTAATCACAGATTGATTAAGCTATATATCTCCCACTCATCTTTGATGAAAAATGAAGCTGTATATCCATCTCGTTAATCACTACTGTTCTCAACAGAACTGAATTCGTGCGTGCTCATTAGTAATGTCGGTTCTTGCTCATCACCCCATAAGATTTGTTGCTGATACAGCAAACCAAGCTTTGTTAATAAGTTAATCGATGCGGTGTTTTGTAGGTTGGCTATAGCCCATATAGGCGAAAGAGATAAGGTTTCATTGGCATAATTCATGACAGCCCTCGCAGACTCATATCCGTAGCCCATCCCCATATATTGGGGTAAAAAGCCAAAACCGATATCAGTGTGCTCAAGCCCATCTCTATTCACTAAGCCACACATACCGACCAACGCCTTATCTTCATTGCGAATAACTGCGTATAAACCGTAACCGTGAAGCTGATAACTTGGAATGAGCTTAGTCGATAAAAAAGTCTTAGCATCATCTCGATTTTTGATATTTCTATCACCGATGAACTTGATATACAGTGGTGAATTCATTAGCTGATAAATGAATTCAGCATCTTCTAGCGTAAACTCTCTGAGTGTCAGTCTCTGCGTGGTAATCATTAACAATCCCTATTGCATTCCCTTTGAAAGAATAATCCTATTTAGAATGACAGAATGACAGAATGACAGAATGAGGTCTTATTTCAACACATGAGCTGGATCAATTTCTTATTTCATCGCGTTTGTTAACATCGCCACACTTAATTACAATGCAAGAAATTGACTCACTTTATGTCTTTTTACCAATCCCCTAAAAAAATCTCCGCTTTTGAGGCAAAATTTGAAGCACAAAAAATTGCTTTTGCCCCTGTCAGCTTTCAAGTTGCTCGTTGTCTTAGCCAGTTTGGCATTCTAAAACAAGTTGATGATGCGGGTGAAAATGGCATTTCGTTACCACAACTTATGGATTGTAATGAATTATCAGAATATGCCATCCACGTATTACTGGATATGGGACTCAGTATGGGACTATTTTGGTGTAAAGATGACCATTATCACCTAGATAAAACGGGCCATTTTCTACTGCATGATGACATGGCATCTAAAAATTTAAATTTCATTCATGATGTCTGTTATCAAGGTTTGTTTGAGCTTGAAGCGTCCTTGAAACAAGGAAAAGCAGCCGGTTTGAAACACTTGGGTGATTGGGAAACCATTTACCCTGGATTAAGCCAATTGCCAGAGCAAATCAAGCGGAGTTGGTTTGAGTTTGATCATTATTATTCTGATCATGCTTTTGACAGTTTACTGCCAATGATTTTTAAATCTAAGCCTGAGCATATCGTTGATGTTGGCGGTAATACCGGCAAATGGGCATTTGCTTGTACCAGTTTTGACAGCAAAGTTAATGTCACCATTATGGACTTACCAGGGCAACTCGCCGTCGCAATGGAAAACGCGCGTAATAATAACGTTGCGGATCGTGTGTTGCCATTTGAAACTGACTTGTTGGATGAAACTAAACCTTTTTGTCAGCATGCAGACTTGTACTGGATGAGCCAATTTCTAGACTGTTTTTCTAAACCGCAAATCATCACAATATTAAAACGCACAGTGGCTGCAATGAAGCCCAATAGTGAACTGTGTATTTTAGAAACCTATTGGGATAGACAGCCTTATGAAGCTGGTGCTTATTGCGTTAATGCAACCTCGCTATATTTTACTGCTATTGCTAATGGCTACAGCCGAATGTATCACAGCAAAGATATGCTCAAAATGATCAATGAAGCTGGGCTTTACGTCGATGAGGATATCGACAATATTGGATTAGGCCATACATTACTGCGATGCAAAATAAAACCCATCTAAACTTTCTTTAACATGTTAACTTATCCAAAAGCCCTTCAAGGGCTTTTTTTAACATTTAATACCCACCATTTTTAAACAAGACTCCAGCTAACAGCCGTTTCAAGGGCGATTACAGCACATGTTAAATAGTGATTAACTTCACAAATCCAATTGCGCAACATTAAATTTCCAATGTAAAAATGATGCATGCTGTAACAATTAATAGTTCGGTTAAATTAAACCTGCCTCAGTCGCACCACAAACAAACCAACAAAAAGATAACCAACTCAACGAAGTCTATCAAGTTTATTTACATAAACCTGTTAGCTTATTCAACAAAGTCCCCCGTCAAGCCCAAAATCAATATCAGCACTCAAAACCACGTTAATCAAATAATCACAAAAAACAACCTTTAACGTAACAACTCTAACATCTAACGTATGTAACCAGTCCGTTGTTTATGTTGAATAAGTATGGTTACATCCGTTTTCCGCAAACTATCGTTAACGCAATTCACAAGTTAACAATGAGATTTACTAAATAAAAACGCGGTTTAAATAAAAGTTATAAGGAAGAGATTAGATGCAGCTTAATACAAAATTGGCCAACGCAATTCGAATAGCATTGGTAGGCGGTGCTTTTACCGCTGCCATTAGTTCGCCAGTAGTTCTTGCAGCTGAAGAAGGCGCTGATGTAGAACGAATTCAAATTACCGGTTCACGTATTAAAAGAACCGATCTAGAAACAGCAACGCCTGTCACGGTGTTGAGTGCTGATGATATGGCAAAGCAAGGCTTTACCACTATTCAAGATGCCCTACAAAATCTCACCTCTACTACGGGTGCGATGACCACACAAGAAGTACATGGTTTTACCCCTGCAGCTTCATCAATCAGTTTACGTAATGCTGGTGCAAGTCGTACTCTGACGCTTATTGATGGTAAGCGTTTGAACCAATACCCAAAACCAGCTGGCGGTACTGATAACTTCGTCGACACAGCAAACCTACCAATGGAAGCTGTAGAACGCATTGAAGTACTACAATCTGGCGGCTCAGCGATTTATGGTGCTGACGCAGTGGGTGGTGTTATTAACATCATCCTTAAAAAAGATTTTGATGGCGTCGCACTTAAATACCGTCATGGTGATACCACTGAAGGCGGCGGTATGAATGACCGCATCGCATTATCACTGGGCTCTTCAAATGATAAAGGCAATGTCTCAACCTTCATCGAATTCAGTAATAACGAAGCGTTAAAAGCAACAGATCGTGAGAATTTTGGTCTCCATACCGATAAAGTGCCGCACAGTGATTACTCAGCGTATAGTTCATACGGCGCTAGAATTGCAGGTACTGGAACCGGCGCACGCCAATTAACTCCAGAGCAGTGTGATGCTCGTGGATTCCTATGGACTGGAACTACATGTGGGTTTGATCGTTCAGAATGGCGCGATCTAGAGCCTGAAAGCTACCGCTTTATCAGTACCACCAATTTTAATTACGAAATCGCAGACGATATTACCTTTTTAGGTCGTCTTGATTTCGCTAATGCCAAATCAACAACAAACTTTGAACCGATGGCCATTAATGACTACGATATCAAGGTTGCAGGTGATGACTTAACGGTCAGTTACGGCGATAGCATGAGCAAGACATTCAACAAGTCAACAGGACTTGGCGGTGACTTTGCCAACGCTTCTGATGGTGATTATTACTATGCTCGTCGTTTACACGAGTTCAGTAACCGAAGCGGTGAAACCAACACCAGTAACTACTTCTTCTCAGCTGGCCTTCAAGGCGTATTAGTTGATGAGTATGACTGGGATATGTCAGTAAATTACGGCCGTACTAACGTCGATGTTTACCGCAGTGGTTTTGCAACTGTAGGCGGTATGTTCGATTACATCACAGCTGGTGAGAATGGTAATTCATTACTTGAAAACATATCAGATGCTGACGTAGAAGCCGCATCTTACTCGCCATTTGAACGCGCTCAATCTACTCAAAAGAACATCCAAGCTAACATCACTGGTATGGCGTTTGAAATGCCTGAAGGTGATGCCATGTTTGCATTTGGTGCTGAATATACTGAACAGGATTATGAAACTGAAACAGATTCTGAAACCCAAAATGGATCAGTATTAACAACTGGTGGTTCATCTGGTGCTGGCGAACGTGACTTCTGGGCAACTTATGCTGAAATCAGTGTTCCGGTACTTGACGAGTTAACTGTTGCAGCAGCGCTACGTTACGATCATTACAGCGACTTTGGTGGTAATTTGTCACCACAAGTAACGGTAGAATACCGTCCAGTTGATGAGTTATTGGTTCGTGGTTCTTGGAGTAGTGTATTCCGTGCACCAGACATGCACCGCGTGTATGGTGATGCAACAAATGGTTTCACTACAGTCATCGATTACAAGCAATGTCAGGCTATGGGCGGACAACCTGGTATTAAAACCGGTAATGAAACTCTTGATGAAATCTGTAATGAATTACACATTGATACGACCACAGGTGCCAACAAAGAACTTGAAGCTGAAACAGGTTATACCGCTAACATTGGTGCGGTTTGGGGCGGCGACAGCTTAGAAGCCTCTTTTGATTTATGGGAATGGAAACTTGACGACATGGTAAGTGATATTAGCGCTTCTACTGCCGCACAAGAATACGATACCTATGAAGATATGATCACCCGTGACGCAAGTGGCACTATTACCCACATCAATACAGTGGCACAGAACTTAGCATATCAAAAAGTACGTGGTATTGATTTAACAGCAGGTTATAGCTGGGATTTCAATGACATGGGTGAACTAAGAGTAAACTTCAACGGTACTTATATCCTACTATCTGAAGGTCAGTTAAACCCGACCTCAGATGTGGATGATGATATTGAAGATGGTGGCTTACCTCAGTACCGCGCTAATATGATCTTTAGCTATTTTATCAATGATTTTGAAACCACATTAGGTGCTTATCATACTGCCCGTATGCATGGTTCATCTTACAGTTCATTCATTGATGAAGACGGCTTTAATGAAGAAGATTTAGAAGTCGCCTCACAAACTAAGTGGAACCTAACAGGTGCGTACAACTTCTCTGACAATATGAAGTTAACTGCCGGCGTTGTTAACCTATTTGATGTTGGCCCTAACTTTGACCCAACCAATACATCATGGCCTCACTACCCTCGTGGTGTTTATAACGCTCGTGGACAAGAGTGGTTTGTTGAAGCTGAAGTGAAGTTCTAATCAAACATTAGCTTCTGATTAGACAATTAAAAAAGCGGCATCTTTCGATGCCGCTTTTTATTAGAATAAATGTAATATCACAACTTGTCTCATAACTTTTGCCATTAACAAACTCGTTTAGCTAAACCCTAAGTAGTGCGCTAACACCACGATAATGCTCGAAATAACAAATAAACCCAGCATAAAGCGCCAGATAAACTTAAACCAATTTCCCCAATCAACACGGCACACACCTAATGTCGCCATTAATGAAGCTGATGTCGGTACTAATACGTTGGTAAAACCATCACCAAGTTGAAACGCTAATACCGCCACTTGGCGAGTCACACCGACAATGTCAGCCAAAGGTGCCATGAGTGGCATGGTTAACGCCGCTTGTCCTGAACCTGAAGTCACAAAAAAGTTGAACACTGATTGGAATAACAACATAAACCAAGCTGATAATGCCGTCGGTAATTGACCAATCACATTACCGGCGCTGTGTAAGATGGTATTTAATACGCTCGGCTCTGTCGCCCCCGCACCACCAAGTAACAATAAAATACCTGAAGCACACCCCACCAAAACCGCTGGTTCTAACATGGTGCCTGCACCTTGCTTAAAGCTAACCGCGACTTTGTTCATGTCCATTTCATTAAGCTTAAATACCACCCCAATGATGCCAACAATGATCCCCATGGTAAAAAACTGACTGGCAATTTCAGGAATAAACCAAGCATGAGCAATCACGCCCCAAATAACCCAAGCAATAGTAGCTACAATGGTAAGCAGTACTAAAATATCGCCGAGATTAAAACGACTATCTTTCACATTACCTTGCTGGTTATCGCGAAAGAATTGATCCGTTTGATAACTAAAGGATGCACTAGGATTACGTTGAATTTTACTCGCATAGCGCATGGTAAAACCAATACCTATTAAGGTAAAACCAAGCCACATAATAGAACGTACACCCGCACCTGAAAGCACTGGAACACCTGCAATACCTTGGGCAATAGCAACACTAAACGGGTTCATCCAAGAACTGGCAAAACCGATTTGGGTCGCGACATAAGTGACCATCACTGTACAAATAGAGTCATAACCTAATCGAATCATTAACGGACAAATGATAATGGCAAAGGCTATGGCTTCCTCCCCCATCCCAAATACCGCACCACCCAACGAGAACAAACTGAATATGACAGGAATAAACAGCTTTTCATTGCCTTGAGTTTTATCTATTAAGCGTAATATGCCGTTATCAATCGTGCCCGTGGCCATGACGACGCCAAAAGAGCCGCCAATGACCAACATAAACATGATGACGCCAATCGCGCTGCCCCACTTAGAGCCAGAAACCATGCCCTCAAAAGCAAAATTGAAAAAGCCGATTTCGCCATTTCCTTTAAATAGTGAAATAGGATCAAGCTTAGGCTCACCCGCTTCATTCAAGGCATATTGAAAAGAGGTTGGGTCGATTACACTGCGCGTTTTCTCAACTCCATCGATAACATAATGCGCATCTTGGGTTAAAAATGAGCCTATGGGAACAACAAACGTTAATAATGCGGCAGCAAGAGCAACAAAGAAAATGATCACTAAGGTATCAGGCATTTGCCGCGCGGTGGCACTCGATTGTGCAGAAGAAGGGCTTGGGTGTGGAGAATTCATTAACAGTCCATTTATAAGTTATTGTTTTATGGATTGATGCCTAACGCCTTATACGTATTGGCAGCCAATGGCATACTACAATAGCTAATGGAAAATTCCCATCACCCTAACTGTCTTATCTATCTTAATTAAGGTAGCAAGTAAGGTTAACTGACTGCTGTTGATGGTAAAGATATTATCGATTCGAAGTGAAAATAGTTTTACTGCCTGCAAATTGCTCAAATAGTCTTTCATGCGCAACTTTAGAGAAGGTATCAATACGACTGTCATACTGAGCAATCCAACCGATTAGCATAGTTAAATTTTCATCTTGAGCTTGTTTACTGGCATATTTATGAGGTTCCCAAGGACGGTTTTTAGCATTTTCAATACACGCTGAAATGGGTAAGTTGAGAAAGATAACCTCATCGGTTTGTGGAAAGACTAATTCAAGCAAGTCGCTGTAACAGCCTTCAATAACCCATGATTGATTAAGGTTTAAAAACTCATCAATTAAAGTTTTTGAATCCGCTATTGGCATTCTTTGAGGAGGATTAACTGGCAACCAAGCAATAGTATCTAAATCTAGGTGTGCCAGCTTTTTGTTAGCCGCAAGTTGTTTTGCTAGTGTCGATTTACCCGAGCCTGAATTACCAAAAATGACCACTTTACTCACAATAACTCCTCATAAAAGCACCTCACAAGAGCACCTCATAAAATCACTTAATTAAGCAACCTATCTCAACAGGTATTTTAGAGTAACATATTCAATTTGGCTGATTAACTTAATGCCAAGTGGAAATTAAAAGGCTTCATTTACGTTAAAGTAAAAGCCAGTATCACCATCGCCAAAGGCTAAATCTAACCTTAGGTTTACGCGTGGTTTAACTTCGAATCTATAGCCTATACCTGTATTGGGTAGTACACTCGCCGAAGTCAGCTCACTGAATTTTTCCGAAATAACCCCAGCACCAACCCAGTAAACCATCCCATGACGGCCAGATAAGTTCTGTCGATATTCCACTTGTGCTAACAACATTTGCTTGTCGCGGTAACGACCTGAAGTATACCCTCTAAGTAAATCTCCGCCACCCGCTTTTGACAGCTGATCCCAAGGCACATCACCGTGAGAAAAACGGCCACGTATTTGCCACGCTAAAACATCATCATCTGCAACTTGATAATAGGTACTGTAGAGTGCATTAACAATTTCAAAGTCGGTCTTACTGCCTAATTCTTTGCGATATATCCCCGTATCAATTTGGGCAATTCTCCCTTGTTCAGGATTAAGTACATTATCTCGACTATCGTAGTTGATTAAAAAATTCACCCCGACACTGCGTGATGTCTCTAGCAAAGGGTTGATCTCGACATCTGAATCTAGCTTATCGATACTGCTGGCTTTAGCGTAATTAAAATCAAAGCCTGCACCAATAAAAACGTTGGATGATAATCGGTTCAAGAACATTGGGTTTACACGGACAGTTCGACCATTAAAATCAACTCGGTTATCGTCTTGGTGGTTTTCATCATAGCCAACGCCATAGAACACATCAGGAATATCAAACATCTCTGCAGTTAGATAAAAACGCTGTTGATCTTCATTTAGGAAGGTTTTATTTTCAAGTGAAACACCTAACGCGCCATTAATGGAAGCTAAACCGTTAATCACTAATGACGATAATTGACTGACTTCATCAGTAGGATCCACTTGATATAAACCTACGGCTGAAATGCCTACACCTAAGTCCATTTCGGGATTATAAAAAGGCCCAGGAAGAAAACTAAAATCAATCAATTTATCAGCGTCAAACTCGCCATCTGCACCAAGCTTTTGTAAAAAGCTTTCCATCCAGTTCAACTCTTCATCAGAAGCTAGCGTTTCAGTTGTTTGCTCAACACTCGCTTTTTCTGAAGCAAATGACGCTGCACAAGCCAATAACCCTATCGAGAAAAAGCCGATTCTCATGCCGTTAAATAAGCTCATTTCAACTCACCTTGTGATGTTTGTTCTATCGCTAACGGTAAGTGAGAATGTTGAGATAAATGCTCACTCAATAATGTCTCATCCAATTTTTCGTTATATCGAGTTAACGTTAAAAATGATTGCTGAGTAAAACCATCACGCCATAAAGACTCAGGTACATGTTCAAAATGCGATTCAAATTTTGCATCTACATGTAACCATTGCTTAGCGACATTATCGATAGTAATTCCGTGGACGTGATTGGCTAAACTTAAGTCGTGAGCGACGTTAGGTGTTTCATAAACACTTACAACATCGGACCAAGTATCACTGTTTTTCGCCATATCCATTGGCACTAAATAAGGTGATTGATGTTCGCCCAGATCGTAATGGCGTTTAAGTAACATAAATTTGTTAGGCATAGGTTCATTTGAGTCCCACCAATAGCCATCAATCACATCAAAAAGTGCATCCGTTTCTGCTGCAGTGACAGGCTCTAACCAATCTAATGTTGCGGCAATCCATGACGTCATATGATAATTATATTGCTGTCGAGTCATGGCCAAATTATTGGTCAGTACTGCAAGCGCAATTTTTGCACCTAGCATATTGGAGTAAAGATCTTCTGGTGAGTATGCCGAAACATCTTCGGTCCACGGTCCAAAGCTACGATAACCGTGGTACTGAGCAATTTCATGAGCTTCAGCCATCGAATAGGCAAGGCGCACAGCCATTGCCGCTGCCAACTCCCAACGTTGAGTTGCGGTTAAAAGCTTTACTTCAAAACGATCTATTTCAATCGTTCGAGGACCAATTTCAAATGGCAATGCAATGGATTGCTTTTCACCAAGGTTTGGGTGGATTTGGTAAAACAGCGCCACCGCGTTGTCTGCAGTGTCTCTTACATGAGCTAAATCTATAAAGCCGCCCTTTCTGGTATAAATAATACCGTTGTTCTCGCCACTTCGGCCTTCATCAGGTGCCGACTTTTGATGACTAAAACTGCCTGCTTCATAAGCATGAGCACCTAAATCTTCTAATGAGATAGTATTGGCATGACGATAAAAAGGGATGGTCATAGCACCAAGTTTTACCTTCTGACCATTACCAAATGCACAACATGGTCGAACACTGGTCGGTAAAGTCATAGCCGCTTGTTGAGGTAATGCAATATCACGTAAAAGTGCAGGATCGGGTTGATTATCTAACGCCGCAGATACAGCGGAGTCAGATGGGGTTGCACTCACCTGCCATTCGCTACTTGAGCATGCTGACACTAGCGAAACCATTAAACCTACACTCAATAAGATGACGCGTTTTTGAGAATGAAACATCATTGAATAAAGTCTCTTATCATTTGGCTAATTGAATCAGGAAAATCATTACTTAGGCCATGGGATGCATCAGGGATAACTATGATTGGAGCATTTAAAAACTCAGAAAATTCAATGCCTTTTTCAAGTGGGAACACACTGTCATTTTCGCCCCAAATTAATAATGAAGGCGGAAGCTTACCTTTAAATTCTGCAGGGTTAAGTTGATCTCGATATGCAGGTAAAGTGGTAATCAATGATTTTTTCTGTGCATGAAAATCTGCAAAGTAGCTTTGATAGATTTGCTCATCGATAAAACTTGGGTACCAAGGGTGATCAACAAACGTATGCTCAAGTAAATGTCTTACACCTTGTTTATTCTCAGGCACAAACACAGCTTCTGGCACACTTTGTCCAAAACGTTGACTCATGGCATCCATGTCTTCATCGCCAAACACAATACCTGGGCTTGCCAACATAATAGCTTTATTGACGGTAGGTTCTTTGATCATTAGGTCAAACGTAATAAACCCGCCAAACGAAATACCCACCACATTGACACTTTCAAGTGCGAGCTCTTCAATCAAGTGTTGAATAGCTTGGGTTTCGCTACTGATAGTTGCTGGAGCGTTACTGAAAGATGCACCAAACCAAAGTAAATCAGGTACGATAACGTGATAATCAGACGCAAGCTGTTGCATAATCTCATACCAGCTAGTTAAGCCCGTACCGCCAAAACCATGAAGCAAGATAACAGTGGGAGCACTCGTATCTCCACCTTGCCAGTAGTGCAATTCGCCTTGACTCTCTAGCGACAACTGTTGCCGCTCAAAACCCGCTTTCATTAATTGGTTTTGCTGATAATTATCCACCATAGAAACTGCTGAGCAGCCACCTAGGAAGAAAATAAATACACTAACAATCATTAGTCGCATCATGGTTAGAACCTATAGCCAATGCCAGCCATAAAGCTTGTGCGTGTGCCAAAACCACCTTCAAGTAACAAGTCAAACCCCTTACCTAAGTTGATTTGACCACCAATCAAGCTATTCCACTTATCTTCGAGGTGTTGGGTAACTTCAAATTTACCATTACCTAAAGGAATGCCGATATCTTTAAGGTAGCCACTAAAAGTTTGCTCAACATTTTGATACATAGCACCGACCCAGAACTGGCTTTCATGGCCATAAACAGTGGTGCGGTAACCTACACGCGGTGAAACAACAATTGAACTGATCTCACCATCAAGAATATCAAGATCAGTATTAGTGTAATTAACATCTAATAAAGCAAACCAATTGCCTATGCCACCCACGATTGTGCCGCCCGCACCGTATGTAGTACCTTTAAAATTCAGCTCAAAATCAAATGGGTCAGAAACCATTGGCGGCAAAGGCCATGGCATTTCTACCTCAACTTGAACATTGGCGACACTACTGCCTTTTGTTTGGCCAATCACGCCATAAAGGTTTAGAAATGGTAGTACCCACATATCAGCTCTTAAAGTAATGGTTTCTGAATCTTGCATTGCTTCACTACCATTAATACTCACTCTGTCATCAATAATATCGCCAAGACCTGAAAAGGTGACACCATCAACCACTAACGGTTGTTCCATCGACATATAGTTAACAGTAAGACCATATGGCTTAGGTAATTCATGGCCTAAATCCATCGCTTCTTGTGCCCAAATAGGAAATGCGCGTTGATATTTTTGCGATACTTCTATGGCTTCATCAGCCACTACAAACTGACTGTATAGAGTGAAAATAGATAACAGAATAACGGAGGAATTTCTTAGCATTCGAACAGGTAATCCTTATACAACTCAACAATAAGCTTTAAGTTGCTCTCAATATTAATTGCTCCGCATGTCATCAACTCTGAGGCAGTTCCTGTAACAAGGTTGTAGATAATTTAAACAGCGGAAATCTGGGAGGAAGGATAATAGAGATAGAATATTAATTTAAACTTAAAATAATTGAATATGAATTATTTCTAATGAGGCCCATGTGTTATCTGGTTAACCCGATAACAGTCGTGGTTAAAGACTTAACACTCAACACGTGCGCTCACCTACGAGTAACAGCTGTATCCAAAGTGATACATAAAGTTGATAAAGCTACGAGCAGTTGAATAAACCACTGCACTGTAATAATAAAGGTTTTTACTCTAGCACTTAAACTTTACCAGATTTGATTAGCCAAACATTTCAGTCAAAGTTGTAATCAAGGTGCCAAGATGCAGTGTATTGTATTGGCTTAGCTTTATGATTTAATGACAAGCCAAAAACACCACGCTATTATGATTTAAAGGATAAAGCGAAGATTAAAATTGACAGCTAATTTCACCAATATCATTCAAAACAAGCACTACCCGCTTATTAATTTCAAAATTAGTGATATAACCACAAGTTCCTTCGAGTAAGTCGCCACTATCAAGCAGCAAATGGTACTCATATTGTCCATCTAGCTGAGCTAAATCATAATAAATGGTATTGTCTTGTGATGTATGAATCTCGCCAAAATCAAGTCGACTCAAAGGCAAATTTATAATCGCTGACTCAATAACAAACTCTGAACGATTTTCAACCGTGACACTTGGACTCGCATAAAAATAACTTAAATACATCAACACTATGACTGCTGAGATACCTGCAGCGACTTTGATAAAAATGCTGCCCCAACGATTGGTCACATCCAGTTTTTGTTGTGATTCAAATAGCATTAACACTTAGTTCCTTTGATGGAAAAAACCAACGGAATGGGTTGACCCTTCACAATGGATTGAAATTGTTTAGGCTGTTTTTCTATTAGGTTTTCAAAGCAATTGTAAGGGCTGAATGGAAATTCGTTAACCGCATCAATTCGAATCCCCGCTTGAATTAACGCATTAATCACTTCGCTTAATGAATGCGCCCACGTCACCATAGTCTGCTCATGGTCTGAATTATTACCCGCTTGTGTATAACTCCCCTCAACGACCACATCAGGCTCAGCTTGATGAAAGTATGGGTAACCATCTAGGACGTCCTGAACTGGATGAAACTCAGCCATATAAAATGTACCGCCTTGGTTCAAGCTGTCACTAATGACCTGCGCCCACTTAGTTAAACAAGGTAACCAACAAATTGCGCCAAAAGACGTGAACACAATGTCGAAACTTTTCGAGCGCTTATTTGCAAATTCATAGACATCAGCACAAACGAACTCAGCCTCGATATTACACTGAGTCGCAAGTTCACGTGCCTTATCAATCGCTTCATCAGATAAATCAACACCAGTGACACTCGCGCCCAGCCTTGCCCATGACAAAGTATCTAAACCAAAGTGGCATTGAAGGTGCAGCAAAGACTTACCCGCTACATCGGTGAGTTCCGCGGTTTCAATTTCTGTTAATGAAGAATTACCTGCAAGAAAGCTCGGCACATCATAAAAAGATGAATCAAAATGTACTATTGCTCGTTCATTCCAAGCTTGTTTATTGATGTTGAGGTAATCCATTACTCGTCCTTTATTTATCGGCAATTGTCTATCGGCAATTGTCTATCGGCAATAGTTTATCGACAATTGTGTATCGACAATAGTTAATCGGTTTCTAATTTAGGCGTCATGTTAGCAAAGTATAATTAAGATTCACATTTTGTCGCATAAGTTTACTTTTTCTTGTCCATAAAAAAACCGACGTAAATCACGTCGGCTTTAAAATACTGATTAAAAATACTGATTAAAAATCAATTATTTCTATTTCATTTTTCTCATTGGTTAACGATTGCTCAATGTAAACTTCTGCACTTGCTCAGACATTGCTGCGGCATCTTCTAGTAAGCTGTCATTTAGTAGGCTCAGCGATTCTGCAATTCTTTGAGTTTGGCTATATATTTCACTGATCCTCATCGCGTTTTGATTCACTTCTTCCGCGACTGCAGCTTGCTCATGAGTTGCAGAAGCAATTTGCTGATTCATGTTGTCAATAATATCGACATCGGCAACAATCTGTTGTAACTCTTTACCAGCATGCTCTACTTCATTGACACTTTCTTCAGCACTGACCATGCCTCGTTGCATGGTTTTAACCGCCAACTGCGCACCTGACTTTAATTTCTCGGTCATGCGCTTAATATCATCTGTTGAAGACTGAGTGCGTTGGGCAAGCGTTCTGACTTCATCGGCGACCACAGCAAAGCCTCTACCTTGCTCGCCTGCCCTTGCTGCCTCAATGGCTGCATTTAATGCCAGCAAATTGGTTTGCTCTGAAATGGCACTAATCACATCCAAAATGGTGACAATAGAATGTACGTCTTGATCTAACGTTTCTATGGCATTTGACGCTTCATTAATTTCTGATGCAAGATGCTTGATTGATACGGTGGTTTTTGACACTTCTGTATTACCAATATGCGCTTCTTTATTGGCTGAAGTAGAAGCGTCAGAAGCTTGTACTGCATTGGCTGCAATTTGCGTCACTGTCGCGCTCATTTCTGTCATTGCTGATGCAACTTGCTCAGCTTCAAGGTAACCGGTTTCAACATCTTTTTGCATAGTATGAGCATGACCATTTACTTCTTCTACGACCTTGACCACCTGCGTTGCACTTTGACGAACCTGCAAGATAATGGTTTCAAAGTCATTCATCATGGCATTAAATGCATCAGAAAGTTGCCCAAATTCATCTGCTGATTGATGTTCAATCCGGGTGCTTAAATCAAAGTTATTTCCCGCATGAGTGACCTTACTGAATAAATGACTCAGACTGCGATTAAGGTATTTCGATACAGATAAGCTTAACCAACCTAATAATACAATTGATATGGTTAAGGTTAGCAAAGATAACCACATATGTTGGTTAGCTGAATTTAAACGTGTTTTGGTCAATAGAATTAAATCATCCACAAGAAAGTGCTCGAAATCTGTGAGTACGTTAATTCTCGCAGTCGAAGTTTTAAACCACTCTTCTGGGTTTTGCGCACTGATGTCACTGGCAACTTGCGCTAAAGCTATTTGACGCATCTGCTCTACTTCACTCACTTCCCGTGAGCGAGCCACTTGTGAAAATCGAGACAACCAGTCTGCTGTCGCTAAGGCATTAAAGCGCTCCGCATAGGTATTTTGCTCTGACATTAACGTAACAAAGCGCGCATACACGCCATCTTTAAAGCCTTCTTGTCCAAAGGTGGTACTTAACACTGCTCGCTCAATGCCTGCACGCTCTTTTAACTGTAAAAATGCGCCAAAGGATGCAAGCTTTAAAGATAATTCGCTATCAGGGCTTTGCATGGCTGCTTCATCAACCACAGACAATAAAGCCGTATTCAACCCCGTGTAATACTTCACTTCTTCAGCCACAGAGATGGTTAAGTTATCGACAGAACGTCTAATGGATTGTAATTGCTGTAACTGATTGTGAATTTGCTGCAAGGTTGAGCTGATTTGTACTGGGAAAGCATTGATATCAGGAATATTGTTAAACTGGCTGATTTGTCTATCGGCTGCAACTCTCTGATTAGGTAGCAAACTTGCAAACGATTTACCTTGTGAACCAATAAAGCCTGCACTCATACCACGCTCAATTTGTAATTCATGCACCAAGGCACTATTGATTACGGCCAGCTCGCTTAATGAAAGTACTGTGGTCAATTCCGATTTGGTTTCATATTTATTATGAACAAACATGCCACCATATATGAGGCAAATAACCAAGGGTGGAATAATCAGTAAAAGAAGTTTATGTAGCGTTTTAAGATCGGTAATCCATTTCATTATATCTTTACCCTTAGAGTAAGTGCTCCATGCAATTTTGCGATAAATTGCATGCTTTGATGCAAATAAGGCGACTTAATTCTAGATCAAAAAAAGTTGCTGAGTATCGTTCGTGCAAAAAAAAACCTGTATCAGCTAAATAACTAGCCTTACAGGTTTCTTATCGGCGATTAAAGTAAAAGCTTTAAGCTTATCCTTCAACACCTTTGCTTGCTAAGAACTCATCATAAGTTCCTTTGAAATCGTTAATGCCGTTTGGCGTCACTTCTAAAATACGTGTAGCAAGTGATGATACAAACGCACGGTCGTGAGAAACGAATAACAAAGTACCTTCATACATTTCTAAGGCATTGTTCAATGATTCAATTGATTCCATATCCATGTGGTTTGTTGGTTCATCAAGAAGTAGGATATTTGGCTTTTGCATAATCAGCTTACCAAAGTACATACGACCTTTTTCACCACCAGAAAGGACTTTGACAGATTTTTTAATATCGTCAGAACCGAATAGCATACGCCCTAAAATACCACGAACAGATTGATCATCATCTTCTGGTTTGCGCCACTGGCTCATCCAATCAAATAACGTCATGTCATTAGCAAAATCTGCTTCATGATCCTGAGCATAGTAACCAATGTTTGAATTTTCAGACCATTGGATAGTACCAGCATCTTGAGGCAAGTCATGTACTAAGGTACGTAATAGTGTCGTTTTACCCACACCGTTTTCACCTAAGATAGCAATACGCTCGCCTACTTCAGCCATCATATCGAAGTTACTGAATAATGGTTTTTCATCAAAGCCTTTAGCGAGTTGCTCAACCACTAATGCGTTACGGAACAATTTCTTTTCTTGTTCAAAACGAATGAATGGGTTAACACGGCTAGATGCTTTGATTTCTTCAATTTTAATCTTATCGATTTGCTTAGCACGTGACGTTGCTTGCTTTGCTTTAGACGCGTTAGCAGAGAAACGAGCCACGAAGCCTTGAAGTTCAGCAATTTGTGCTTTCTTCTTAGCATTGTCAGACTGCAGACGCTCACGAGACTGCTGCGCAGCCATCATGTATTCATCGTAGTTACCTGGGTAAACACGTAATTCAGCGTAATCGATATCAGCCATGTGCGTACAAACAGAGTTTAGGAAATATCTATCGTGCGAGATAATAACCATGGTGCTGTTACGCTGGTTCAACATTTCTTGTAACCAACGAATAGTGTCGATGTCCAAGTTGTTGGTTGGTTCATCAAGTAACAAAACATCTGGGTCCGAGAACAATGCTTGTGCAAGTAGTACACGTAACTTGAAACCTGGTGCGATTTCGCTCATCAGACCGAAGTGTTGGTCTACACCAATCCCGACGCCCATCAGTAAGTCACCTGCACGAGATTCGGCAGTGTAACCGTCCATTTCAGCAAATTCCATTTCAAGCTCAGAAACTTTGATACCGTCTTCTTCACTCATTTCTGATAAAGAATAAATACGGTCACGTTCCTGCTTCACTTCCCATAGCTCTTTGTGACCCATGATCACAGTGTCTACGACAGAGAAGGCTTCATAAGCGAACTGATCTTGATTCAGCTTACCCATGCGCTCACCTGGATCAATCGACACATTACCGCTTGTCGGTTCAAGGTCGCCAGTTAAGATTTTCATGAAAGTGGATTTACCACAGCCATTGGCTCCGATAAGACCGTAGCGATTACCGCCACCGAATTTAACTGAGATATTTTCAAACAGTGGCTTTGAACCAAACTGCATGGTGATGTTAGCTGTAGTAATCAAAATGAGATTCCAAAATTCAAGTTATGACAAAAACAAAAAACCAGCGCTGACTTTATTAGCTGCTTTGTTAAACAAGTCAGTATTCATTGACGAGTATAGCGGCTGTACGTAAATAGCACTGGTTTTAAACCACCCTTAAAACAATAAGCATGGTCACAATAATTAGGCGGCGTACTATAGCATTTCAGCTTATTTTTTCAACTTAACTTATCAGAAGTAGAGGAAAATTCGAGGGAGATTTGATGAATTTAATGTGTCTGTTAACACCAAAGACAAAATAGCCAACACACTCGGCCATTTTTACAACAATGAACGGTAAGTACGGGGGGTTACTTTTTAGCTGTGAACTTTTTGAAGGAAAACTTTTTCGTGAACCACGCAAGCGTGTCGATTTGCTGTTGTTGGTTCAAGCCAAAATAAACACAAATCCAAGGTGACAGCAAAAAGTACCAAGGCATAGTCATCCCCAGTTGGTCATTGAATTGCAGATAGAAAAAACCAAAATAGATCACTGCGATGCCTGCAATTCCTACAGTCATCATCGTCATCCTCATTGCCTTTTCTAGCCTATCCATCTGTTATTCCTGTTTATCATGTCTTTTTATTAGTTTTATTGTGACGACTTTTACGAAAATATGCATCTTGGTTAATGCTGCCAAGATGGTAGCAATAAATCCACCAATAAAAAAGCCAACCTTTAACAGGTTGGCTTTCATTTAATAACAGAGAACTGACACTAGCATCAATCCACCATTATCATCGCCAGCAGATTACATGCTTAAGCCGCCATCAATTTCAAATACACGGCCATTAACGTAATCGTTTTCAACGATAAATTTAACTGTCGCAGCCACTTCTTGCGCTTCACCCAAACGGCCTACTGGCACCATTTTTTCTAGACGCTCTAGCGCTTCTGGTTTCATGCCTGCTGTCATTTCAGTAGCAATCACACCTGGCGCTACTGCTGCACTGCGAATATTGTAACGTGCAAGCTCTTTTGCCCAACCCACACTCATTGCTGCGACGCCTGCTTTAGATGCAGAATAATTAGACTGCCCCATGTTACCGGCTTTAGCGATACTAGAGATATTGATAATCACACCCGCTTGTTGTGAGTGGATCATCGCTGCAGCGGCTTCACGACCACAAAGGAATGTGCCGGTTAAGTTAACATTTATCACTGATTGGAATTGGTCATAAGACATGCGGTCAGTGACCTTGCCTTCTTTCGCTTTAACCATTAAACCGTCACGTAAAATACCAGCGTTGTTAATTAGCACGTTAACTTGACCAAAGTCTTCCAAAATGTAGTTAAAGCCAGCAACCACATCTTCTTCGTCAGTAATATCCAGTGCATAGCCTTGTACTTCCGTTGAAGCGCCAAGATCTGCACAAGCACGTTCTAATTTTTCTTGGTCTACATCGATAAGCGCCAAACGAGCACCTTGGGCCGCAAAGTCTTGCGCCATCGCTAAACCTAACCCACCAGCACCGCCAGTAATGACCACAACCTTATCTTTAATTTCCATTAACTGGATCCTTAATACGCTAAATTAACCTGAGGTTTCTTAATCAAACCTCAGTATTCAAATTCTCTATTTTTTATCAGCAGGTGTAAATTGCTCAAATATGCTTGAGAAATCACGGCGACCACTGCCTTGACGAGCATGGTTTACATACATGCTGCGTGCTAACGACCCCATAGGTGTACTTGAATTCGATGCCACTGATGTTTGCTGTGATAATCCTAAATCTTTCACCATCAAGTCAACCATAAAGCCGCCTTGATAATCATTTGAAGAAGGCACATTTTCCATCACATCAGGACAGGGATTATATTTCTCTAAGGTCCAATTGCCGCCACTGCTGACTTTCATGATATCAGATAACACTTTAGGGTCTAAACCATTATCAATACCTAATTGTAATGACTCACTGGTGCCGACCATTAATACTGATAACAGCATATTATTACAAATTTTAGCGATTTGACCTGCACCAGTGGCGCCAGCATGAAAAATATTGGCTCCCATGACAGTTAACACGGTTTGGGCTTTTTGGTACGCCTTATCACTGCCACCACAAATAAAGGTCAATGTACCTGCTGTTGCGCCAGCTGTGCCACCTGATACAGGTGCATCCATAAACTCGATGCCTTTCGCTTGTGCATGCTTACCAACCACTTGTGCAGATTCAGCATCAATGGTGGAGCAATCAATTAACACAGCTTCTTTTGATACAACATCCAACAGGCCTTTTGTATCGTCGTCACCCAAATATAAATGACGTACATGTTTACCTGCAGGCAGCATGGTTATGACAAAATCAGCTGAGGCGGCTGCGCCACAAGCGGTTTTAGCACTCAACGCACCTTGAGCTGTTAACGCTTCAACCGCCGCAGGTAATAGATCAAAAACGGTGACTGTCATTCCCGCTTTAATCAAGTTAGCTGCCATCGGGCCGCCCATATTACCTAAACCAATAAATGCTACTGTGGCCATAATAAATTCCTTTTAGATGTCTTTTAAAGGGTGCTTATCAGCATCCCAAGGTGATGTCAGTAATTGGGTAACGGCTTGTGCAGTGACGTCACTTGCATGACTAAAATGCCATTGAGGCTGACGGTCTTTATCAATTAATAGTGCACGAACACCTTCACAAAAATCACCATGAGAACAACAATTAACGCTTACACCTAATTCCCATTTAAAAGATTCTGCCAGTGTTTTAGTCGTACCAAGATTGGCTTGAGCAAATATCAGGAACCAACTTAATGGACTGCCAGCCAGAGCTGTTTTTTGCGCGCGTTTAAGCCAATCAAGCTCTGTTTCTAAACTGGTAATTTGATGATGAACTTCTTCAATTTCACCTGTCATCAATTGATCAATTTGCGGCTGAAAATCAGACAATGGACTTTGACCTATTTCAGCGTTCGAGCTGGTTTGCATTTTATTAAGCAATAAACTCAATTGCTGATGATTTAATGCAGCGTCGTCACTCCAGCTCACTTCAGCAATGGCATCAAATAATGGTTCTTTATCATCACTTGCCATGAAATGATTACCGACATTGACAAACAATGCATCGGCCGCATTCATGTTATATGCAGTTAGCCCTAAAAATAAGCCGATTTTACCAGGCATTCGATTCAGGAAATAACTGCCACCCACATCAGGATATAACCCAATGGTGATTTCAGGCATAGCAATGCGGCTTCGCTCAGTTAATACCCGGTGACTGCCTCCAGCCATTAAACCTAAACCTCCGCCCATCACGATACCGTCGCCCCAGACTAAGACAGGTTTTTCGTATTGATGCAGCAAATAATCTAATTGATATTCTTGACTGAAAAAGTCGCACGCTTCTGCGGTCATGGTATTAGGGTTAGCAATTGAAGCATGATAAATTGCCCGAACATCGCCACCGGCGCAAAATGCTTTATCACCAGCGCCATCAAGCACCACAAAGGCAATATCATTATCGTCTTTCCAAGCCTGTAATTGCTTGGTCATGGCTTGCACCATATCAAGGTTTAATGCATTTAAGGCTTTTTCAATATTGAGCGTAACCACACCAATTGATTTGCCAGATAATGTCCCTAAGGTTTGAAATATTACATCTTGAGTCATTAGCAATTCTTCCATTTAGCTGCACGTTTATCTAAAAAGGCATTAACCCCTTCAGCTTGATCTTCAGTATCAAATAAGCCGACAAATAATTCACGCTCTAAAGGTAACGCTTGCGTGCGTGGTTGGCTACGGCCTGCTTGAATTAAGGTTTTGCACACACTCACACTGCTTGGAGATTGACGAGCCACTTTCTCAGCTAGCGCCATTGCAGTGACTAATCCTTGACCTTGTTCGACAACTTCTTCGACTAAGCCTATTTGCAGCGCTTTATCAGCTTTGATTCTTTCGCCACACAAAATCATCCGTTTTGCCCAACCTTCGCCAACCAATGCTGTTAAGTTTTGAGTACCACCCGCACAAGGGAGTAGACCAACAGTGGCTTCAGGTAATGCCATTTGAGCATGGGATTCTGCAATGCGTAAGTCACATGCCAGAGCCACTTCTAGCCCGCCCCCCATGGCATAACCGTTAATCGCTGCTATCGACACACCACGAAAAGCACTTAGGGCCTCAAACGCTTCACCAAAATGTTGTGCCATTAATGCTGCATTTTGTTTGTCACCATCAGCAAAAATATTTAAATCCGCGCCCGCTGAAAAAAACTTCTCGCCCGATCCGGTAATCACTAAAGCATAAATGTCTTTATTGTCATTTAGGCGCAGCACTATGCTTTTTAATAATGAAAGGCTTTCTGCCGTCCATGTATGAGCAGGTGGGTTATTGAGGGTTAATACTGCAGTGTTACCCTCAATGGTTTCAATGATAGCTGTCATAATTTTCCCTTTATGAAGTCGTTAAAGAATCGCGTGAGCATTTTCATCTAATAAGCGACGGGCAATAATTAAACGCATGATTTCATTGGTGCCTTCAAGAATTTGATGCACTCTTACATCTCTGAAATGACGCTCAAGTGGGTATTCACGAATATAACCATAGCCACCATGGATTTGCAGCGCGCTATCACACACTTGAAAGCCAATATCTGTGGCAAATCGTTTCGCCATTGCGCAATATGCGGTAGCTTCAGGGTCGTTCTGGTCAAGTTTAAATGCCGCTAAACGCACCATTTGACGGGCAGCGACTAACTCAGTTGCCATATCGGCTAACTTGAACTGTAATCCTTGAAAAGCAGCAATAGGTTTGCCAAATTGCTTACGTTCATTCATGTATTCGGTTGCACGCTCTAAGGCTGCTTGAGCAGTGCCCACTGAACAAGTCGCAATATTGATTCGGCCGCCATCTAGTCCTTTCATAGCAAAAGTAAAGCCTTGGCCTTCTTCACCAAGTAAATTTGCTTGCGGTATACGGACATTTTCAAAACTAATTAAACGGGTCGGCTGCGCGTTCCAGCCCATCTTGTCTTCAGCTTTGCCGTAAGTCACCCCAGCAGCATCGGCAGGAATCGCAATAGCTGAAATACCTTTAGCCCCTGCTTCGCCTGTGCGGCACATTACGACTAGTAACTCAGTTTCACCCGCACCTGAAATAAACATTTTTGAACCATTAATGATGTAATCATCACCATCTTTAACGGCTTTGGTTTGTAATGATGCCGCATCACTGCCCGCTCCTGGCTCGGTTAAACAGTAAGATGCCAATAATTGACCAGTAGTTAACCCCTCAGACCATTGCTGGCGTAAGGTTTCGGTGCCCCATGTTGTGACCATCCATGTGGCCATATTATGAATCGTTAACATCGCAGTTGTAGCCGTACAACCATGAGATAACTCTTCAAAAATGATTGATGCATCAAGGCGAGATAAGCCCATGCCACCTTCAGATTCTGGTGAGTACAATGAGCAGAAACCAAGCTCGCCTGCTTTTTTTAATACGTCTTTTGGAAAATGATGTTCTTCATCCCATTGAGCGGCAAAAGGCGCTAGCTCTTCTGCTGCAAATTGACGAGCAAGATCGGCGAATTGGCGTTGGTCTTCGTTGAAATTAAAATCCATGGTCTGAATCCTTTTTTACTATGACTCTTAGGTCATTTGGTGCGCTTAACATCCCGCGAAATTATTAGGTGGAGCTATACTGCTCGATGTGCGGTGATGCTATACGTGAATGGTTGTTGTCGCAGCGTCTTGCTGACTTGTTATTTACGTTGTAAAAGGCCTTCTCCCAAAAGAAGGCCTTGGTGAAACGATTTACGCTAAGCATGTTAAATCATGACTTAAGCATGATTTAGACATGATTACTTAAGCATGACTATTTAAGATCGATACTCATATTCGGGCCACTGACCACTTCGTCTGCAAACCAGCGTGAAGTAATGGTTTTTGTTTCAGTGTAAAAACGCACAGCTTGCTTACCATAAGCATGCTGATCGCCATAGAAACTGCCTTTCCAGCCAGTGAAAGAGAAAAATGGCAGTGGTACAGGAATAGGTACGTTAATCCCTACTTGCCCTACTTCGATATGATGTTGATACTTACGCGCCGCGCCGCCAGATGCAGTAAAGATTGACGTGCCATTGCCATAAGGGCTGTTATTAACCAGTTCAATTGCTTCATCTAAATCGTCAGCTTCCATACAACACAGTACTGGGCCAAAAATCTCTTCTTTGTAAATCGCCATATCAGTAGTGACATTACTGAACATTGTTGGTCCAATCCAATTACCCGACTCGTAACCTTCAACAGTAAAATCGCTGCCATCAAGTAAGCACTCAGCGCCTTCTTCTTTACCTTGAGCAATCAACTTAAGGACTCGATCTTTAGCTGCAGGGCTTATTACCGGGCCATAAGCTGCATTTTTATCATCCCATAAACCTGGACGTACTTTGGCTAATGCTTCTTTAAGCTCTGGGATCCATTCTTTTGCAGCGCCTACAAATACCGCCACAGAAATAGCCATACAACGTTGACCTGCAGCGCCAACCGATGCACCAACCATGTTGTTGATCACTTGCTGTTTATTGGCATCAGGCATAATCACGCAGTGGTTTTTCGCACCTGCAAAGGCTTGAACGCGTTTTAGGTTATCTGTACCTGTTTTGTAAATGTATTGCCCTACACCGACAGAACCCACGAATGAAATAGCTTTGATGGCAGAATCATTTAATAAAATATCTACCGCAGCTTTGTCACCGTGAACAAGCTGCAACACACCTTTTGGCGCGCCAGCTTCAACAAACAACTCAACTAAGCGTTGCGGAGTCATTGGATCTTGTTCTGACGGCTTGAGAATAAAGGTATTACCGCAAGCAATGGCGAGTGGGAACATCCATAAAGGGATCATTGCAGGGAAGTTAAATGGTGTAATACCCGCACAGACACCTAGTGGTTGAGTGTAGCTGTAGGTATCGATATTACGAGCAACATTTTCAACGGTTTCGCCCATCATCATAGAGGCGATATTACATGCATGCTCAGCCACTTCAATTCCGCGCCAAACATCACCTTTGGCATCTTCAAAGGTTTTACCTGTTTCTTGCGCTAGAATCGTAGCCAGCTCATCATGGTGTTCTTTTAAAAGGTGCTGGTAGCGAAGCATCACGCGCGCACGTTCAGAAACAGGCACTTCTTTCCATGTTGTAAATGCTTCTTTGGCACTATGAATTGCTTGATTCACTTCGTCAGCAGTGGCTGCATTGATGTTAGCAATGACCTGGTTATCTGCTGGATTAGTAACTGATATAACCTGTGAACCTACGCCTTCGGTAAATTCGCCATTAATATAATGTTTAACTTGAACCGTCATGTTGCTTCCTAAATCCCTGTTGAGCCCCAAAGCTCATTTAAAGTTAAGTACTGGCTGCTGTTTTATTGTGGCTATATAAATTGCCAAGCTAGTCCAGTACTTACGTCTTGTTGAATTTCTAATCTTTTACCACTGTACTTTTTGTCATTAAAAACTTTATGGCTAGACTTCAATCGCCATCGCAGTGGCTTCGCCGCCACCGATACATAATGACGCCACACCTTTGGTTAATCCTTTCGCTTTAAGCGCATGGATTAACGTCACTAATACACGTGCACCAGAACAACCAATTGGATGACCTAAAGCGCAGGCACCACCATTAATATTTACTTTTGATTCATCAAGTTGTAGCTCACTGATTGCAAGCATTGTCACCATTGCGAACGCTTCGTTGATTTCAAATAAATCAACGTCAGCCTTAGACCAGTTCACTTTGTCGAATAATTTATTCATTGCGCCTACAGGCGCGGTGGTAAACATTGATGGTTCTTGCGAATGAGTTGTGTGGCCTTTAATTGTGGCCATCACATCAAGCCCTAACAACTCCGCTTTTTCGCGGCTCATTAACATAAGTGCAGCTGCACCATCTGAAATTGAGCTAGAGTTTGCCGCTGTAATCGTGCCGTCTTTAGCAAATGCAGGTCGCAGAGTTGGAATTTTTTCAGGACGGGCGTTACCCGGTTGCTCATCAGTATCGATAGTGATATCACCACGGCGACTTGAAATGGTCACAGGCACAACTTCTTGCTTAAACGCGCCTGAATTAATCGCAGCGTTGGCTTTTTCAAGTGAGTTTAGGGCGAATTGATCCATACCTTCGCGGGTTAAACCAAAGTCATCTGCCGTTTTTTGCGCGAAAGTGCCCATTGCCCCGCCAGTGTAAGCATCTTCGAGTCCATCAAGGAACATATGGTCTAACACTTTGCCGTGCCCCATACGCATACCGCCACGCGCTTTATCAAGTAAGTATGGTGCTTGTGTCATGCTTTCCATGCCACCAGCAATAACCACTTCGCTTGAACCCGCTTTAATTAAATCATGCGCCATCATGACGGTTTTCATACCTGAGCCGCAGACTTTATTGACTGTGGTAGCACCAACACTTAATGGTAAATCAGCCCCTAAGGTTGCTTGACGTGCAGGCGCTTGTCCTAAACCTGCTGGTAACACACAGCCCATTAACACTTCATCAATTTGTTGAGTATCGATATTAGTTTGCGCCACTAAGCCTTTGATTGCTGTCGCGGCTAATGTAGGAGATGTAACGGCTGACAATGCGCCTTGAAAACCACCCATTGGGGTACGTTTTGCTGCAACGATAACGATATCTTGTGGTGATGAAAGTGTTGTACTCATAACTTCTCCGCTGTAAACCGGCTTAACATGGCCGAGATTAATACACAGTAAAATGTGATCTAGTTCAATAATCACACTCTGACGTTTACGCTAACGTAAAGCAAGAGAAATCAGTTAAATAAACATTAAGAATTTTAAATCGCTGTCATTGAAAATTTACAAACAGGATAAGCAATTGAAAAAATTACATTTTAAAGGAGGAGGAATGGCTTAGATCTCGTTTATCAATCTGACTACCAGGTCGTATGACTGCCAGCATTGTAGTTATTTGATCTTTATTTTTGTTTGGTTAGCTCATCATGCAGAAAACACCTGATTACGACCGCTGTTTTTCGCTTTATATAAGCCAGCATCGGCCGCTTTAATCATTTGAGCTAAGTTGTCAGAATCATCATGCTTAATACTCACCCCTAAGCTTATTGTAAACTCAAGGGTAATATCATTAAATTTGAATTGATGTTGTTCAATGCTGATACGTAATCGTTCAGCAACCTCAACGGCTTGGTCTAAGTCAGTGTTAGGCAAAATGAGTAAAAACTCTTCGCCACCGATACGACCCAGAATATCCGATTTTTTAAACCAGTGTCTTGCTTTACTCGCGGTCGCTTTAATGGCTAAATCACCCACTGCATGCCCATACGTGTCATTAATAATTTTGAACTTATCAATATCAAAAATGATAACAGCGAGTGGTTCATTGCGCTTTTTAGCCAGTGAAAATAATTTATTGCCTTGTTCCATGGTATAGCGGCGATTGGAAATACCAGTCATATAATCAGTTTGAGAACGGCGTTTAAAAAAGCGTCGTGACTGCACTAAAAATGCCATCATCACCAATAAAACGGCAATGATTAACGCTGTTACCGTTAAGCTCAACTTAGAGATTTGCTGTTTATCTATTTCAGATTTTAATTTCAACAGATTAATCGACAGCTGGTTCTCGAGAATTTTAACCTCATACTCCGCAACTTTAGCACTGTGCTCTAACGAAGAATAAATCACATCTTTGTCCATAATCGACGCATAAGTTTTGCGTTCATTACCTAAGCTAGTGAGTAAAATATTAAAACTGTTTTGATAATCTTTTTGCGCAAATTTATCTAAAGCTAGGACCGATGTTTGCAAAAATTTGGGGCTTGATTGATAGCTATTGGAATGAATAAATTGTGACGCCATTTCAAATGCTTTATCCACTTCGTTTTGCTGCATATAACTTAAGGAAAGATAGCCGATGGTAATATCGATAAAAAATGTTTCATTGGTCTGCGCTTTAAGCTGCAAAGCACTGTGTAAATGCTCCACTGCTCGTTGAAAATCTTGCTTAAAAAAATAGCTACGCCCCGCGTTATGATGAGCAAAAAACATAAAGTCATCGAATTCAGGGTGCTGCCTCGCCAAATCAAATAATCCAGCAACGGCTATTTCAGCCTGTTCCCAGTCAGACACTTTTATCGATTCACCCACCATATTGTGGAGCATATTAAACACATCTTGGTGATCGTCGACTGAGCGCCATAAATTATATGCTTCACGAAAGTATTCGTAAGCGTATTTATGTAATCCGTTTGCGCGATAAATCGCTCCCGTGGAGTTATAAATCATTGCCTGTCGGTTAGCTGTAAATTGATGCTTCTTGGCTAACATCAAAGCTTCATCTAACCTTGATAAGCCTTCTTCAAAAATATCCACATCGGCATAGCAAAATGCGCTTTGGGTTAACGCTTTTACCAGAGTATCAGGTGAGTTTAATTGGCGAGCAAGCCCCAGCGCATGCTCTCTATCAGGGCAATAATCGGCTCTCACATTTGTTTGTAAATATTTGATAAAAGAACGCTCAATATACGCAATTACCAATAAGTCAGAAATGGGCTCTCTTTCTAGCATACTAACAATATGACTATAGCTATCGTAAGCACTATCAAGTTGACCAACAGCCTCTTGCGCTATTGCTAATAACACATAAAATTCAGCTTGTTGATGGACGTCCCAATAGGCTATTTCGCTCTTTTTCTCCATAAGAAAAGCTAACTTTTCATCAGCCAGCTCAATAGAGGATAAGGTTAATTTTAGTTGGCTAATATCAGTGGCGGATAGCTCAGTAGGTTTAGGTTTTGATATTTCTTTTTTAGAAACTGGACTAGCGACTGGATTATTAGCTTCATTGGCTAATATAGGAAAACTGGATGACATGATGCATAGCAACATGCTCAAGATGACGATAGGTTTATTGCTCGCGTTTAATTTATTCATGAAGGAATGAATTAGCACCGAATTTCCTTTTTATCTGCGACAACCATATGTAACCTACGACAATCATATTTAATCTACGACAACTATTTTTAACCTGCTATAACCATATCAGTATAACAATTTAGCGGCATAATAAGTTAACACTATACCAACATGGCTAGAATGTAATAAATACAACGATAAAACATATAGGTGTATACGCCAGTCTCAGCACCACTATTGAGTCGATAGAACTAAATCGAGGATAGTTAACGTTTGAATTAACTAAAAAGAGTCAATTTTCTGCAGGTATCACCCAAATTGCTGTTTAAATAATTTTCTAAATTAAAATGTAAAAAAGCGCTGAAATCAGCGCTTTTGTTTAATTTAATCCAATTCAATTTGAGTAAATCTACTTGGTAATCATTACTGCACCAACACTTCTGTCTTCACTTTGGTTTATTAACCGAATAGTTAAACCATACTCAGGAATATTACGCCCAGCATCTAACAAGTCACCGCCGGTATAATCTCTTGAGTCTCTGAAGGTACGTTGAGCACGAGTGCGGTTGTCATACATAGTAATGCCGTATTGCTCAGACAAATCGATAAACATTTTCTCTGGTCTATCTATTCTGAACGTTGCGTCGTGAATTTGATAACGAGTCGTCGCAATATTGCCATTACTCCAAGACAAGGTATTTTGATCTGCATCGACCACACCTAAGAAACCATCGCCAGGATGCACTCCAACCCAGTTGTCAGAATATTGATTATCAACATACCAAATCAACATACCTTTCTCATAGGTCATTGGCTGTCCGGCAACATTAATATGCTCTAAGCCGCTATCAACGCCATGATGTGTACGCCACTCAACCAGATAGTAATGCTCTGTTTCCGATGAACCTGAAGACACCTCAAAACCATTTAACATCATCACTTCTGGTGATGAATCTGCATTCGCAGTAAAGGTCTCAACGTCATCAACGACTAGATTAATATCATCAACATACATACCTGGGTTCGTTACCGCGCCATCAGTTTGATACATCACGTAAAGATTAAATGCATTGCCTGCAAGTGAGGTTAAATCAAACTCTGCATTAATCCATCCAGCTGAAACTCCGGTAATACCGTTACCTAGGTTGGTATCATTTGGATTGGTTGTAGAGGTAATATTGCCCTCTAGCATCACTTGTCCAAACTCGCCTACAGCCATGACATAGGCGTAATCCCAGTCTGTTTCGATGTCGTACCAAGCTTGAAATTGCAGTGAAGCCGTCGTTGCATCGCTAAGATCAACAGCAACGCCCATTAGATTTTCCAAGTTATCGCCTGAACCACTGAAGTAAGCATATTCGCCACTCGTAGGCTCGGTAATCACTTGAACTTTATTAGGAAGAGTAATCTTAATGACATCATGATTTGTTCCTTTACTAGATGCTTGATCAAGTAAACCCACCACTCCACGACGAGGAATATCATCGAAATTAACGATTGCACCGTGCTGCCAATTTCCGCCTAAAGTGGCTTGAAGATGCTCTTTAGCAAAGGGACTAAAGCCAACAGGCTCAGTACCACCTAACTCACCAGCCCAGCTTCCTGAAGACATGACTGACCACATGGACACTGGCTCGCCTTCACCAGTGTATTGGGTATCATATTCATCAGGTAATCCTAAATCATGACCGTACTCATGGCTTATCACACCCACTGCACTATCGATGGGTGCAATGGTGTAATCAAATGCTCCCATTAAACCGCCCCAATATGGTACATCAGTATTTGAGTCTGGAATGCCGTATACGCCACCGAGGTTCCAGCGATGTGACCAAATAGCATCTTCGCCTACTTGACCGCCACCAGCCTCTTCACCCACGGCAGAATGGAACACCATTACGTGATCCACTAATCCATCTGGCTCCCAATAATTACCATCACCATCAAGATCATAGCGATCTTCTATATCAAATTGGCTTAAATCTAAACTCGGATCTAATGAGGCTGCTGTCAGTGCTTCTCGAATTAGACTGCGGGCATCACCGTCAACATTGTTGCCGTAAAATGCTGCCGGCATCGTTGCCATGTACCAACCTGCAACATCACCAGTTACTGTATAGCTGTCACCAGATTGTTTTTCATAGAATTGTCTAAATGAATTGGCATGATGACCATTCGGAGCAACCCAACCATCGTCACCAAAGAGAATTTGTCGGTAGTGGTCTTGATTGTAATCCTCATAATACATGCCTGACTCTTCTGGCAAAATTGAGTTATGAACAAAGTCTGGAAACTCCATTAAAATAGCCAAAACCCGTGCTTCTCGAGTTGGTCCATCATATAGCTCTTCTTCTACATTATCTGGACTATTTCGAATAGAGCGCCCTGTTAAACTGCCTTTCGACGCTTCATGGCGGCGTTCCATTTTAGTTTTACTTTTAATTTCACTGGTCATTGAATAATGACTGGTGATATTTGCATCTTGAGCTGCAGCATTCACTATCGCTTCAGCTTGACGCTTTTTTAGATAGGTTTTTAATGCAGACTCCGCTTCTTTCAAGCTAGCTGATTGTGAAATTTTGCCTGACTTTTTAAGCATTTGAATCAGTTTTTGCTCATCAGCAATCACCATATCAAATGCGCCAGTTTGTGGTATGGGAGCATGCTCTGCGGCTTGCAAGCTTCCTGAGAGCCCAGCAATAGCTATGGCTAGTGGGATTAATTTGTTGTTATTCAATTGAATACCCTCATGTAAAATTCAGTTCCGTTTGAAATTTCTACTCAGAAAGACTCAGCTTCGCTAACTAAGTATTCAAAAACCCTAACTGAAGAACTGCTGAGGTGAAATAGACACAAGGACATTTCATTCCCAAGTATGAACCCAAGTTTAATACCTCATTCTTATGGGTATTTTATTAGTTTCAACATATACAAAAAGAGCCATCTAGTAAGACTAAATGGCTCAAATATTAAAGACTGTTTGTATATGATTTTGATTAGGCTACAAGTTAAACCATAACGAAGTTAACTTTTTGACTCCCAAGGCGTTCGGCCACTCATATCTGAAAGGTCATAAGGGGTAAGCTGATATACATAGTAGTTTAACCAGTTACTCACCAACAAACTGCCATGACTATGCCACCTCGCAATGGCCTCTTGACTGGGATCATCATTTCTAAAGTAATGAGTCGGCACTGATGGTTCAAGCCCTTGTTCAAGGTCACGTAGATATTCATCTTGCAAGGTCGATTTTTGATACTCAGGATGCCCCATCACAAACAAATTGCGACTATTACGGCTCAGTACAATGTAAGCGCCCGCTTGTTCTGATTCTGCAAGTACCTCAAGATCTGGATGTTGCTTAATGTCTGCTACATTCATTTCAGCAAAACGAGAATGTGGCGCAAAGAACTCATCATCGAAACCACGTAGCAGCGGGTGTGGCTTTGCGCTGCGGCGGTGACAAAAAACCCCAGAGCGTTTTTCATCTAACAATTTTCGATGTAAATCATAAAGATGAAATAAACCAGCATGTGCAGCCCAACAAAGAAAGAGTACCGAAGTGACATGTTGCTGTGACCAATCAATAATTTCTTTAATGTGCTCCCAGTAAACTACATCTTCAAAATCTAACTGACCGAGCGGTGCCCCTGTAATAATTAAGCCATCGTAGTTTTTACTTTTAACCGCTTCAAAATCACGATAAAAAGTATTCATATGGTCAATAGAGGTGTGTTTAGAAGCTTTATCATGAATGCGCAATAAGTCTACATCCACTTGCAATGGCGTATTTCCTAGTAAGCGAAGTAACTGAGTTTCGGTTTCAATCTTATTAGGCATAAGATTTAAGACAAGTACACGCATAGGACGAATATCTTGATTAGCTGCCCGGGTTTCGGACATCACAAAGATATTCTCTGATTCTAAAATTTCTGCAGCAGGTAAATTATCTGGAATTCTAACCGGCATTAAAAGCACCTTTATTTACTGAATATTCGGTGCCATTAGCCTGACTGCAAATAATCACAAGTATTGGTAATAACCTGTGATTTTTGAAGTTACGCTTATCCACCGACCTTATTAACAACAACATTAACGGGTTGCACCTCGTCAATATTGACAATGTAAGACTGAGTATTGATAAACCACAGCTCGCCATTGACTTCTATTCTTGCGCCGATCGCATAGGTGTGACCCTGCTGAAACTGATCTCTGGCAATTTGGAACTCAAATGAATATGGCGTCATTGCGTTCTCAGACATCATTTCAGCCAACACAATGGCTTTAGTATCTTGTAAAGACACATCTTTAAGCTGCACTTTAATGACAGCATCTGCTGGTAAAGCTATACGTTCTCGGTAAGTGACATCACCAGAAACCGTCACTAAGTCATTACTAGAAGCACAAGCTCCAAGACCGACAATGATAGCTACCGATATCAACATTTTGCTTAAAATTCGCTTCACTGCATTACTCATGTCACTCTCCTTTATCATACATTAAGACTTCTGGAAGTCTATACGTCTCACGTTGAATAATATTCTTGCTTGTTATCGAAAGCAGTTGTTTTTATCATAGGTCATCATTTCGAAGCCATAAAGCGTATGACACAAGCAAACGCAATAATAGTGGGCGCTAGCTCACACCTTAGTAAAGAAATCGCCACTCGATTAGCGCAACAAAACGTTTCATTGGTGTTGTTTGTTCAAAACCCTGAAGATATGCAAGAGTTTGCAGATCAATTACCCACTAAAGTTGAAGTTTTACCTTTAGATATTGAGAACCCAAGCGCAATTATTAGCCAATTAGAAAAGGTTTGGTTAAGCATAGATGGCGCACATTTGGTTTTAGTCAATACTGGGCTTAATGGTTATCATGAATCGCTACCTTGGCAATTAGAGCAAGATATCATTGATGTCAACGTCAGTGGTTTTACTGCGATTTGCAATACCACTTTCCGTTTAATGCGTGAACAAGGTTATGGCCAAATTGCTGCGATCAATTCAATCGCTGGATTACGTGGTGGCCCTAGTGTGGCTTACCATGCATCAAAAGCCTATGCACAAAGCTACCTCGAAGGTTTGAGCATGCATGCGCAGCGATTAAAGCTTCCTATTACCATTACCGATATTCAATTAGGTTTATTGGATAAAGCAGCGATGCAGCAAAGTAAACTGTGGTTACCGCCTTTGCCTAAAGTGGCGGCGCAAATTATCAAAGCTATGCAAAAAGGTAAGCGAAAAGTATATGTCACTAAGCGCTGGCGCCTAATTGCTTGGATGACAATGTGTTTACCAGAATTTATTTACAATACTCGCCATTGGAAAACAAAAAAGAAGAAATAAGTTGATATCTGGCATATACGCTAATGCCCCATCATCTAAAACAAAAAACAGGAGCTTAGGCTCCTGTTTTAATGGTGTCAGCTATCTCATTTAAGATAATTAGAACTTATAACCCACACTCACCATATAAACCCATGGATCGATATCAGTTTCAATCGTCACTGGGACAGAAACATCACCGCCTTCTGGAGCATAATTAAAGCTAGCATCGGTTGAGATCTGTGCGTACCAAACTGACGCATTCACCAACCAGTTATCATTAATGTTGTAATCTAATCCGACTTGAGCAGCCAATCCCCAAGAGTTAGACAAACTTAAATCAGACAAACGATCACCAACGCTATCGGTAATTTCATTATCAAAGAAATTGGTAAAGTTAACACCCACTCCCACATAAGGACGTAATTTAGATTGAGCATTTCCAAAATAGTATTGAGCGACTAAGGTTGGTGGTAAGTGTTTGGTTTCAGCCACTTTCATACCAGCAATTGAGATATCATGAGTAAATGGTGTTGCCGCTAGTAATTCAAGCCCCCAGTTATCAGTCAACATATAGCCAAAATTCAAACCAACTTGCGTATTATCATCAACAGAGAATTGTCCCAAATCACCTAAATCTGGAGTGACAATATTTTCGCTAGAATCGTTTGGTGCAACAGCGACTGCGCCCACTCGAAAGATGAAATCACCTGCTTGATGAGCAAAAGCTGAAGAAGAAATCCCAGCAGATAGTAAGCTAGCGGTAACAAGGCTAAGGGCTAATTTTTTATTCATTATGACGACTCCATGTATGCAACATAATTAGTGCTTTTACGTAAACACATTTAACAATTGGCGCTACACTGCCAGAAATTTCCCGTAACAATATTGATGCAGATCAATAAAAAGCCTTACAACTAAATAGGTAGTCATCAGCGTTGACCAAGATCACAAAAACCAAGCTTACTTTGATAAAGATGCTTTATATTTAGATGTTTAAAGTGATTATTCAGAGGTTTGATCTGCAAATTTCATTGATTATGCTTTTTGTATGTAATGCTTAAAGCCCGCTTAAAAATCACAATTTGTTAACACCAATCCCTGTAATTAATCATACAAACACTTTATTTACAGGAGCAATTGTTACTCTTAATCGATAGAGAAATGATACGATTGCGATACAAATGGAATTTACAGTAATAAGGCAGTGATCATTTTCAATGACATTACGATTGAACAGCCATTTATGGAAGATAATTTGCTCACTAGTGTTAACTGCTAGTCAAGCCGTTTCAGCAGCGCATACAGACCTCAGCCAATCAACAACCCTTGACCAAGCGTTGACAACAAGTACTGATAATAAAGTCAGCACAATTGCACGTGCTACAGATGAAACAGCTCTTGAGGTCAATGAATCTGATGACATTCACACTAATGACATTAGCTCTGATGACATTAGCTCTGATGACATTCACACTAGTGATAATGTGCTTGTTGAGACAGAGCACTCCCCCTGCTACGATCATGCGCAATCAGACACTCGATTAGACAAGACCTTCGCCTACTTAAATACCAAGTTCTGCGAACCCGCCATTTGGTTTGATAGTTTTTTTGTTGACGAGCGAATAACAGATGATGCAAGAGCTGGCACTATTGTTCGTTGGTATAATGACTTTTCCTATTTTGAAAAAGAAGGTTTCAAATACCGCTCTAACGTTAAAGCGCATTTAAACCTGCCAGGTATGAGTAAAAAGCTTAAATTAATACTTGATTCAACAGGTGAGGACGATCCCTTTTCATTCATTAAAAGTCCTGATGATGACAATGAACGTGAAGTCGGTTTACGTTATGATTGGTATGCCAAAGAGCGAACCAGCTTTAATATTAAGGCAAGCTTTAAACCTAAAATTGAAGCGCGTTATCGTTATACCTACCCTATTTCTCAAAATACATTATGGCGATTTACACAAACGCTATATCAAGAAAAAAAAGTGACTGGCGAAACCTCAGAATTTGATTTCGAACATGCTTTTAATGAGTCATTTCTATTGCGATGGAATAGTGCTGCTCAATATGAGAACAAAAATAATGGTTGGGAATTAGGTACAGGATTGCAACTTTATCAATATCTTAGCGATACTAAAGCAATCAGTTATCAAGCGAGGATCAATGGTGTAACTGAGCCTTACCATTATATTGAAACCGCCAGTATCGGCCTAACATATCGTCAAAACTACGCTAGAAAATGGTTATTTTTCGCAGTAACACCTGAATATACATGGACTAAAGAAGACGATACCGCTGAGCGGTTAAACCAAATGGTCATTACATTCACCATAGAAATCCTGTTTCAGAATGTCTAAGATTAATCAATTGAGGCCGGCACCTACAACTCTAACGATAATCTCGGGTAATGATTAAACCAAGGTTTGCTGGCTACACGCTTCATGAATGCTGACTCATCCGCTTTGGGGTTATAGTTAACCGTCAAGTTAAATACGGTTTCTAAACCAAATACAGACTCTACACATAGCTCACCCTCTTCATCTAATTTAACGGCTATAGCGGTTTGCTTTTCAGGCCAATATGACATGGCGTTCATGCAAGATGTATAAGCTGGGTGGTTATTTTTCTTATGCATTCTCGCCTGATTTTTGACAGACCAAGGTAAATTCATTTGCTCTGTTAATGCCAACTCAATCAGTTTGTCTCTATAAATACTGGTTTCTTCATGGCACCAATAAATAACGTCAATATCGTTCAATTTAGACGCAGGAGCATCGTGTAATTTGTCCCAGACTAAATTACGAACAAAGCCTGCGGCAATGAACCAATCTTCTACTTCATTTTCAGCAAAAAACTGCGCAGTTAACTTAAGCGCAGACATTCTCATTGCATCACTTAACAACCAATCTTTCAATTGTGCTTCATAGTCCATAATCAGTACCGACATTATCAAATGAGCAAAATTACCTAAAGTTAATAAAAGATAGTCTTATCAAGACATAGATAATACTCACTGAAAACCTAGATTTAGTCGGTAAAGCTAGCACATTATTTTTGATGGTTCACTGATTTAAATGTAAATATTAACGATTGCTAATGCAAATAATTCAAACTGATTAATAATTACACCTGTGCTCATTATACTTTTAAGTTAACTGACATCATGTTGTTGCTCAGGTGCGGCCTGTGCAAACGCTGGTAACTGATTACATTCGTTCCATATTCTAACAATGTTCGGATATTGTGATAAATCCACATTAAAGCGATAGGCATTATAAACCTGCGGTATTAAGCAAATGTCAGCCATTGTCGGGCTGTCACCAAAACAATATTTTCCTGCCGTTTTAGACAATTGAATTTCGAGCGCTTTAAAACCAAGATGGATCCAATGGTGGTACCATTTCATTTTATCTTCTTCATTTACGCCCATTTCTTTCACTAAAAATTGTAATACTCGCAAATTATCCAAAGGATGAATTTCACATGCAATGGATTGCGACATAGCACGAACAAAGGCTCTGTCTTTAGCTGTGCTAGGCAAAATGGCAGCCTGAGGGTATTGCTCCTCAAGGTATTCAATAATGGCCATTGATTGGGTTAGTGAAAACTCGCCTTGTTCATCTTCATCGATAAAGGCCGGTACTAGGTGCTGCGAGTTAAGCTGACTGAACATCTCACTGTATTGTTCACCACCATTTTTAACTAAATGAACAGATATTTGCTCAGCATTTAGTTGTTTTAAATTAAGCGCTATACGCACTCTATAGGCCGCACTTGAGCGCCAGTAACCGTGTAATTTCATGGTATGTCCCTATGTATTCTTTTTGAGCTTAATAGATATAAAAAAAGCAACAACGCTAAGCGTTATTGCTTTTATTGATTACAACACCCATCTTTATCGGCGTTTAACCTATATATTCAACAACTTTCTGATCAATCGAACCGAATATACTGCTGTCATTGTCATCGAACATTTCGATGCGCACTGTATCACCAAAACGCATAAATGGTGTGCTAGGTTTGCCATCGGCAATGATTTCTAACATGCGCTTTTCAGCTAAACAGCTTGAACCTGCACTGCGGTCATAGTTCGAAATTGTGCCTGAACCAATCACAGCGCCAGCACATAGTGGGCGAGTCTTAGCAACATGAGCCACTAATTGACTGAAATCAAATGTCATATCAACACCAGCATTTGGACGACCAAACAGCTCACCATTTAGATGGGTAACGAGTGGTAAATGGACTTTACTGTCTTGCCATTTTTCACCTAATTCATCAGGGGTAATCGCCACTGGCGAAAATGCGCTTGATGGCTTAGATTGGAAAAAGCCAAACCCTTTAGCAAGTTCACCTGGAATAAGGTTACGCAGTGAAACGTCATTAACCAGCATCAATAATTTTATGTGTTGCTGTGCATTTTCAGCGCCAACGCCCATTTTTACATCATCAGTGATCACTGCTATTTCAGATTCAAAATCAATACCGTATTCTTCACTGGCCATTTCAATATCAGCTTTAGGGCCAATAAAGCAATCAGAACCACCTTGATAAACCAGTGGGTCAGTCCAGAATGTTTCTGGCATTTCAGCGCCACGGGCTTTACGCACTAATTCCACATGGTTTACATAAGCACTGCCATCAGCCCATTGGTATGCGCGTGGTAAAGGCGATAAACAACGTGCTTCGTCAAAATCCACTGCATTATCCATTTGACCCGCATTCAACGCTTCATACAGCTCTTGTAGCTGAGGATTCAGTAAATCCCATGCATCAAGTAATTGTTGCATTGTTTTCGCAATAGCAGGTACTGCAACGGTTTTAGTTAAATCTTTGCTAACCAACATCAGCTGGCCATCGCGGCGACCGTTGTTATAACTTGCAAGTTTCATTCTGACTCCTAAATAGGTACAAATAAGGTTGATATCAAATAAATAAAATTGTCATCACTGCTGAGTGTGTAGCTCAATAAAACATAGCTTATGTTCCACTTTTAACCGATACACATCGCAGGTTAATACCAACAAAAATAGCCTTCTTAAGGCTAGAAATACCTTAAGCTTAGCCAAATTAATATAGCGTGAGGCAAATCACATTTTTGCAAGGTAGCCTAGGTTTTGTAAACCTTTTGATACATTGCTCAAGATAATGCCAATTAAAGCAATAAACGTCTAGAAAACACGACAATGCCAGCGTATTGCTGGCATTAAATCGTTACACAAGATTTGAGTCTCAGTTTCTACACATTGACCTTTACCGCTAATTATCGTTTTTTGGTAATTTTGTAATCTCGTAATTTATTAGCAATTGCGGTGTGGGAAACCCCCAGTTTTTTCGCCAACTGACGCGTACTTGGGTAAGCAGGATATAAGCGCCTTAGTAAGCTTGCTTCATATTCTTTCATGGCTTGATCTAAACTGCCTTCGAACTCTTCGTCAAAGTAACCAAAACCTTCTGCATAAGATGGCAGTTTTAATTGTTCAACGGTTAACTCCGCAGAGCCATCCCACATTGAAACAGCTCTAAATATCGCATTTTTTAATTGGCGTACATTGCCAGGCCAAGCGTAAGTGAACAGATAATCACGACAACTGGCAGAAATACGTCGAAGCGGACTAGAGAGTTGCTGGCTGTAATGCTCTAAGAACATCTCCGTTAACGGTATAACATCGACTTTACGCTCACGCAATGATGGCATGTGATAGCTCAAGACGTGAATGCGATAATATAAATCTTCTCTAAACTCACCTGATTGACATAACTCAGCTAAATTCTTCTGGGTTGAACAAATAATACGTACATCAGCACGCACTTCTTCATCACCGCCAATACGTCTAAATGTACCGTCTTGCAACAGACGCAGTAATTTAACTTGCGCCGCTTTCGACATTTCTGCGATTTCATCTAAAAATACCGTACCGCCCTTTGCTTCTTCAAACAAACCGCGTTTAACAACTTGGCCTTCATTAGAAACAAAGCCAAATAACTCTTCTTCGGCAACACTGTCTGGGAGCGCGGCGCAATTTATTGGGATAAAGGGGTGTTCACGTCGCATGCTGGCATCATGGCTGGCTTTCGCCATTAACTCTTTACCAGTGCCTGTTTCACCGGTGATGAGTAACGGTGCATCAAGTTGCGCCATTCGCTTAGCTTGCTTAAGCACATCTTTCATTTTATCGCTAACAGCCAATACATTATCAAAACCAGTGGTTTGATTCTGTAATGCATTGAATTGCTTACCGACTCTTGCTGGAGATTTAAGTGACACCACTGCGCCCGCAAGAATGCTGGCATTATTTTCATCGGGTAGATAAATCGGCAGCATTTCGGCTAAGTATTCATTGGTACCAATTTGAACCCGTGTAGCTTGTGCAAGCACTGGGGCTTCGGTTAACCAACGCGAAAAGTTAAATCCTTGCACCCAATGATTTAACGACTCATCAATCACTTCATGTTCTTGCATATTTAACGTCAATAAAGCCGACTCGTTTACAATACGAATACGTCCTTTAGCGTTGATGGAGAACACAGAATCAGGTAAGGTTTTTAATAAGGTTTTTAACGCATAATGTTCTTGCTCTGAGGGCATAAACGAGACAGTACGAACATCATGTACGCTTTCTACTTTACGAATAAGAGGCATTAATTCGCTTAAGGTTTCGAAACCGATTTCAGCAAATTGTAAGTATAGAAATCCCCGGTTACTGGCATCAATTGCGATTAAGTTAATGCCATAATTTTCTAGCACTTCGAGAATATCTTTCGCAAGGCCGATGCGATCTAAACAGCTCACTTCCAAACGCATATACAACTATTCCCTATCAGTCATTTTTTCTGGAATATACGAGGATTAATGAAAATCTCATTTAAAAATAATGAGAAATACCATCCTTCTTTATTTGTGAGCGATACGTTAAAAGGTTATGAGGCGTGTGGCAAGTGTTGTTTACAGTGGAATTGTAACAGGGGAAGTATTATAGCAGATTACGTTAACGTAACCTGCTGAAATTCATGATGAAGATAATTAACCAATTAACTGGTCTGTTTTCGCCGCCATGATGAAATCATTCTTATGTAAGCCTTTTATTGAATGTGACCACCACGTTACCGTGACTTTTCCCCATTCAGTTAAAATTCCTGGGTGATGAAATTCTGCTTCAGCAAGCTCGGCTAATTGATTAGTAAATACCATCGCAAGTTTGAAGTTTTTAAACTTATACACGCGTTCTAGTTGATTAATACCATCGCGATTTTCAACACGCCATTCAGGTACCGTTTTACTGAACTCAACCATTTCTTGCTCAGTTACTTTTGGGGCATCAATTTGGCAAGCTTCACATTTCAACTCTGATAAATCAGACATAACAACTCCTGGGTAAAGTAATTTATTCTTATTAAATTTAATTCTGTCGCTTAACTGGCAATGGTTTTGGGTGTAAATTTGGGTTCAAGCAGTCCCAACTTACGTGCTTCAGTCACGGCTGCCATAATATCCATCTTGGCAATTTCATCAAGATAATCAACACTGTCGATAACGTAATAAACAGGCTGCATGATATCGATGCGATATGGCGTTCTTAGCACTTCAATCAGATCAAATGGCTTACGCTCAGGTTCATCGCTTAATGCATATAAGGTCTCACCGGGAGAGCTTAAAATACCGCCGCCATAAATATTCAATTCGCCATCAGCACCTTTTACTAAGCCAAACTCTACAGTGAACCAATAAAGTCTCGCTAAAAAGACTCTCTCTTCTTTTGTCGCAGCTAACCCTAATTGACCATAAATATGCGAAAAACGCGCAAATGAAGGGTTGGTTAATAATGGGCAATGACCAAAGATTTCATGAAAAATATCAGGCTCTTGTAAGTAATCAAACTCTTCCTTAGTGCGAATGAATGTCGCCACTGGGAATTGTTTATTTGCCAGCAGCTCAAAGAACTTTCCGAATGAAATAAGTGCAGGCACGCCAGCCGTTGTCCAGCCAGTTGCCTCAAGTAGCACCTTATCGATTTCTTTTAATTGTGGCACTCGGTTGCTTGGCATAGCCAAAGCATCCAATCCTTGCATGTAGGCATCACAAGCGCGTCCAGGCATATTGATGGCTTGTCGCTGATATAGTTGATGCCATACATCATGTTCTTCATCTGTGTATTGAATATAGCCCTGATTGTCAGGGATCTTAGCGGTATAGTTTGTTGCTTTGCTCATAAGTGTCACTTTACGTAAACTGCTCTCCCTTCATAGTGTGCTAAGGTTTCAAATTTGTTAACAACCTCAGGGTTTATTCTTGGTCCATGTGGTAGCAACAAACGTAAACTATTCACTACAAGTTACCATAATTATAAAATTACTCTTTTAAAATCAATAAACTAAAATGTAGTTAATGTTTGACAAACGAGACACCAACTTCAAAATCACCTTGTTGGCATTTTGCTTTAGCTTCTAGCTGAGACGCTAAAATAGATAAAAGACAACAAATGTTATATTCAGCTCGATAACTTCAGTACAATAAGTTTAATTGTATAATTCAATCGAATAGTTTGTCGTACGACAGCGTTAAGGAAAGACCATGGCAATTTTAGTTACAGGCGGTGCTGGGTACATAGGAAGCCATACTGTTGTTGAACTTTTGAATGCCGATCAGCAAGTCATTATCGTAGATAATCTATCGAACGCCAACGTTAACGCCCTTGAGCGTATCGAAACCATAACTGGTAAATCCTGTGTTTTTTACCAAGGCAGTGTGCTTAATAAAGCCCTACTACATAAGATTTTTACCGATCACCCTATTGAATCAGTGATTCATTTTGCAGGTCTTAAAGCTGTAGGTGAGTCTGTTATTAAGCCTCTGCAGTATTACGAAACCAATGTCACTGGCACCATTATTTTATGCCAAGTGATGGCTGAGCATAACGTAAAACAGCTGGTGTTCAGTTCGTCCGCGACAGTTTATGGCATCCCTGAAGGTTTACCTATTCGTGAAGACTTCAGCACAGGTGCAACCAATCCTTATGGGCAGTCAAAATTAATGGTTGAACAACTGTTACGAGACTTACAGGTGGCCGATAATCAGTGGAATATTGCCGTACTAAGATACTTTAACCCGGTTGGCGCCCATCAAAGTGGTTTAATTGGTGAAGATCCAGCTGATATACCCAATAATTTAATGCCATTTATCTGCCAAGTTGCTGTGGGGAATATCCCTGAGCTAAAAATATTCGGTAATGATTATCTAACCCCAGATGGCACCGGAATTCGCGATTACATTCATGTCGTTGATTTAGCTCAAGGTCATTTAAAAGCGTTACAAAAGTTATCAGACCAACCTGGCATAGTGACCTATAACTTAGGTACAGGAAGGGGCTACAGTGTTATCGAAATCATTAAAGCGTTTGAACTGGTCAGCGGTAAACAGATCCCCTATCGTTTTGCCCCACGTCGTGATGGCGATCTTGCTGCATATTTTGCCGATGCAAGCCTTGCTTATGAAGAATTAGACTGGCAACCATTGCATACGCTTGAATCAATGGTTGAAAGCAGTTGGTTGTGGCAATCTAAGAACCCTAATGGTTATAACGATTAGCCTAACTTAATCTATTTTGTGTTACCGGAAGAAATATGAGCCAATCAATTAATCACAGTCGCAGAAACTTGTTTCGTCGTAAAAAGTTTGATGCGCAAAGACCACCTTGGGTAAAGTCTGATATTGAATTTACCGATGAGTGCACCCGCTGTAATGCCTGCATCGACGCATGCGAGACCAAAGTATTAATTAAAGGCGACGGCGGTTTTCCGGAAATCAAATTTACTGAAGATGAATGCACCTTTTGTCAGCAGTGTGCCACTGTGTGTAAAGAGCCCATTTTTGACCTAGCTCAAGAGCAACCATGGACGATTAAAGCGGCTATTAATGACTCTTGTTTGACCTATAAAGGGGTTTGGTGTCAAAGCTGTAAAGATGCATGCGACCCAGGAGCGATTAGTTTTAAGATGGCGGTTGGCCAGGTACCAAAACCAATTATTGATACTGAAGCTTGTACTGGATGCGGCGCTTGTGTTTCGCCTTGTCCATCAGTGTCAATTAGTATCAATGAGTCAAAAATCGGCGATTAATGGTGATTTCTACTGAGCAGCGTCAGAAAAAGTCAGTGTCGTCAAAATATAATGGTTTTTTTTGATTTTATTTGCCGTTATATTAATGTTAATTTTTATAAAAAAGCCATTTCGGTCGCTTATGTATAGTGGACTAATTTGCGAAAAAAGAGAGCCTCCATGTTTAGTAAAAAAAACCCTACCAGTAACTTAAGTTTCATCGCTAATGATTGTGAATTAACGGGTAATATTAAAGTCGCTGGAGATGTACTCATCGCGGGTAAAATCAATGGTGAAATTCGTGCATCAGGCAATGTAACTGTAGAACCTTCTGGCGTGATTACAGGCGGTGTTGTCTGTGTTGAAGCCACCGTTTCAGGCTTAATAAATGGCAATATTACTTGTGAGAAGCTTTCGATTACTAACACGGGAACCTTTGACGGTGAAGTGTACAGTAAACGTATGGAAATATTAGATAATGGGCAGTTTATTGGCTACCGTAAAGCCTATGACGAAAGCCTAGAACACAAGAGCTTGCTTAATGAAAAGGTGGTTAGCCCAGAAGCTGATAAATCAACTGATAACCCTCAGCTGTCAGCAGTTAACGCGTAACTGACAGTTAAAAACTAATAATTTAGTTATCGTTTGTATTGATAAAATGCACTTGCTGCCACTCGCGAAGTAGCTCAACGAACTCTGCGGGTGGTCTATCAAGACTATCAATCGAAATATACAGATGAAACCCCAAATGACTTTCTAGGGTTTGACAACGATGCCCGAACATCGCTAATACACCTCGATAGCGATCCCCGTTCACCACTAATGGGGTAAATTCAGCCCCAAGATACGTTTCTAGACTCTGTAAATCTTCATCTTGTGTCGCAGCTGTCATTAATAACGGACGTTGTTCCCCTAATAACCCGGTTGCCAACCTCGGTGAAATACAATCTAAAATCGGATTAATTTGCTTTAATTTAAAACCAATATAAGGCAGTTCGATTAACTCAAGGTTTTGTGTCACTCTAGATACATCAACACGTTGAATATTGTCCCAACTAATGTGCACTGTGCCACGTTGATGAAAGTAATCTAGTCCCGTCTCGGTCAGTTTAAAGCTTGCCTTAGGCTGATTAACTTTGGCTATCCCTAATATTAAACTCACACTGCCAAAACCAAATAACACAATGCCGATACCAAAAAGATGTTGGGCATTGATAAACAATACTAGGCTGATAATCAGCGCTATTGCGCCAAAAACACTCAATGTGATGCCATTTCGCTTGCCAAATGGGCTGATTAATAATGTTTTATCATCTAGGTTTGTTTCATTAGACATTGGTGACTAACCCTTTAACTTTTATCCATAGCATGCCGATATACTCGTGAATGGAGCGTTGTGAAATAAATAGGTTTTCAGCACTAAAACGCCACCAGTAACCTGGAGAGCTTAAAAAATTAGTTGGTGCAGCAACCGGTGAGAGCTCATTAGCAGTGAAAATCATCATCGAGCGAGGCATATGGGTCGCTGATGTCACTAAAATAAATGGTTTTTTACCAACAATGCTTTTCATTGAACGTGCTTCTTCGATGGTATCAAGTGCATCAGGGAAAGTGACGATGCTATCTTCGCTAACGCCTAGCTCAATTGCCGCTTGTTTCATGATGATGGCATGTGGTGTTGGGGTTAAGCCGCCACTCCAGCCACTCACCACTAAAGTACACTGTGTATCTGAAAGCGACAGTTGCCTAATGCCTTCAGAAAGTCTTGATAAAGCGGTAGCCGATAATTGCTGAACTGCACTGATAGCGTTATTTTCTCGATGGCCAGATCCCAGTACCATCACAAAACAAGCATCATGATTAATTTGTGTCAACGGTAACTCGTTAACTGGATATCTTGACTCTAAACTGTTCGCGAGGTTGGCAGAAATAAAAGAATTACTTAATAGCATTAAGCTCGATATGCCAACCAATAAACATAACTGGCCGAATGACTTGAATTTTTTAGCCTGAAAACGCCAAATAAAAAGTGCGAACAATAAACAAATTAAAATAAACGGCACCGGCATTACAAATTGCGACAGGCCTTTTTTAAACCAAAACATCAATTTCATCTGCTGTTTATCTGCTCAATTAGAAGGGGCTAAAGTAAATTAGCTGTATTGTATCTTTTGCGACAGCAGATTGCGAAAATTACCGATATTCAATTATATTCTGCAAATAAACCCAATAAAAAAGGTGCTCACGGAGCACCTTAATATTAGCTATTTAAACTGGCAAAGCTTATTAATTGATGAGGACCAATTAAGCGTTACTCTTTGCCCCACAACCATGCAGCGCCACGTACACCTGATGAAGCGCCAAATTCATTCTTAACCACAATTGTGTTGCACTCACGGCCGACTACGTATTTAGGTAACACTTTTGGTAGCTCAGTATAGATTGCATCAATATTTGACACCCCACCGCCTAATACAATCACATCAGGGTCTAACATATTAATCAGATGCGCTAATGAACGTGCTAAACGGTCGATATAGCGAACAAATGCTTGGGTCGCTAACGGATCACCTTCTGCCATCATTTGTGAAATTTGAATACCACTGTCTGCCACGCCGCCTGCTCGGCGAAAATCTCGCACCCACCCCGTGCCCGATATAAAGGTTTCAATACAATCTTTATTGCCACAAAAACATGAAGTGGAGTTGAATTCATCAGATGTCATCCAAGGCAGTGGATTATGTCCCCACTCACCTGCAATACCATTGCCGCCAGCATGCACTCGACCATTTATCGATAAACCGCCGCCACAACCAGTGCCAATAATAACCCCAAAGACCACACCTTTACCTGCAGCTGCGCCATCAACGGCTTCAGATACAGCAAAACAGTTTGCATCATTTGCAATGCGCACTTCTCTATCAAGACGTGCACTTAAATCTTTATCTAATGGATGGCCATTAATCCAAGTAGAATTTGAGTTTTTAACTAACCCTGTAAAGGGTGAAACCACTCCAGGGATCCCAACGCCAACCGAGCCTTTTTGTTGAGTATCAGCTTCAGCCTCATCTACTAAACCAATAATGGCATCTAAGGTATCAGGATAATTTCTCGGGGTAGGAACACGTTTACGAAACAATTCGCTACCATCTTCAGCTAATGCCACTAATTCAATTTTTGTCCCGCCAAGATCAACACCCATGCGCATCATAGCTTTACTCTCCATTTAATTATAATCTGTCATTCGATACGCATTTGATGCTGCAACCCTGATGGCTCATAGGATGTTTAATGACTTAATCTCTGTGTGCTACCACTTTAATACACACAAATATGTTAGCCAATAAACAATACTAAGCTATGTACGCTCAAACCATTTTGGTGATGCTGCTATAAAATACGGATTTAAAATATTTTCTTTTTGGTTGTACTCAAGCGGTGTGAGTTCAGGGTAAATAAGCACCTGACCACCCGCACTTTCTAATACCGCTTGCGCCGCACCGGTATCCCACTCGCTAGTTAAGCCTAAACGTGGATATACATCAGCATTGCCTTCAGCAACTAAGCAAAACTTCAGCGAACTCCCCACACTTTGCATTTGATGGTCGCCGATATTAGCAACGTATTCAGCAAGGCCAGGGCTAATATGTGAACGGCTACCGACCACAATAGGCTTATCATTAATCTGTTGCTGACTGATATCCAACACTTGCTGCTTTGCGTTGCTTTCTAACCATGCACCCTCGCCTAAGAGGCCTGAGTAGCATTTATTTAATACAGGGGCGTACACGACACCCGCCACGGCTTTGCCGTTATGGATAAGCGCAATGTTGACCGTAAACTCGCCATTGCGTTTAATAAATTCTTTGGTGCCATCTAATGGATCAATTAACCAATAGGTTGACCAGTTTCTTCTTACATTCCAATCAATATCAGCAGCTTCTTCACTCATTACTGGTATATCAACAAAATGTTTTTCAAGTTCAGCGACAATCACATTATGGCTGGCGATATCGGCTGCCGTAACTGGGCTGTCATCTTGCTTTTGCTCAATTTGCAAGTCAGGCTTTGAATACACTTGCATAATCGCATCACCTGCCTGCTTGGCAATGGTAATGACGGTATCGAGCTGTGCTTTAGTTAAGCTTGTATGTTGTACTAATTTTTTATTACTCAAAGGGAATTCCTTAGAAAATACCGACATTTAAGCCAGAAAATTATCAACATACATTATGCCACCTTGCTTATTAAAGATTTATAACTATTTTGTTTGTCTTAGACATTTAACATGATTGAAATTAATGCCATTAAATGGCTTGTACCACGGGTTTTCTTTATTCACTCACACTAGATTTCTAACGTGATGTAATCTGATTTCATTCAAGGCTAAAACTTTATTGTTACTTATTTGTAACGCCAGCTTGATAGTAAGCCAAGAGCGATGAGCTTAAAACCCTCATCGCCTTGACTGCATTCGTATTCAAACTTATTTAGTCAACATCACATTATCAACTTGCATCACGACACCACTTTGATTACCCCATGCAGGAAAGATAACTAAAGGTGTATCCACTTGAGTTAAATCTAAACTAGAACCTGTATTGGCTACCACATCAGAAAGCGCTATTTTGTAGTGAGTCCAAACACCAATTTCAGGCGCATCAATCGCAAAGTCGCCTGAACTGCATGGATGACCACAGTCGACTTTAATATTAAATTCTTTTACTTCACGTGGGTCGCTGGTGACATTCAAATCAAACTCGACAAAGTTAAAGCTACTGACGTCTTGCTGAAAATTTGCACTTTGAAAATACACCACGGCTTCATTAGTATTAAAGCTAAATTGGCTCACAAGATTATTGTCACCACCAACATCAACCTGTTCAATTGCAACACTCCCTGTTGCCGCATAATGACCAATTTCAAAAGGCGCTTTAACTGCATCATCATAAACAATTAATTCATCAGATTGAGACACTTCATATTCATAGCGCACATTATCAATTTGCACGCTCATATTGCCTAAAGGCTCTATCACAAAAGGGTTGGCTACCGAGGCTAAATCAACAAAGCTTCCCGGTGAAAATCGATTACCACTGGCAACAAGGTCGGCAATAGGTAAGCGAATTTCACTCCAAGTATTTAACCCGGGTAAAACCACGCTGGTGTCGCTAACATTGGGCCAGCCACTGTCTATTTTAACCAATAGTTCCACGTCATTATCGGTGCTAATGACATTCAAATCGAAAACTAACACGCCATTCGTCGCCCAATGGGATAAATCAGCCGTGGGAGGGTATGCAAAATAAGCGTTCCCCGTTGCGCCAACCTTGTCTAACTGAAGCACTTCGCCGCGCCCTTCAACCTCAACAGCAGCAAGCGTGACAGAACCATCAGGGTTATAGCTGTCTAAGCTTAGCCCTTCGCTGAGCTCGTCATCATATAAAATGAATTCTGGCCCAGCTCCAATATCAGTCGATGGCGTGGTGATTTCAGGTGCTGTATGGCCTTCGACCATTTCAGCACTTTCACTAATAGACGCACAGCCTTGTCCTGTTTCTGGCGAAACACTGCATTCATACACTCGTACATAATCCACTTCTAACGTCTGTGGGAATACGCTTTCATCCACCCCAGTATTATTGACATTCGCCGCCCACGTGCCGCCAACTGCTAGGTTTAAAATCATATGAAATGGCTGATTGTAAGGCGCATCTTCTGGAGCACTTTGAAGGTTCCCATCTGTATCCGTGTATTGGCTATACCAGCCTGCTGAAGTTTGAGTGGCAAAATGAACCTCATCAACGTACCAACGGATCTCATCTTTTTCCCATTCCACTGCGTACACATGAAAATCGTCAGCAGGGTTTGCTCCTTCTGGCAGTGAATATTCTGCGCCAGAATAAACATTTCCAGGCCATGCTTTACCATAATGCAAAGTACCGTGAATACGAGACTCTGGCTCAGAACCTTCGGTAACTACTTTTAAATTCACCGCTTCCATGATGTCGATTTCGCCCGACCCCGCCCAAGGGCCATACACCCAATCCGTCGGTAACATCCAGATTGCAGGCCACGTTCCTTGGCCTTGAGGCATTTTGGCGCGGATCTCAAAACGGCCGTATTTCCAATCCCCTTTATGGGTGGAATCTAATCTTGCCGAGGTATAAGGTTGCTGCTTAGATGTATCGGTTGCATCGTAATTAGGATCGCCTAAAGCCACGGCTGGACCGCTAAAATCTTCTCGCTCAGCCGTTATCACTAACATGCCATCAGCTACTTTGCTGTTTTCATCACGCTGGGTATAACACTGATGTTCTTCATTGCCCCCGCCATAACAGTTATGGGCAAGATTCCATTTTTCTAGATCAATCGCAGTTCCGTCAAACTCATCACTCCAAACTAATGTCCACAGGCTTTCTTGTGGCTGTTCGACGGTGTTATCAACCGGTGTAATATCATTTTCTGTTGAGCTATCTGAACCACAACCAACTAGCAATGCTGCGGCGATACTCATACTGGTGAAGGTTAAAGTTGATGTTAATTTTTTCATTTTCCCCCCAAGGAAATAGTGAAATGACTTGAAAAAAATCCAACAAAATCCCTTACAAAGTTAATTGCAAGTTCACAACAGTGCAGGAGTTATTGCCAGTTGATTGTCTTAACAATCAACTGACAAAGATTAATTAAGGCGCTGGACAGGTAATCGTGGCGTCATTAGCCGCATTAGGCACAATCAGTAAATCACTGAAATTAATTTCGGCTTTACCTTCTGTCGCAATATAGAAAGGTGTATTGATATTGCCAAACTCAACTTGCTGATTTGCAAAACACTTCAAATCAACACTAATAGTTTGCCAAGTTCCAACTGACTCATTTAAGGCTCCTGCAATATCAACATCTGCGCGGCAATCTCTATCGCACGCCACACCTAACATGACCGGTTTTTCAACCTTGTTGGTGGTTTTAATTAATACAGATAAAGCGGAATTACTGTTTGAATAAGCACGTAAGTCACGTGGGAAGTTACTGATTAACCCAACAAAGCCCATGCCTGTTCCGTTAAAGTTCACTAACCTTGCGTCTTCTTGCACTGCTTTATCAAAGGTTCTTAAGGTCAATGCATCATTTTTTTGAATACTGCTACTTACTGTCTCCATTGAGGTTTCTGTACCAATAATCAGTTTCCAAGGTGCTTTTACAGCTCGCTCAAATAAGGCTAACGTTTCAAGCTTAGCGTCAGATGCAAAGTTATCTTCTGAAAGCGTATCTGACACCTGGCTTTTTTCACCGTATTTAAGACCATAACCATAGGCAAATAAGGGTTGGTAGTCTTCATCATTCACATTAACCGACGTTTGCTGTGGCGTTGTTGGCCATGAGAAAGATAGCTTACCGACAAAGTCAGCATTGACTTTTCCATCTATCTCAGTGAAAAGTACTTGAGCTACGCCATCACCTTCTGTGCCAGGTAACCAAGCAGCGACAAAGGCGTCTGATGCGTTTAATTCAGGGTTAACCCACATAGGACGGCCACTGATAAATACTGAAACCACAGGAATACCCTGAGATTTTAATGATTGCAGTAAAGCTAAATCACGCTTATCTCCACGTTGGTATTCAAGGTTATCAATGTCGCCATTACCTTCTGCATACGGCTCTTCACCAAATACCACAATTGCCACATCAGGTTTGTTTGTTGCGTCAAATTGACCATCAACACTTAACCAAGCTTGACCACCCGCAGCATCCACAGTTTGCTCAATACCCGCAAAAATCGAAGTTGCACCTGGGAAATCTTCATTTAAGTTATCTGTACCCTGCCAAGTAATACTCCAACCACCAGATTGCTTACCGATATTATCGGCTGCATCACCCGCCACTAAAACTTTGGAATTTGGCGCTAATGGTAAAATGTTAGCGTTATTTTTAAGCAGTACTAGTGATTCACGCACCGCTTGTCTTGCTACATCTCGATGCGCTTTAGCACCAATTAATTCTGTTTTGCCTGAAATAGCGCGATTAGCAGGACTTGGCTTTTCAAATAATCCTGCGCGAAATTTAACTCTAAGAATACGACGTACTGCATCATCAACACGTGCTTGACTAATTTCGCCATCTTTAACTTGGGCAATAGTGTTTTCGTAAAGAGGTTTCCAAGCACTGGTTGGCACCATGAATACATCTAAGCCTGCATTGGCAGCTTGAGCACATGATTCATTAGTACAGCCGTCAACTTGACCATGACCGTTCCAGTCACCTACCACAAAGCCATCAAAACCCATTTTGTCTTTTAATACATCATTAAGTAGGTATTTTTCGCCGTGGATTTTTTTACCTTGCCAGCTATTAAATGACGCCATGACGGTTTGCGCGCCAGCAGTTAAACCGCCAACATAACCCTGAGCATGGATATCAAATAAGTCTTGCTCTGAGTCTAGGTTTTGCCCCTGATCAATACCCTTTTCTGTTCCACCATCACCCAAGAAATGTTTTACCGTTGAAATGACATGTTGGTCAGATAAAAAGTCATCACCGACTTTTCCTTGCAAACCTTCAACAATCGAGTGCGAGTAAGCTTTAACAATGCGTGGGTCTTCTGAGTAACCTTCATAGGTTCTTCCCCAGCGATCATCCCTTACAACCGCAACCGTTGGAGCAAACACCCAATCAATACCTGTTACCATTACTTCTTTGGCTGTAATGGCTGCAATATCACGGATCAAATCTGGATTATTCGCCGCACCCAAACCAATGTTATGGGGAAACAAGGTAGCACCAATGACATTGTTATGACCATGAACCGCATCGGTTCCCCACATTGTTGGAATAGCGATACCATCAACGCTGTCGTCCATAGATGCTTGGTACATATCTTCAGCTAACTTAATCCAGTCCGCAGGTGTTGCGTGTTTATCATCATTTGGATAAGCTCCGCCGCCATTCAAATAAGAACCAAATCCATACTTACGCATATCTTCAACGGTGATATCACGGATTTCAGGTTGGATCATCTGAGCAATTTTTTGCTCTAAGGTCATCTTTTCCATTAACGATGAAATGCGCTGTTCAAGTTCAGCATCTTTCGCTAATGGAATCGCAAGCTTTGGCCAAATATCAATATTATTTACTGTCGCTACGTCAGTGGTTTTGGCTGCAACTTCTACTTCAACCACAGGCTGTTTATCTGCTTTAACCGGTGCCATTGGCATATCCTTGTTTTCACCTGAACAAGCCGATAGCCCCATCAATACGGTTAATACTTGCAGTGGCAATGCTAATTGCTTCCTTGCGATAACCTTATTTGCCTTTTTCATAAAATTTGCCTTATGTATTCTTGTCATAAATTCTATATTTGTTTTTAAATGTTTCATCATTAAGCGTTTAAGTCGAATATTACGCAGCTTCTGGGCGTTTAGCTTTACTGCCCACTAAACCGTAATAAGCAATAAAGGCGTAACACACTAGCGGTAAAACAAACGCCAATTGAATGCCAAAGGTATCAGCTAGCATGCCTTGCAATAGTGGGACAATCGCACCACCAACAATCGCTAAACACAAGACACCAGAACCTTGACTGGTATGCTGCTTTAAATCTGTTAACGCTAAGCTAAAGATCGTTGGGAACATAATAGAATTGCATAGTCCAACCAATAGCAATGCCCACATTGCTGTTGTGCCTTCAGATAACATCGCTACTGCCACTAATAAAACTGCGCAGGTAGCGTTAAATGCTAGCACTTTGCCTGCAGCAATTTTTTGCATCACCAAAGCACCAATAAAGCGACCAACCATTGCACCACCAAAATAATAAGCAATGTACTTAGCAGCTTGCGATTCAGTAAATCCACCAATGTCAGGCTGAGTCAAAAAGTTAATTAAAAAACTACCTATGCCAACTTCGGCGCCAACATAAACAAAGATACCTACAGCGCCTAATACCAAATGTGGATATTTCCACGCACTACCTGTGCCCTTTTGTTGTTTGGTTTTTTGCTCGCTAATACCAAGAACGGGTAACTTTAAAATGAAGAAAATAATCGCTAGCACACACAAGGCGCCAGCTAACATTAAATAAGGAACTTGCACTGTACTGGCTTGATGTACAGCTGCAATAGATGACTCTGCCGCACTAGAAGCTGCTTCATGGGGTTGATTACTTAAAATCAAGTAACTGCCAAAAAATGGCGCGACTGTGGTACCAAGCGCATTAAATGCTTGAGTCATGGTTAATCTTGAAGACGCGGTTTCTGCAGGGCCTAATGCACTCACATAAGGATTAGCGGCAACTTGTAATATGGTGATACCCGATGCTAATACAAAAAAAGCACTTAAGAACATCCAATAAGAGGCATAGCTCGCTGACGGATAAAAGAGTAAGCAACCTGCGCAGGCAATAGCCAGTCCGGTAACAATCCCTTTTTGATATCCAATTTTACCGACTAAAGAGCCCGCAGGAATTGAGACAATAAAATAGGCACCAAAGAAACAAAACTGAACTAACATGGCTTGGGTATAGCTTAATTCAAACATATTTTTTAAATATGGAATTAAGATGTCATTTAAACAGGTTAAAAAACCCCACATGAAAAATAGTGAGGTTAATGCCATCAAAGCAAACCGAAAACTCCCAGTTTGATGAACACTCCCCATTTCAGCAGCATCTGCATTTAACGGTGCGTTAGCCATGACATTTCCTCTTTAATTATTATGTATTTATGGTTTAAGTCTATCTAAGCACCCTTGTTCTACATCTTTGGTAGTACATGGATAGGCCGTTTCGAGAATTATCTAAATCAATTATTGACGTTTGGTTAATTAATCACTAACCTCGATGTAAGCGCTTTCATTTTTAACATACCGATAACGAAAGTCAACGATTTTTATTAGTAAAAATTGTAACAGCACCTCAGTAACCGCCTGTGTTTAGGCCTTTGAAGCGCTGTAGGCAGAATTACATCAGAAACATATTAAGTGAATAATAAATATGAAAATATCATTACCATCAGATTCTAAAATGCACTCAAAAGAATTTACTTTTGGTGTTGCAACCGCCTCTTTTCAAATTGAAGGAGCGGCTGATTCTCGCTTACCTTGTATCTGGGATACCTTCTGTGCAACACCAGACAAAATCCGTGACGGTTCTGACGGCAAACAAGCTTGCGAGCATGTGGCATTATGGAAAGATGATGTTGAGTTGATTGAATCATTAGGAGTTGATGCTTATCGATTATCTATTTCTTGGGGGCGTGTGATTAATCAAGATGGTAGCCTCAATCAAGAAGGTGTGAGCTTTTATACTAACTTGATGGATAGTCTTATCGCCCGAGGGATAAAGGTATATGCCACGCTTTATCATTGGGATCTACCACAACATATTGAAGATCAAGGTGGTTGGTTAAATAGAAAGACTGCCTACCTCTTCCAAGACTACACCGATAAAATCACTCAAGCACTTGGTGATCGCGTACATTCTTACGCCACATTAAATGAACCTTTTTGTAGCTCTTATTTAGGCTATGAGATTGGTATTCATGCACCAGGCCTTGCAACAAAAGCCTATGGTCGTAAATCTGCGCACCACTTATTGCTTGCTCACGGTCTTGCCATGCAAGTGATTCAAAAGAACTGCTCAAACGCATTAAACGGTATCGTGCTTAACTTCACTCCTTGTTACCCTTATTCTGACAAGCCAGCTGATATCAAAGCCAGCCAAATTGCTGATGACTACTTTAATCAGTGGTATATCAAACCAATAATGGATGGTAAATATCCTGAAATAATTCATGATTTTGATGACGGTGACAAACCAGATATTGAACCTGGGGACATGGACATTATTAGTCAACCAATCGACTTTTTAGGAATTAACTTTTATACCCGAGCCGTGTATCAAGCTTGCAGTGAAAACCAGTTTGAACAAATTGATATGAAAGATACCCCTAAAACTGATATCGGTTGGGAAATTTACCCTGCTGCCTTCACCGACTTATTAACTAGCTTACATAACACCTATACATTACCGCCAATTTACATTACTGAAAATGGCGCAGCTATGGATGATAAAATTGTTGATGACGCGGTAAATGATTTAGACAGACTTGAATATTACCAAGCGCATTTAAATGCGGTTAATGATGCTATTGAGCAAGGCGTTAAAATCGATGGTTATTTTGCATGGAGCTTAATGGATAATTTTGAATGGGCAGAGGGCTATTTAAAACGCTTTGGGATAGTGTATGTTGATTACCAAACACAAAAACGAACAATAAAACACAGTGGTCTTGCCTACCGTGATTTTATTAGCCAAAGAGCTGAATAATAGCAAAATAAAAATAATGCCCAACACCCTACATTAGAAAAATAATAACCCGAAAGAGGTTTGCATGATTAGCGTTAAAGAGAAGATAGCCTATGGATTAGGTGATACAGCCAGTAATATCGTTTTCCAAACGGTGATGTTATTTCTTACGTTTTTTTATACTGACATATTTGGTATTTCACCTGCATTTGTCGGCACAATGTTTTTGGCTGTTCGATTTATTGATGCTATAACCGACCCTCTGATGGGTGCACTCACTGATAGAACAGAAACCAAATGGGGTAAATTCCGTCCTTACCTTATGTGGTTTGCCCTGCCTTTTGGCTTGATTAGTGTTTTAGCATTTACGACACCTGACTTAGCTGAAGAAGGCAAAATGATTTACGCCTTTGTCACCTATACTGCATTAATGATGGTCTATACCGCGATCAACATTCCTTATTGTGCATTAGGTGGTGTATTAACAGCCGATCCCAAAGAACGAGTTTCAGTACAGTCTTACCGCTTTGTGTTTGCCATGATTGGCGGTTTAATGGTGTCAGGATTAACATTACCTTTAGTTGAATATTTCGGCCAAGGCGATCAAGCTAAAGGTTATCAACTGACCATTGCAGCAATGAGCGCATTGGGCGTGGTTATGTTTATTCTGTGTTTTCTTGGCACAAAAGAGCGCTTACACCCGCCGAAAGATCAAAACTTAAGCTTTAAAAGAGATTTCAAGTTACTGTGGCAAAACGATCAGTGGCGTATTCTATCTATAGCCGCTATATGGTTGTTATCTGGCATGGTGCTTAAAACCAGCTTAGCAATCTATTACGTTAAGTATTATTTGCATATGCCAGACTCAATCACTTTATTCATTACTCTTGGTATGATTGGTAATATATTTGGCTGTATTTTAGCTGAGCCTTTAGCTAAACGAGTCTGTAAGGTCAAAGCTTATATTACGATTCAATTCATTGCTGCTGCTCTGTGTATTGCGGCCTATTTTGTCTCAGGCGATCAAGTTGAACTCGCATTTGCACTATTTATAGTGTGGGGCTTTACGTTTAATATGGGTACCCCTCTACTATGGGCGAAAATGGCAGACGTAGTTGACTACGGTCAGTTTAAGACTGGCGTAAGAATTACCGGAATGATTTATTCTTCAGTTATTTTCTTTATCAAGTTAGGTGTTGCGATTGGTGGTGCAGCCGCTGGTTGGTTGCTGGCATTATATGGTTACCAAGCTGATGTTGAACAAACCCAAGCAACTCAACAAGGGATTTTGATTTCATTTACTATCTACCCTGCTGTGGGATCAATTATCGTCGCTATCGTCATGAAATGGTACAAGTTAGACAATGAGCAAGTTGAGAAAGTGCACGCTGCGATTACGCAATAAATATGCTCAACATTCACTAATGAATAAATATTCACAAATTGTAGAAACTTATTAATTACAGAGCTTGATACAATTGATACGCACAACAGATAATACTGTTTATTTGGCGAACTGATTTATTAATGTTCGTCAAATAAAATCGTTTTTTAATGAATGTGCTAAATAGTTCATGCTAGTCTAACCGACGTTTTGACTCTCATCATTAGCTAGACAGTATTAAATAGGGATATATGGCGACAATATATGACGTATCAGTTTTAGCAGGCGTTTCACTCGCGACAGTGTCCCGAGTGATGAATAACAACACTAAAGTCAGCGAAAAAACGAAACAGAAAGTATTAAGTGCAATGGATCAATTGGGATATCGTCCAAATACCATTGCGCAGTCCCTTGCGTCAAACCGTTCAAATAGTGTCGGTGTGTTAGTGTCTCAATTAGACGGCCCCTATTACGGCCCAATGATGACTGAGATTGAAACTGCACTTCGAGCGGGCAATAAACACGTTATCATTGCAGCAGGACACAGTGATGAGTCCCAAGAAAAAGACGGTGTTGAGTTTTTAATGAGTCGAGGCTGTGATGCGTTAATTCTTGACGTAGAAGCTGTTGATGATGAATATCTGATTAAGCTGCACCAGGGTGATACTCCCATCGTGCTGATTAACCGCTACATCGAAGAAATCAGTGATGCTTGTGTTTATTTAGATAATGATCTTGGTGGTTACCTAGCCACCAAACACATTCTCAGTCATGGACATAAAGACATTGCGTATATCTCAGGCCCCAAATTTAAACTCGATGCTCAAGACCGATTACATGGTCATCAACGGGCATTAACTGAATTTGGTGTCGAATTTGATGAGCAACTGTGCTTTGAGGGAGACTTTAAAGAGCACAGCGGCTGTTTAGCAATGGAGCACTTACTTAGCGTCAAAAAGACTTTTACCGCAGTAGTTTGTGCTAACGATCAAATGGCCTCTGGTGCCATTGCAGTATGCCTTGAAAAAGGCATGAAAATCCCACAAGAGTTGTCATTTGTGGGGTACGATAACATCCCTTTCCCACAATATATCTCCCCTAAACTCACGACAGTGAATAACCCGATCCATGAAATGGGCAAAATGGCTGCATTTTGGGTATTAAAGCATGTTTATAATGACCCTAAAGCTGAAGTTGAAAATACCTTTACACCACAGTTAATAGTTAGAGATTCGGCAACTAAGCCTTCTGACAACCACAACAAACAATTATAAGCGCAACAAACAATTATAAGTGCAAAGCACCAATCCCTAGATGATTGCCTGTCAGACCCAATTTAGCCGCGACTTATGCGGCTTTTAATTAGCAGCATTCAAGCTTGCTACATCAAAAATCAATTCTCATACCTCACTTCTCATTTCTCAAGTTATTGCACAACTAGTGTTATTTCAATATGGGGATCTGCCATCAGTTTCAGGCCTGCTTTTCTGCTTTTGTGCTTACTGCTTACTGCTTACTGCTTACTGCTTACTGCTTTGCGTATTTTCTAAAATAGTATCTAAATTCATGGCCATTTTTGACTCCGAAATTGACCTAATACTCATTTAAAAACATTATTCATTTGTCATACAATATGTGTAAAAACAAGCATGTAACTGCACTAAACTGTCTTTATATTGAAATTAGCTTCCATAATCTGCAACAACCACCTTCCCTAGCGTATTTATTTCAAAAGAAATGTAAGCGCTATCACAAAATTATTTCTTTTTTTATTTTAGATAAAACTGCTAAATAGTAAATTATTAATGTTTTTATTCAGCAACTTAAGATTTCTTGTTTTGTTTTGCCACAAAAACAAAGTTAACAACTTGTGATTTTTTGTAGCAATTATTGTTGACGCTGTTAACAAATTAATCTAGTTTTATGTAAGCGCTTACATTAACTTTTACATAAAGGCTTTTCAAAGCGTTTACAAATGATGAATAAAACATATTACGTGAATGCGTAATCCGAATAAAAAAATCAGAGAGTAGTAGCCTGAGATCTAGTCGAGGGGAGACTTAGATGAAATTTAGAACATTTAAAAAGACCAGAATTGCCACTAGTTTGTCGGTAGTACTGAGTGCAAGTACCATGATGCCAGCATTCGCAGCTGATGAAGCGGCTGCAGATGAAAACATTGAAGTACTTCAAGTCACGGGTATTCGCGGAAGCTTAATTAAATCAATGGATTTAAAACGTAGCTCTAACGGTATCGTTGATGCAATTAACGCTGAAGACATTGGTAAGTTCCCAGACAGTAACTTAGCTGAGTCTTTGCAACGTATTACGGGTGTATCAATCGACAGACAAAATGGTGAAGGTAGCCGTGTTTCTGTTCGTGGTTTCGGTGCAGACCAAAACTTGGTTATGCTCAATAACCGTCAAATGCCAGTAACAACCGGTTCTCGCTCTTTTGACTTCGCTAACATTGCATCAGAAGCAATTAGTGCTGTTGAAGTTGAGAAAACAAGCCAAGCGAAAAACTCAACTGGTGGTATTGGCGCAACAATTAATGTTCTAACTCATCGCCCACTAAGCTCTCCAGGCCTTAAAGCGACTTTCGGTGTTAAAGCTGTTGATGATCAATCAACTGATGAAGGCTCTGTTACACCAGAACTATCAGGTTTATATTCAAACACTTTTGCTGATGGCAAATTTGGTATTTCGATTTCAGCGAGTTACCAAGAACGTGAAAGCGGTAACCAACAAGCTCAAGTCGGCACAGGCTGGCGTAGCTTCCCAGGTATTGTTGACCAAGACTGGGGCGGCGATAATGCAGAATGGGGCGGCGTACCAAAAGATGACAATCAAATTAACCGTCCAGGTGAAGATGATGTTTACGCAGTGCCACAAACAACGGTTTACCGTTTTGAAGAGCAGCAACGTACCCGTACTAATGGTCAGTTAGTTTTACAATACGAGCCAATTGACTCGTTACGTGCAACTCTAGATTACACTTACATGCAAAATGATGTTGATACCCAATCACATGATGTATCTGCATGGTTTAACTTTGTTCCTACTCAAGAAAGCACTTGGTCAGATGGCCCAGTATCATCTCCATTGGTTTACTCTGAAACTTACCCTGATGGCGGCGCTGATTTATCAATGGCCGCGGGTGATTACGGAACACGTGATGAAAGTGGCTCTTTAGGCTTTAATTTAGAGTGGGATGCAACTGATAACTTATTCTTATCATTGGATTACCATACTTCAGAAGCAGAGCGTTCACCTAATAGCCCTAACGGTAGTAACAGTAACTTAAGTACTGCAGCATTTATTCGTACAAGCGCTGCAACTGATTTCACCGGTGACGTACCAGTACTCGCTGTTGGTGGTGGTAATGCTGTTCGTCCTGAAGATATGCGTGTTACTGGTTCAGTATTTGGTAATGCTCGTAATAAATCAGAAGTTGAACAACTACAAATCAATGGTACTTACGTCTTTGAAGAGGCTGGTAGCATCGACTTTGGTATCGCAGCAACTGACGTAAATAATCACTCTCAATCAGTAAACGTACAACGTAATGACTGGGGTGGTGTTGGCGCTGAAGGCGATTTTGACCCTTCATGGTTCCCAGCGGGTAGCGTTCAAGATAAATTTGACGGTTCACAAGGTGACTTCTCAGATTATGAAGGCTCAGCCTCTATTGACCCACAAGATGTGATTTTCCTTTGGGATTTTGAAGCGGTTCGCGCTCGCGCTGCTGAACTATACGGCTCTACAGCTGTTGGTGATTGTGGTAACGGTTTCTGTCCATCTACTGATTATGCAAGTGATACCGACCGTTTCACTCAAGAAGAGTCACAATCAGCATATGTCCAATATAACTACGAAGGCGAATGGGGCGATATGCCATTTGATGTTCACTTCGGCGTACGTTATGAAAAAACAGATGTTGAATCTAAGTCAGCGGTTTCATCTTATGACCAAGCAACTTGGATAGCAGAAACAGAAATTGCACTTCAAAGCACTACATCTGATAACCGTGTATTTGGTACTCAAACAGGTTCGTATGATTACTTTTTACCAAGTTTCAACTTCAATATTGAAGTCGTAGAAGATATTTATTTACGTGCTGCATACAGTGAAACAATTGGTCGACCAGACTACACCTCTATTCAAGGTGGTACGACAGTTGGAACACTAGCTAACCGTGGTGGTGGTAGTGGTGAATCAGGTAACCCAAGCTTATTACCACTTGAATCAACTAACTATGATTTCTCTGGTGAGTGGTACTACGCAGATGCGAGTTATGTCTCTGTCGGTTACTTCCGTAAAGACGTAACAAACTTTATTGATAGTAACCCTGTAAATTCTACTATTTATGAAATTGCAGATCCATCAAATGGTGTTTACGTTGCAGAAGCTATTGCCGCTGGAAATGTAACAGCCATTGATCAGCGACAGTGGATTTACGACACTTATGGTGCAACCGATCCAAATGTCACTCTAAACCCAGATAACGGCAATATTGAAATCACTGGTAACCCTGGTGACCCAAGCCTTAACTTTGTACTAACAACGCCTTCAAACAGTAGCGACAGTTCTGTGATTGATGGTTGGGAATTTGCAGTACAACACTTCTTTGGCGAGTCAGGTTTCGGCATGCAAGCTAACTACACGTTAGTAAATGCAGGCGACTCTTATGACAATTACAACCTAAACCGACCTGGTGATGATCCGCAAAATGTACTAACCAACATCAGTGATACAGCTAACGTTGTTGCCATCTATGAAAACTATGGTTTCTCTGCTCGTTTAGCATGGAACTGGCGTGATGAGTTCTTGAACTCAACAGGTGACGGCACCGGTGCTAACCCATCATATACTGAAGAATATTCGCAAGTTGATTTCAATATTGGTTATGACATCGCTGCAGTTGAAGGCCTAACAGTATTCTTCGAAGGGTTAAACATCACTGAAGAAAATACGCGAACTCATGGTCGTTCAACTACTCAAGTATTGAACTACACCCAAACAGGAGCTCGATACAGTCTAGGTGCACGTTATACATTCTAACTTGAACACGTTTTAAAAATGTAAACTAAGGTCGTTTGAGGTGACTATCATGGTCACCTCTTTTTTTAAGTTACATCCGTTAGCAACATGGACGTTGCACCTTTTTTATGAATTTACAATTCTCTCTCATTATTACAAATTATTACTTACAAACACTTGTAAGCGATTGAAAAATATTCAATGCTAGTCAAGCACTAGCCGAAAAAATGACTCTATCGATACGAATTAAAGTTATTAAAACTGGCCTTAACTACAAAATATAAAATAGGCATTTTATGGCACAAGCGATTCAAAACATTATTATTGTTGGCGGCGGCACTGCAGGTTGGTTAACAGCAGGAATACTGGCTGCTGAGCACAACGCTGATAATGGCAAGCTATCGCCCTCTCCTAAGCTCAATATCACTTTAATAGAATCTCCAGATGTGCCGACCATTGGCGTAGGTGAAGGTACTTGGCCTTCAATGCGCAGCACACTCAAAAATATCGGCATCAGTGAAACTGAGTTTTTAATCCATTGCGACGCAAGTTTTAAGCAAGGTTCGCGTTTTTTCAACTGGACTCACTCAGCTGATACACACAATCGCTCCGGCGAGCAATATCTTCATCCTTTCAGTTTACCTATAGGAACAAACGAATTAGATCTTTGTCCTTACTGGATGCCACACAGAGAGCAAGTCAGCTTTGCAGATGCTGTTGGTCAGCAAAATCAATTAAGCCAATTATTTTTAGCGCCTAAACAAATCACTACTGGTGAGTATCAATTTCAAAATAATTACGGCTATCACCTTAACGCCGGTAAGTTTAGCCAGCTATTGCAAAAGCACTGCACCGAAAAACTTGGCGTGACTCATATTCAAGACCATGTCACCAGTATTCACAAAAACGACAATGGGGATATTAGCCACTTAGCAACCAAGCAATCAGGCATCCTCAAGGCTGACTTTTTTGTGGATTGTACTGGAGTCAAATCTTTACTGCTTGGTGAGCAGTTAAGCGTTCCATTTATATGCCAAAAGTCTGTGTTATTTAATGATTCCGCTTTAGCGGTACAAGTTCCCTACCTAAGCCCTGACTCAGAGATTGCTTCATGCACTCATTCTACTGCGCAAACAAATGGTTGGATTTGGGATATTGGTTTACCGACAAGGCGAGGCGTCGGTCATGTCTATTCATCGAGTCATACCGATCAAGACCAAGCAGAAAAGCAGCTTATCGATTACCTTAGACCCACAGTCAATATTGATGTAGATAAACTAGAGTTCAAAAAACTTTCTATTGCACCGGGGCATCGACAAGTCTGCTGGAAAAACAATTGTATGGCTATCGGTATGGCTGCAGGCTTTATCGAGCCTTTAGAAGCATCAGCGCTAGCATTAGTTGAATGGAGTGCCAATACCCTTGCTAAGCAATTACCTTCGAATAGACAAGTAATGGATATTGTTGCCTCTCGAGTCAATCAACGTTTTAGCCAACATTGGCAGCAAATTATCGAATTTTTAAAGCTGCATTATGTCCTGAGTAAAAGAAGCGACAGTGACTATTGGCATGACCATCGTGAGTCATCAACGATACCGGATTCTTTACAACAACAAATCGAGCTGTGGCGAACTCAAGCGCCGAATATACACGACATTCAACATACAGATGTATTATTTCCAGCTGCGAGTTTTCAATTCGTGCTTTATGGTATGGAATTTCAGACCATGGTGCCAACTCAACTAAAGCCGTCATTGCAACATAAAGCTCAACAACTTTTCAGTGAAAATATAAAACGTACACAAGGCTTAAAGCAAATATTGCCCACCAACCGAGAGTTGCTGGCAAAAATTGCACAATATGGATTACCTAAGATTTAGTCGCAATACAATAATAAACGACAAATTACACTCGCTATTACAAGACCAATTACACATAACAATAAACACAGCTAAGACTGTATTTGATTAGGATGTCAGCATGAATAAACCAGTATTACTCAATAGTGTCGATCATAAAGACTTAAAAATTATTACTGAACGCTCAGAAAAATTCGGTGATAACCTCTGGTACACAGTGACCTTTCCAGCCGAATTTAGAAGTGTACAGGCACATTATCCAATCTTTTTTCAAAAAGACAGTAATACCGGCCAATTCTATTCTGTTGCTATGTTTGGCTTCCAACATAAAGAAAACTTGTTTCTTCAAGATGGTAAATGGCAAGCGGCCTATATTCCATTAACTGTCCGCCGCCAACCTTTTTTAATCGGTCAGCAAACTGTACAGGAAGATGGTGTTGAGCAGGTTCAACGTGTGATTCATTTAGATCCAAACCATCCTAGAATCAATGAAGCCGAAGGTGAGCCGCTATTCTTCCCATACGGTGGTAACACCCCTTACCTTGATGAAGTCGGTGAAATGCTTGAAACCATTCACCATGGCTTAATCGATAGCAAAAACTTTATTGAAACCCTGATCAAACTTGAATTGCTTGAGTCATTTACTCTAGACATTGAGCTTGATAACGGTGAAAAGCACCAAATGATTGGTTTTTACACCATCAATGAACAAACCCTTGCCATGCTTCCCGCGGAAACACTCGCTGAACTGCATCAGCAAGGTTATCTCAGCGCTATTTATATGACGTTGGCATCACAATCAAATATAAGACAGCTTTTGAACTTCAAAAATGCTCAGACAAGTGCTTAACGCTGTATCAGGCACATCTATAAGGTTGTTGTAAATGGATACGAAACAGACAGTAAGAGTGATTGAAAACAGCTCAATGAGTGACATCATTGATGAGATTGAGTCAATCGATGAACCCGTTATTCTTAAAGGAGCTTGTGCCCACTGGCCTTTAGTGGAAGCAGGCCTTAAAAGTGCTGAAGATGCGGCTCAATACTTACTGTCTTTTTATCAGCAAACCCCAGTAACTGCCTATTACGTGGCACCAGAACATAAAGGCCGCGTATTTTATAACGATCAAGTTAACGGCTTTAATTATCAGGCCGCCCAGCTTAATTTACATCAGGTGATTGATAAGCTATTTACCCATAAAGATGATGACTTTCCGCCAAGTATCTATATGGGTTCAACTGAGATTAATCAGTTTCTGCCAGGTTTAGCAGATAAAAACAGCTTAAAACTTGAGTCTATTAAGCCACTTACCAGCGTCTGGTTAGGTAATCAATCTCGAATAGCAGCACATTTTGATTTCCCGCAAAATCTTGCCTGTAATGTTGTTGGCAAGCGTACTTTTACCCTATTCCCACCCGAACAAGTCGGTAATTTATACATTGGCCCGATGGAGTTTGCCCCTGGTGGCCAAGAAATTAGTATGGTCGACTTTGATGCGCCCGACTTTGATAGATACCCTAAATATAAACATGCCCTTGCAGCGGCTCAAACCGCTGAGCTTGAGCCAGGTGATGTGCTATATGTTCCTAGTATGTGGTGGCATCAAGTAAGTGGTGTAGAAGCCTTTAATGTGTTGATAACCCATTGGTGGCGAGACACGCCAGCTTATCTAGGTAGACCGAATAACGCGCTGGCAATGGCAATGTTAAGTCTTCGCTCACTGCCTAAAGCACAACGACAAGCTTGGAAAGCCATGTTCAATCACTACATATTTGATCATGATGACGATGATGTCAGTCATATCCCGAAAGATGCTCAAGGGATGCAGACTAAACCTCTAGATGATATCAATGCTCGAAAGCTTAGAGCGGACTTAATTAATAAGTTAAAGCGATAAACTCATAAAAAAGCGAGTTCATTAATTTTCAAACAACGAATAATAAAGAGTTAATCACTATTTTGTGAATTGATCGTAAGGAAATTCTGTTATGCAAAAGCAAGCCTCTGAAAAAGCAAACGCTTCAAACAAGCCAATTAAAAAAGTTGTCATTGCAGGTGGCGGCACCGCTGGCTGGATGGCCGCTGCTGCATTAACAAAACTGCTAGGTAAAAACTTAGAAGTGGTATTGGTTGAATCCGATCAAATAGGCACTGTAGGTGTCGGTGAAGCCACCATTCCTACGTTACATATTTTTCATCGTTTATTAGGCATTAAAGAACAAGATGTCATGGCTGCTACCAATGCCACTTTTAAATTAGGTATTTCATTTGAAAATTGGCACGATGTGGGAAAAGATTACATTCACTCCTTTGGTTTTCTCGGCAAAGATTGCTGGGCCTGTGGTTTCCAACATTTTTGGCTGAAAGGCCAACAACGTGGCATCGTCAGTGAAATCGGCGACTATTGTACTGAGCATTTAGCGGCGCGAGAAGGTCGCTTTGCTGTACTGCCGAATCAAGATTACAACCATGCGTATCATATGGATGCGACGCTTTACGCTAAATTCTTACGTGCCATTGCCGAGCAACATGGCATCACTCGTATAGAAGGCAAAATTAATGATGTCTTGCAATATGAAGCTAGCGGCAATATTAAAGCCTTACAACTTGACTCAGGCGAAATTGTGGAAGGTGATTTATTCCTTGATTGCACTGGGTTTAGAGCCATGCTAATCGAAGGCACACTCAATACAGGTTTTGATGATTGGAGCCATTGGTTACCATGTGATAGCGCGATTGCAGTGCAAACCAAAACCACCGAAAAACCGATTCCTTATACTCGCTCAATCGCTCGTGATTCAGGTTGGCAATGGCGGATTCCACTTCAAAGCCGTACCGGTAATGGCATCGTTTTTTGCAGTAAATACATGAGTGATGAAGATGCCAAAACCACGTTAATGAACAATATTGAAGGTGAGCCGTTAACTGACCCTCGTGTGATTAAGTTCCGCACAGGCAGTCGCCGTAAAACATGGCATAAAAACTGTGTCGCAATCGGTTTATCATCTGGTTTTTTAGAGCCGTTAGAGTCCACCAGCATCCACCTTATTCAACGAGGTATTGTGCGTCTTCTGCAAATGTTCCCTTCACAAGGTATTGTTGAAGAAGACATTAATGAGTTTAATGAGCAAACTCGCACAGAAACTGAAAACATCCGCGACTTTATTGTATTGCATTATAAGGTCACAGACCGTACTGATACTCGCTTCTGGCGCTATTGTAAAAATATGAGCGTACCTTCATCGTTGCAACATCGTATCGATATGTTTGATGCTTCTGGCAAAGTGTATAAACACGGTAATGAATTATTTGGCGAAAGTTCTTGGATACAGGTAATGATGGGTCAAGGGTTAGCACCGAAACAATATCACCCAATCGTCGATATGATGGAAGATGAAGAGTTGGAACACTTCTTAGGCTCAATCAAAGCAAAAGCGAAACAGAAAGTCTCGAATTTGCCTGACCATTATGATTTTGTGCAGCATTACTGTAAGTCAAAAATGCTTTAACTAGTCATGATTGAGTTTATTTAGAATTAAGCCAGTAAGGTTGTTTATGACAGAACCACATTCGCAAACAGTGCAAGAGCAAGTATCTAGTGCTAAGCCAACAGATCTCAATCCAATGGTACGCGTCAACAAGCCATTGAAACCAGAGATCCATTATATTGGTGAACAAAAAACACCTGTGATTGTTATCGATGACTTTACTGCTGACATCTCTGAACTACAACATTGCGCTGATCAAATCGACTTTAACTTAGACAAGGGTTCTTATTATCCAGGGATAAGAGCCAAACTGCCTAGAGATTATGTGATTGAAGTATTAAACCACGTATTTCAATTGATTTATGATGTTTACAAAATACCCACTAACCTTCGCATCAAACCTCAAGCAACGTACTTTTCGTTAATCAACCGCCAGCCAGAAAATTTGACGACGTTACAACGTATTCCACACTTTGATACCCCTGCGCCCTATTATTTTGCATTACTGCAGTATCTTAACGAAGAAGACCATGGGGCAACGGCATTTTTTAAGCACGTTCCTACACAATTCGAACGTATTACCCAAACCAATATGGATGAATACTTCCGAGCTGCAGAGCCCTATTTACAAGAACTAACTCCGCATCCGGCAAAATATTTTGTCGAAAGTAATCAGTATTACCAACAACATCATCAAATCGAATATAAACAACATCGATTGGTGATATATCCGGGTAATTTGCTGCATTCAACTTTAGTCTGTCCTAAAACAGATATTGATAGTAACCCCCAAACAGGCCGCTTAACGGCCAATATATTCATCAATGTCAGCTAATTATGCTGGTGAACTCTTTGCCAATTGACATTGTTAACCTCATAAAAAATATCTTTTATTAATCTATCAAGGAGCCTCAGATGACACCGATATATCGGCCAAAAATGAAAGCGCTTACAAAAAATAGACTTCGAGCAGTTTCAATTTCAGCTTCAATACTGATGTTAAGCAGTTCGGCTGTCATTGCTGACTCATCAAGTACTGCAGATTCATCAAATACAGTGAAACAGTCACATGCATTATCAGTACTGAGTCAAAGTGAGCAACAGCGTTTACAGCACCGTTTATCTCAGGTTGAATCTGAAATTGAACGTCTTTTACCTCAGCTCTCTTTAGAGGAAAAAGTGTCTTTAGTCCATGCAGGCGGAAAATTTCATATCCCAGCAATTGAGCGATTAAATATTCATGAAATGTGGATGTCTGACGGTCCTCACGGGGTTCGTTACGAAATTGACAGAAACTCTTGGGCACCTGCCGGCTGGACGAATGACTACTCAACTTATTTGCCGCCACTCACCGCAGTAGCCGCAAGTTGGGATCCTAACATGGCCAGTTTGCATGGGAATGTACTAGGTGCTGAGGCGCGTCATCGTAATAAAGACCTTATTCTCGGCCCAGGCGTTAACCTTGCACGCCTGCCATTGTATGGTCGCAACTTTGAGTACATGGGTGAAGACCCATACTTGGCTGCCACATTAGTCGTTCCAACCGTTAAAGCCATTCAAGCTAATGATGTCGGTGCAACTGTTAAGCACTATGCGTTAAACACCCAAGAGTTAAACCGTACTGGAGTGAATGCCAAACCTGACGAGCGAACCCTACGAGAGGTGTACCTGCCCGCATTTGAAGCTGCAGTTAAAGAAGCCAATGTGCATGCCATCATGGGCGCATATAATGAGTTTCGCGGCACTAATGCTAACCAAAGCCATCATTTGATTAAAACCATTTTAAAAGGTGAATGGGCCTACGAAGGTTTGCTCCTTACTGACTGGAATGTCAATATCAATACCTATGATGCTGCCATGAACGGCCTAGATATTGAAATGGGCACCGCTGTCGAAAGTTATGATGAATACTTTTTAGCTGATCCACTCCTAGCAATGATAAAAGCAGGTAAAGTGCCTGAATCTGAGCTTGATGATAAAGTACGCCGTATTCTTAGAGTGCAATTAAGCATTGGCATGATGGATAAACAACGTTTATCAGGTGAGCGAAATACCCAAGCCCATCGTGACGATGCTCGCACCATTGCGACCAATGGCGTAGTGCTATTAAAGAACAACAAGCAGGTATTACCCCTTGATGCGGATAAGGTCAAAAACATCCTAGTGTTAGGGCCTAACGCGGATAAACGCCATGGCTTTGGCGGCGGGTCATCTGAGGTAAAAGCCTTATATGAAATCAGTCCACTTGATGGCCTTAAAGCAAAATTTGAACAAAATGGCCGTAAAGTTAATATTCAACACATGCGCCCTGCCAGTAGTGCATTTATGCCCATCCCAAATGACTACTTAACCACTCGTCATTGGACTGGGACCCCTTCTTGGCAAATTAACTATTATGCAGATAATCACCTTAAACAATTAAGCAGCGAATCATGGATTGCTGATCCGCAGTTTGATGCCAAAGGTCAGCAACAAAATGTTGAAATCCTTGCTAATATCAAACCGATGGAAACAGGAAAGCACACATTAAAGCTAATGGCGCAAGGTAAAGTAACCCTGTTGATCAATGACAAGGCCATTGTCGATGATAATGCGAAACCTGCCAATATTATTAACGCTGAAGTAGAGCTGAAAGCTGGTGAAACTTATGCTTTTAAGCTTATTTATCAAGGTAAAGATAAAGTCACTTTAGGTTGGGAAACGCCAAACAGTTTATACAATTCAGAAGATGAGTATTTAGCCGCTGCGAAAAATGCTGATGCGGTAATTTACTTTGGCGGCTTAAGTCATGCAGACGATCGTGAATCGATTGATAGACCGGATATGAAGTTACCAGGCCAGCAAGATGAAATTATCGAGAAACTATTAACGGCAAATCCGAATACTGTCGTATTTATGATTGGCGGCTCGGCTGTAGAAATGCCTTGGGCTGAAAAAGCAAACGCTATTGCTTGGGGCTGGTATGGCGGAATGGAAGCGGGTCATGCCTATACTGACATCTTATTTGGAGATGCTAATCCAAGTGGCAAAATGCCGATAACCCTTCCTAAAAAACTACAAGATACTGCACCTATTGCGCTAAATGATTATAACGAGAAAGAGTCGTTATATTCTGAAGGGGTATTTATTGGTTATCGCTGGTTTGAGCAACAAAAAATTGCGCCTGAATTCCCGTTTGGTCATGGTTTGTCTTACAGTGAATTTAGCTATGACGACATTAACTTCTCAAGTAGTAAACTAAGCGGAGATGATACGTTAACTGTTACTGCCAGTATCACTAACACCAGCAAAACCGATGGTGCTGAAGTTGTGCAGTTGTACCTTAATGATGTTAAGGCTAGTGTGCCTCGTCCGCTGAAAGAGTTGAAAGGCTTTGATAAAATCTGGCTAAAAGCTGGAGAAACGGGACAAGTTAGTTTCACACTGAATCAACGTGATTTATCATTTTGGGATATTAACACCAATGATTGGTTAGCTGAATCGGGTGAGTTTAAAGTTATGATTGGTTCGTCAGTAGAAGACATTAGACTCCAAAAAAGTTTTAATTATCAGCAGTAATAAAAGCTATAAGAATCAACTTAGATATAGTTATAGTTATAGTTATAGCCATAACACTGCATTTGCGGGAATTGAGTCACTCAATTCCCGCTTTTAAATCTCAAATGTATAAAGCTAACTTGTACCTGTCATTTGTTATCACTGCATTTTATGAGCGATTTGCTCCTTTAAACATTTCATAATGCTTTCAGCAGATTCTAACTCTCCAACTTGAGATAATATGTGCGCAGCGCATTCAGCCGTACACAGGCCTCCTTCAAGCTGATTTCTTCTTAGCTGATAAATGGATTCAACCTTGCTATTAATTGAGACTTTTTTAAGTTGCTTGAGATAAGGACTACGATTGTATATTTTGCGCGCTTCTTGCCACGTAGAGTCAATAATCACTAATGCGTCAAAATTTGAAAATGTATCGGATTCAAGCCTAATACTGGTATCAATTATCTCTGCGGAATCAATTGAACCCATTACGAGGCTGGGCTGGGCTGGTAATTCAGGAAATAATAATCCCACATTCGCTGACGCGATTAACTGAGTCAGTTCCGGGTTGGGATTCACTCTGTCCCAAGGTATCACCAGTGCACGCTCTTCTAATACAGCTTTGACCCAACGACCTGTATTGCTCGGTCTAGTGAGCTCTTTTTGGTGAGTAAGCAAGATGATTTTCAATACTTGTATACCTTTGTAGTGGTCAACTAATATTGGCCACGATCTTAGAGTTTAACCAGAACAATCGTT